>JAADDX010000053.1 GCA_013153685.1 Campylobacterota bacterium | reverse complement strand
GTTTAAAAACCACTATTTCCCCATGTTTATTTTGAAATTCTTAAAATAACCGCTCTTAAACTCCCATTCATATAATACATAATCACAAACAAAGTGAAACATTTTATTTAAACTTTTTTTGCTAAATTAAACTACTTTTTGTAATATTACGACTTCGAATTTGATTAAAAGATAGTATAATTCCCTATATTTTTGTAAGGAGTATAGATGGTTGCGATAGATTTGGGTAGTAATACAATTAGAATGATTGAATACGATTGCCAAACCAAACAAGTGATTCGCACTTTTGAAAAGATAGTAAGAACGGCGGATAAGTTAGTAGAGACTAATCAAATCCAAAAAGAGAGTGTATATAGAATAATTGAGGCTATTAATCAAGCTAAGGAAATGATGAACTTTGATGAGGTGGTGGCATACGCTACCCAAGCACTCAGAAGTGCTAGCAATCAAGAAGAGGTTATTAAGCTTATCAAAGATGCTACTGATGTAGTATTTGAAGTAATTAGTCCGCAAGAGGAAGCGTATTTTACAGCATTTGGGGCTAGTGTTGAGCTACAACAACCCTATAAAAATATGTTTTTGGTTGATATTGGTGGTGCAAGCACTGAATTGATATTAAAGACAAAGCAAGATATTGTAATGGATAGCTTTGAAGTGGGTATTGTGACCATTTCCCAAAAATACAAGTCTATAGAAGCCTTGGAGTATGGTATCAAACAAGATGTTAAGCCGTTTAAAGATTTTATCAATTTTATACTTCTTGCATATAATCCGGATATTTTTGTAGCAAGTAGCGGCACTCCTACTACACTTGCCGCACTCAAAAACGGATTGACTTACGAGACGTATGACCCTAGCAAGATTAATAACACAATTTTAACAATTGAGGATTTGGATTATTTCAAAAATAAGCTTTTATCGATGCAAATGGCACAAAGAGAGAAGCTTGTCGGTGTGGGACGAGGTGATTTGATTGTTAGTGGGATTATGATTTTTAGGGAAATTTTTGTATTGAGTGGATTTGAGGAGTGTGTGGTAGTAGATAGTGGTGTAAGAGAAGGTATAGCATTGGATTATTGTCAAAAAAAGGTGAGTGATTGAAATTTGAATATCCGTTGTTTTTGGTATTGCCTATTTTGTATATTGTTTGCTATAAATTATGTCCTCCAAAAAGAGCGGCTATTTTATTTCCGCATGTTGAATATGCATCCAAACTCACCTCCAATTACATCCTACAGTTTTTGATAATCGTGTGTAGTGCGATTGCACTTGCCAATCCATATATTCCAATAACCTCGATTGATTACAAAAACTCTGATGCAATTGTGCTATCGATCGATAGTAGCGGTAGTATGGCAAATGACAATAAATTTGGAGTAGTCAAACAAGTCGCCAAGAGTTTCGTATCTCAAAGGGGTAATGATAAGCTTGGATTGGTGATATTTGGGACCAATGCATTTATCGCTTCTCCACTAACGTATGATAAAGATTTTATCAAAGATATTCTCCAAAGAAGCTATGTATCAATAGCCGGCGAGCAAACTGCTATTATGGATTCTTTACTGCAAAGTATTAGGATGCTTAGAAACACCAAAGCCAAATCAAAAATTATTATTTTACTAACTGATGGTATGGATAACTCTAGTAAAGTATCACTTAATACTGTCATCAAAGCTATCAAAAAATATCACATCAAAGTCTACACCATCGGCATTGGAGATGCGAATTATCCTTTGTTGCAGTATTTAGCTCAAATTAGTCATGCCAAATCGTATTATGCTTCTATACAAAATTTAGCGGAAATTTATCAAGATATAGATAAATTGGAAAAAAGCCCAATCCAGCACAAACATCTCTACAAAAAGACGTTGTTTATGTATCCTTTGGCATTAGCTATTATTTTGATGTTGTTTATGATTCGACCTTTTAGGATGTTTAGGTAAGTTATTCTAACTTTTTGTGCCCTTCTCTAATAGGATATTTCAACACCCCATCTCTTAATTCTTGTTCAATTTCATCGATTGTTTTACCGACGCGATTCCATCGGATTTGATAATTTTTATCCCAGCTCATGTAGATAAACCACGGCTTAGCGACTACTTCTTTGTATGTAATAGGTCCCCAAAATCTGCTATCGGCACTATGATCTCTATTATCTCCCATCATGAAAAACTCACCCTTACCGACGATAATCGGTCCATAATTAAACACAGGCTCATTAAACCCATCAATTTCAGTAATATCCGGATCATGATGAATCCCTTTGTGAATGGTAGAGTAAGGATTGAGGATATATCTCTCGCCACCAAGCTCTACTACCTTCGCACGCATCTTTTTAGCAAACGCTATTGTTTTGGCGTCATTATTTTGTATTCGCAAATATAATTGTTTGTTTCGAACTAATAACTTATCCCCCTCTTTGGCTACACATCTTTTGACAAAGTGTAGTTTGGGTTGTAGTGGATATCTAAATATCACAATATCTCCTCTTTTGGGCTTAGGTCCATCAATCAAATGCCCATCCCCTCTAAAATCCGGCAATATTGGCACTTCAATCCAAGGTATATGAGGGATAGGGATACCGTAGGCGAATTTTTTGGCAAATAATGCATCATGAACTAATAAAGTATTTTTCATACTTCCACTTGGTATCAAAAACGCTTGTGCGATAAAAAACATAAAAAGCAATACCAACACAATAGTCCCTTGCCATGTGTTTGACCACTTGTAGAATTTGTAGATTTTATTTTTCATTGAAGTCCTTATTTGTGATTTGATTTCTAATGGCAAAATTATAACAAAAATAAACTACTTTATGATATAATTACCTAAAAACTCCAAAAGGACTTTCAAATGGCAGAATGTAAGAAATTTTATTTAACAACACCTATTTATTATGTAAATGATGTAGCCCATATAGGACATGCTTATACGACTATTATAGCTGATACGATAGCAAGATATGCAAGACTAAAAGGAATGGATACATTTTTCCTCACCGGAACTGATGAACACGGACAAAAAATTGAAGAAGCGGCTAAAAAACGAGGTAAAAATCCACAAGAATATGCTGATGAGATTAGTAATAAATTTAAAGAATTATGGGATGAATTTGAGATTAGTTATGATAAATTTATAAGAACTACTGATGAAGAGCACAAAAGAGGAGTTCAAAAAGCATTTAAGATAATGTTTGAAAAGGGAGATATTTACAAAGGTGAGTATGAAGGAAATTATTGTGTGAGTTGTGAGACATTTTTTACTGAAACACAGCTTATTGATAAAGAATTTTGCCCTGATTGTGGAAAGCCTACAAGAAAGCTAAAAGAGGAGAGTTACTTTTTTAAATTATCAAAATATGAAAAACAACTTTTAGAGTGGTATAAAGAAAAAACGCCTATTTTACCAAAAGCAAAAGCAAATGAAGTAATTAGATTTGTTGAAGATGGATTAAAGGATTTATCAATTACTAGAACTTCGTTTGAATGGGGAGTGAAATTACCAAAAGAATTAAATGATGATAAACATGTAGTATATGTATGGCTTGATGCACTTTTAAACTATATTACTGCACTTGGATATGGGAGTGATGATGAGAGTTTGATGGATAGATATTGGCCTGCGGATTTGCATATTGTAGGAAAAGATATTCTTAAATTTCACGCGATTTATTGGCCTGCGTTTTTGATGAGTCTTGGGCTTGAACTACCTAAAAATATCGCGGCTCATGGATGGTGGACAAGAGATGGTGAAAAAATGTCAAAAAGTAAAGGAAATGTAATCAATCCAAAAGAAGTAGCCGATGCGTATGGACTTGAAAATTTTAGATATTTTATGATGAGAGAAGTGCCGTTTGGTGCTGATGGGGATTTTAGTGAGAGAGCGTTGATTGATAGAATAAATAATGATTTGGCAAATGATTTGGGTAACCTTCTAAATAGAATTATCGGTATGAGTTATAAATATTTTGATGGTAAAATCGATAGTAGCAAAGTAAAAGAATTTTATCAAAAAGAGCTTGATGAGGTGGAAAGTATTATCGATAATTTAGAACCTTATTTATATGAAATGCAACTTCATAAATATCTTGAAGAACTTTGGAAAGTATTTAATATCGCAAACAAAGCCATAGCTGATTATCAGCCGTGGGCGATGATAAAAGAAGGAAAAACTGACGAAACGATGGCACTTCTTGGGCTTATTGCCAATGTTTTAGCAAAAGCAAGTTTTAAATTATCTCCATTTATGCCTAAAACGATGGATAAAATCGCAAAAAGCTTGAATTATGAAATCAATACTCAAAATTATGATAAATTTATCAGAAATAAAGAGCTTTTAAGCGAATTTACTATCCAAAAAACAGAACCATTATTCCCTAAAATTGATAAACCATTGCTAAAACCGGTGGAAATAAAAAAAGAAGAGGGAATTATCACTATTGATGAATTTTTCAATGTGAGCTTAAAAATCGGAACTATTAAAGTCGCAGAGGAAGTAAAAAAATCTAAAAAACTTTTAAGACTTGAAGTAGATTTGGGTGAAGGTAGAAATAGACAAATTGTTGCTGGAATTAAGGAATATTATTCACCGGAGAGTTTAGTAGGAACACAAGTAGCAGTAGTAGCAAACCTTAAACCTGCTAAACTTATGGGAATGATTAGTGAAGGGATGTTGCTTGCGGCAAAAGATGAAAATGGACTTCATCTACTTCGCCCAGAAGCACCGAAAAAAGAAGGAACACCTATTAAATGAGAATAGAGGATATTGTCAATATCACAGATGGTGAGCTTGTAAATAGTGGATATATCACTGATATAAATTTTTTTGCAGATGAGATACAAAAGGTAAAAAGAGAATGCCTTTTTATCTCAAATGATATTGATGAGATTAAAGAAGCTATCAATAAAGGCTCTTACGGGATTTTGTTTAGTCAAAATTTACCTATTATCGATGAAGAAATAGCATGGATAAAAGTAGATAATATAGATGAGGCGTTGCTAAAACTTCTTAAATATAAATTTCTAACGACTACTTTATACGTCACAAACGATATAACTTTACAAATCATAAAATCTATCAATAAAGACAAAAGAGTAGCCATATTAGATGAGTTAAAGGCAGAGTTTTTAAATGATAACTTCATATATATTACATCCGATGAGAAAATCACAAGTATTTCACTTAATAAAAAATCACTTAATAAAGTAGATTTAAAAGTTATGAATGCTTCTACTTTTATTACAAATTTCGTCTTTGAGAACAAAAAATATTCACTTATATTTCCACCGCTTTATTTAGATGAATTAAAAGAAGCTTTATATTTTTTTAAGGCTAATAAACTTGCTTATCATCTAAAAGATGTGAAATTAGATAGATTTAGACCTCAATTTATAAATTCAAAATATGAAAAAGTAGAATTTGGACGAAGTGATAGAGTCGTAATTTATGGGATTAGGAAAGATAAATATTTTATAAGAGAGATTAATTATATTTGTGAGAATATGAAGCATGCAAAAGTGAAATTTTTTGATAAGAGTAATATCGATACATTTTTTAATGAAAAATTTAATTTTGCAATTTTAGTAGAATGTGAAGTGGAGCTAAACGAGGCTACACAGATAGAAATAGATAGTTTGTTTGAATAAAAGGAGTATTAATGAGAGAAATTATCAAGCAAATAGTGGAGGATAACGGTTTTGTGTTGTATGATATTGAAAATGTGTTAGAAAACGATCATAGATTTTTTAGAGTTTATATCCAGCATCCAAAGAAAAAATCCGTAACATTGGATGATTGTGCTTTGATTAATCAAATATTATCTCCTATTTTTGATGTGGAATATAATGTTGATGAGCAGTATTTTTTAGAAGTATCAAGCCCTGGAGTTGAGCGGGTATTAAAAGAACCGCATCATTTTGAGAAGTCTGTGGGTGAATTGGTGAGAGTAACCTTAAATGATGGGCAAAAAATCAAAGGTAAATTGCAAGATTTTGATAAAGAAAACAACAAAATCAATATAAAAAACAAAATCATTCCCCTCTCAAGCATCAAAAAAGCCAAAACATACTTTGAGTGGTAAAATGGATAATTATGCATTGAATCTAGCGATTGATGAGGCATGGAGATATCAATTTCTCACTTATCCCAATCCCGCTGTGGGAGCTAGTCTTATTGTTAATAACGAGCTTTTTGTTAACGCACACAAACAAGCTGGTATGCCGCATGCAGAAGTGAATGTGCTGTGGGATGCTTTTAGTTATTTTTTTGATGTGCCAGATCTTACTTCATCACATGATATTCACCAATATCTTATCAAGCACCACAATAACTTTTTTCATTCAGCTACTTTGTATGTAACGCTAGAGCCTTGCACACACATAGGTAAAACCCCATCTTGTGCCGATTTGCTCTCTATTCTTAAACCCAAAAAGGTGGTGATTGGCTATAGAGATTTTAAACATACGGGTGGATATGAGAGATTGCAACAAGCCGGAATTGAAGTGGTGTTATTGCAAGATCAGCGGTGTTATGACTTGATTGAGCCGTTTGTGAAATGGCAGGATAGATTTGTGTTTTTTAAGTTTGCTTTTAGTTTGAATGGAGTGTATCAAGGCGGCTATATCAGCACACAAAAAACCTTGGAGTGGGTGCACCAAATAAGAGATAAAATTGATTTGCTAACTATTGGCGGAAATACTGTAAGAGTGGATAGACCAACTTTGGATGCGAGATATATACAAGGATCTGCCCCAGATGTGATGATCTATTCTACCAAAAAGGAATTTGACAAAAAGATACCCCTTTTTGATATTGAACGGGAAGTGTTTGTAAGCGATGAGTTGGATTTTAGAGATTATAAGTTTGTTATGATTGAGGGTGGTGTTAGATTGTATGAGCAGATTAAAGATGTGGTTGATTGGAAAGTGTTTTTGGTAAATTCTTCGTTTCACAAGCATACCAATTTCCAGACTACCGATACGTTACAAATACTTCATACTTTGCCTATTGATAAAGATTTGATTATATTTAGTCGTTAATTTGGCATACTTTTTGCTCTTTGTTTGTAAAAACAAGGATTGTTATGCAAGAAGTAATTAAATTGGACGTGCTAGAGAAGAGACTTACATTTTTATTTATCATTACTTTTTATTTCATTGCTACGGTGAATCTTTTTGCTCAGCGACTCGCGGATGTTTCTTCGATTATAGGTGTGAGAGATAACCAGTTAATCGGATATGGGCTTGTAGTGGGGTTAAATGGAACTGGTGATAGTAGTAGTGCCTTTACCAATCAAACATTAGCCAACTTACTAAAAAACGTAAATGTCAAATTAGATCCTAAAGATATCAAATCCAAAAATGTAGCAGCTGTTGTGGTAACGGCTAAATTGCCTCCATTTGCCAGACAAGGTGATAAGCTAGATATCACTATCTCAAGTATCGGAGATGCTAAGAGTATCGAAGGGGGGACGTTGCTTTTGACTCCTTTAAAGGGTGTAGATGGGAGAATCTATGCATTAGCACAAGGGCATATTACAATCGGTGGATTCAATACCGGTAGATCAAAAGGGGGGCAGTTACACTTCACTACAGTAGGTAAACTTTATGGTGGGGCGACTGTGGAGAGGGAAATTATTTATGATATTTATCACAAAAAGACTGCAGTTTTATCTCTGAAAAAAAGCAATTTTAACAATGCTGTAACGATTCAAAATCTTATCAATAAAACATTCAAAAATAAACACATAGCAATTGCACTAGACCCTAGAAGCATCGAGCTTCACAAACCGGCAAATATGTCGATGCCGGAATTTTTGGCAAAAGTGCAGGATATACAATACTACACTCCGTCTGAGAATGTTGTGGTGGTGGATGAGAGAACCGGAACGATTGTTGCTGGAAGTAATATAGCAATAGACCCTATCGTAATTACACAGGGGACTATGATGATTAAGATTACCAAAAGAAGCAGTATGGCTGAGCTTGCAGATATTTTTCAAAAGTATAAAGCAAGACCAAAAGACATTATTGCTATTTTGGAGACGTTAAAAAGCAGCGGTGCTTTAAAAGCGAAGTTGAAATTGAACTAAGGAGATAGTTATGAATGTAGATAATAGTGTAATTACTTTGGGTATGTATAACAAAGTAGATATCTCTAAGACAGAAAATTTAAAAAAGCTCAAACAAAGCTGCGATGATTTTGAGAGTGAGATTTTGAATTTCTTTTTAAAAGAAGCACTCAAAAAAGATAACGCTCTTTTCCCTAAATCAGCGGGGGAAGATATATATGAGTCAATGTATAAAGAGCAGTTATCAAAGGATCTTTCAGGGTCATTTGGATATTCAAAGCTATTGTTTGATTATCTAAAAGATAAAAATAATTTATGAAAAATTGCAAAATTTTGGTATTATGACGATATAGTTTTAGGATAACAATAAAAAGGACTTTAGATGAGAGTAGGAAATAACAACTCTACATTTTTTCAGACTGTATCGTCAAATAATAATGACAACAAACAAGTCAAAAATGTGGAGAAAAGCAAAGTAGATAGTCTCAAAGAAGCTATTTCTAATGGCACTTATAAAATAGATTTGGACAAAACGGCAGATAAGCTAGCAAAAACTCTTTTATAATCTTCTTTTCTTCGCATATCCGTATCTTGTTGTTGTTAATAAGGAGAGGAAATGTTATATGATTTAATTATTTCTATTAACAACACGTTAGATGAGTTAATAGACATCACAAAACAGGATATAGAGGATATCAAACAAGCACGACACACATATTTATTCAATCGCAATCAGCAAAAAGATATACTAATAGGAAAATTTGCTGACTTAAAATCGCAAATAGATAATATTTTGGTTCAAAGAAGTCAAAAAATTTCCGATATGAGCGAACTTTTGACACCGCAAGAAGACGCGGTATTTACGGATTTTAGAAAAAAAATCCAAGAATTTTATAAATTACACAAAAAACTTGAAAAAATGGTATTGAGTGTGGCAAACTTTTATAATGGACTAATTCACAAAATTAACGGGAGTGAGGTTGGTATAGGGTATGAGATATCTCCTTCAGAGACGTCATATTTTTCTCTAAAAGGCTAAAAAATGGGAATGTTTTCATCTTTATATACCGGATATAGCGGTTTAAAAACCAACCAAAATGCCATAGCCACAACAAGTAACAATATCTCAAATGCCAGCAACAAAGACTATACAAGACAAAGAACGCAAATTGTTTCAAACATTTCCGTTCACACATATTCAGGAGATATCGGAACTGGCTCAAAGGTTCAAACTATCGTAAGAGTTAAAGATGATTATCTTTTTTCAAGATACGAGACGTCAAATAGGGATTTGCAATATTATTCGACATTGCAATCTAACGTCAATGAAGTAGCACAATATTTCCCAGATGTGCAAGATGTGGGATTAAATAAAAATATTCAAGATTATTTTAATGCATGGAACGATTTTGCTAACAATCCTACAGATAACGCCATGAAGGTGAATTTGGCAAGTAAAACAAAGATTTTGACAGACAATATCCAAGAGACTCGCTCAAAAATTGATGATTTGAGCAAATCGGCAAATGATAAGATCAAAGTATATGGTGATGAGGTGAATTTGTTGATTAAAAATATCGCAAATCTCAACAAGGAAATTACCAAAGTAGAAGCTAATAAAAATGACCATGCAAATGAATTAAGAGACCAAAGAGATGCCGCAGAAAAGAGACTAATTGAGCTTACGGGTGCAAAAGTATCAAAAATCGGAATACAAAGCATGGGCGGAGCCGATCCTAATATTGCTGATTATGAGGAGAATTATGTAATTACGTTGGGTGGGTATCCTATTGTGGATAATGCAACATACCATCCAATCGAAGTAGAGCCCAATCCACAAAGTAGAGATGGATATTATTCGGTATACTTTGAAAAACAGGACTATACAAAAGTAGATATTACCAATGATATTCCCAAAAACAATATTATGGGAGGTTTGCTTGAATTTCGAGGGACGCACTATGATGTAGATGGTAAAGTTACGGATGGGTATAGTGGTAAGTATATTGATGAATTGGATGCGTTTTCAAGAACACTGATTCAGTCTACGAACTCTTTGTATGCGTATTCGGCACAAGAAGAGCCGGTGGGACAACAAATCGCTAAACCGGTATCGTTAACGGATGATCAGATTAATAAATATTCACTCGATAGTGCTCAAGTAAGGCCATTTTTACACAACGAAGTAAGAGATGGGACATTGACGCTAAGTGCTTATGACAACAATGGTAAATTTGTGCAAGATGTGGATATACAAATAGATAAAGACAAAACATTACAACAAAACCTCGATGCAATAAACAATGAATTGCAAAATAACAACATCGATTATGAAGCTACGATTCAAAATGGAAATGTTGTCTTTAAGAAAGTGGATAATGATGGAAATGGCTCTTTGGATAATGGAGCTTTGTTGGTAAAGGATGATGGAAGTTGGCTTTTTAATGCGTTAAATAAGGTGCAATACAAGCCACTTACTAAATCAAATGATGAGGATTTTGATTTGCCAATTAAAGACGGTTCGTTTGATGTTGTGGTGTATAATGATGATGGAGATGAGTTAGCAAGAAGAACGATTGTTGTAAATTCACAAAGCAAAGATCCGTTATATTCAACTACCGCTGGGGTATTGGCACAAATTAACATGGCCAATATCGATGATAACGACGATAACGATGATAGTGATGATGTGGATGATTATTATCACGCGGATTTTATCAATGGTTCATTTGTATTTAATAAAAATACTGATGAGACAACGTATGTAGGTTTGGATAACGATACGTCAAATTTTGGTGGTTCAATAGGATTAAATAAATTTTTTAGTGGGCATGATAGCTCAGATATCACGCTAGATCGGAGATTCATTGATAGCCCAGAGCAGTTACATGCTTATAAAGCACCGAGTGAAGGAAATAATGATACGGCAAACGATATGGTGCAATTGCAGTATGACAAACTAGAATTTCACACACAAGAAGGAACCAACGTTAATACTATTTCTGGATATTACAGATATATGGTAAGTAATGTGGCTAATGATTCATCTTTGATAAACGACAAAGTAGATACCTCACAAGCTGTATACAACACAGTAGAACAACAATACCAAAGTGTAAGTGGGGTTAATCTTGATGAGGAAATGACGGATTTGATGAAATATCAAACCGGATATCAAGCCGCAACGAAGGTGATTAATACGATTTCTTCTATGCTGGATGCGTTAATGGGGATGAAAACCTAATGAATAAACAAACGTGGATTTTGATACTCATTGCTTATATATTCAATATTGCGGTGCGATATGTGTATATAGGTGCTATGGGTGCTGATGAATTTATGTGGCATCATCATTTGATGTTGAATAATAATGATGGATATTATTGGGCAGAGGGGGCTAGAGACTTTTTAGCCGGTTTTCATCAACAATACGACCTCTCTGCTATTGATGCTCCAATTAGTATTTTTACAGCTTTGTTATCTAAAGTTTTGTTTTTTGTGGATTTTGATGTATTAATAGAATACTTGCCAGGATTTTTGGGGAGCTTGATTGTGGTTCCTTTGATCTTGATAGGCAAAGAGTTACAACTAGAGTTTGTAGGATTTTTAGCTTCTTTATTGGCTGGAATCGCATGGAGTTATTATCATCGCACGATGTTTGGGTATTATGATACCGATATGCTAGTTGTGGTATTTCCTCTATTTGTGTTGTGGGCGATTATTTATACGATCAAACGCCAAAGATTATTCTTTTTAGCACCTTTGATGGAAATTTTGATGATTCAATGGCATGGCGGGCTTTTTAATATAGCAAACGGTTTTTTGGTTGTAAGCATGCTTTATATTTACGCTACCAAACAAACACAATTGTATAAGTTGTTATTGTTGATGAGTATTGCGGTTTTGTATATCCCTTTTTATGCAAAGCTTGTTTTATTAGCAGCGGTGTGTGTGGTACTGAGACAGGTGAAGGTGGAGGAGCGTTATTTGTTGTGGGCGACTCTTGGTGTATATGCATTTGTAGGGGCTATGTGGGTGACAAATACACTTCATAGCAATTACTTCACAAGGGCTGTGATTGATAATGAGAGTTTTAAATATTTTGGAGTTGTCAATACAATATCAGAAGCGGGGCATATTGATTATAACGTATTAATGCACAGAATCAGCGGAAGTATTTTTGGGTTTGTAGTAGGTGTTGTCGGACTTTTTATGCTTATTAGGAAATATCCAATCATGATTATTTCCGCACCTTTGCTGGTGCTTGGATTTTTTGCTATTCGAGGGGGACTTAGATTTACTATTTTTGCCGTGCCGATTATGGCTTTGGCAGATGCGTATGTAGTATATTATATTGCCAACAAAGTATCTAATAAACAATATTTCCGGTATTTTATTGGTGTATTAATGATGATGATTTTTATACTGCCTAATTATCAACATCTCAAGCAATACATCGTGCCAACGGTTTTTAATCATGAAGAGGTTCAAGTCTTAGATAAGCTCAAACATATTGCCAAACGGGATGATTATGTCCTAGCATGGTGGGATTATGGATATCCAATTCGCTATTATGCTGATGTAAAGACGCTCGTAGATGGTGCCAAACATAGCGGGGATGTGAATTTTTTGGTTAGTTATGCCCTCACACATGATTTGCATTTATCAAGAAATATGGCGATTTTGGATGTATATCAAACACAATATAATTATACTCATCATATCAATGACACCAATTATCTCAAAGACTTAATGCACAAATACGGCTACAAAGATGTTGATTCGTTTTTGCAACACCTTGGGGAGTTGAAATTACCTCATATCAAGTCAGATGTGTATTATTATTTGCCATTTAGGATGTTTGATATCTTGCCAACTATTACTATGTTTAGCGAAATTAACCTTAAAAACGGTAAGATAAAAGATCACTTTTTTGTGTTATCACGCACTCTAGCCCAAAAAGATGGTGTGGTGACTTTGCAAAATGGGATTAAGATTGATTTAAATAACAATACTGTTGATTTGGGTAGTCAAATTCCTATTAAAAATTTTGCAATCACTTTTTATGATAAAGATCTCAAACTCCACAAGCTATCACAGCTTATTAATAGTGATGGATTGGATGTGATATACCTCAAGACATATAATCAATGGTTGGTTATTGATGATTTTTATCTTAAGAGTGCTTTTATACAGTTATTTGTCTTTGAAAACACGCAAGGACTCTTTACTCCGGTAATTTTAACTCCTTGGGTGAAAGTATTTAGAGTTAATAAATAGGTTTTTTTATGATATAATTTGCTATTAAATTTCTGGGGGCAGATTTGAGAGATAAGTTAATTATTCTACTAAAGCCATATGCGGCTTTGTTATTTTTAGACAAAATAGAAGTTAGTGTTGTTTTGTTTTTGGCATTATTGATACAGCCAAGTATTGCTATTGGCGGGTTTGTGGCGTTGATTTTTACTATCGCGTTTGCTGAGTTTATTTCCTTAAAGGAATACTTGGATAATGGATTTTATTTATATAACTCTTTGCTAGTAGGGATGGGGATAGGGTATTTGTTTGCACCTACTTTGTTGAGTGTGTTTTTTATTGCTATTTTATCCATTTTTACGTTTTTGCTCTCTTTTATACTAAATAGGCTATTTGCGGTATACAAAATACCTATATTATCCTTGCCGTTTAGTTTGGTGACTATTGTAGCGTATTTGGCTTCTTTGAGATATTCCCACTTTTTTTCCGAACTTATCAACAATCATCTGATATTTGATATCCATATCAATACATTTCTGGATGCGTTTTTTAGGGCATTGGGGACTATATTTTTCTTGCCGAATGTATTGTTTGGGTTGATTATTTTCTTGCTTTTATTGTATGCATCACGTATCATGGCTTTGATGGCATTGATTGGATTTAGCTTTGGAGTGTTTATCCATTCTTTATTTGTGACTAATTATTTTGAGGCGTTGCATGAGCCGTATAGTTTTAATTATATCTTAGTTGCCGTGGCTCTTGGAGGGGTGTTTTTGTTGCCTACTATTAAAAATTATTTATTGGCGTTAATTGGAGTGTTGATTAGTGTGGTATTAGTAGATGCGATGGTGATATTTTTTAATTATTATTCTTTGCCAGTATTTACCCTTCCATTTAATATAGTCGTTATGATGTTTGTGTTTGTGTTGAGTATGATTTATTATAAAGAGTTAAATTACAATATCAAATCCACTCCGGAAGAAAGTTTGAGTTATTATTTGAGTAATGTATTTAGATTTGGTGGAAATACTGTTAAGATCGCTTTACCGTTTAAGGGTGAATGGAGTGTATATCAAGGGTTTGATGGAGAATGGACACATACTGGCAAGTGGAAATACGCATATGATTTTGTAATTGTTAGAAATGATAAGACATATCAACGAGATGGTGTGTATTTGGAGGATTATTATTGTTTTAATCAAGATATCGTAGCACCGATTAGCGGATATGTGGTGGCATTGAGAAATGACTTGCCAGATAATAACATTGGCGAGGTGGATAAGATTAATAATTGGGGAAATTATATTATTATCAAAAGTGATTATGGATTTTTTGTAGAAATATCACATCTCAAACAATATTCAATTATCCCTAAAATCGGCGATTATGTCAAAGTATACGATGTAATTGCCAAATGCGGTAATAGCGGATATTCCCCACAACCACATATCCATATACAAGTGCAGAAATTTGGGGTATTGGGTAGTGAGACTATGGAGTTTGTATTTGATAAA
This sequence comes from Campylobacterota bacterium, assembly GCA_013153685.1. Classification (GTDB taxonomy): domain Bacteria; phylum Campylobacterota; class Campylobacteria; order Campylobacterales; family JAADDX01; genus JAADDX01. The sequence continues at coordinate 16,722 of JAADDX010000053.1, read as the reverse complement.
TATTATATGCACGACAAATTAGTATTTTATGGCTTACCTTCACAAAACGAGCTAGTAAGAGCGGTAGTGTTTGAAAAACAAATGGGGATGCGGTTTAATTTTGTGTTGGATGAAGTGTATGAATATGAAGTATATCATAATCAAGAATATCAACAAAACATCTCTTTTAGAGTGCAGATGAATAAAAAAGGGGAGTTTTATTTGAGCGATGGGAAGAATAAGTTGTTTTTTTACAACGATTGGGAAATGTTTTATTTTTATGAATATGTAGGAGCACAAAGTTATCTCAAAGAGTTATTTAAGCTTGCTGCTAAAATTCCTTTTGTGACTAATGCTAAATATGTTGACTATTTGCCAGTATATTTGATAAAATCCAAACTGGAAAGTTTGATAATTGGGATTTTAGCGTCGTTTAATGCGACACTATATAAAAGAGAGTATCAATATCAACTGAGTGCTTTGAAGCTCAAAAGCGTATTTGGAGAAGTTACGTTTAGTTTTTATAACAAAGGTTTTGAGACGATACAGTTTGGCGATACTATATTAAAAAGGGTGGTTAAATGAAAAAATTAATTATTTTGTTATTGGCGGTATTTGCTTTTGCGAGTGTGAAGGAGTGTTATTTACGTTCGTATAATTACGAGAAAATAGGGGATTATAAAGATGCTATTAAAGTGCTTATTCCGCTTTATAAAAAATACCCAAACGGCTATACGTTAAATTTGCGTCTTGGTTATCTATTTTTTTTGGATGGAAAGTATGCAAATGCGATTAAGTTTTATAAACAAGCTAGCTTGATTTTGCCTTATTCGTTTGAACCTAAGCTTGGTATGATGAGAGTGTATCTTAAGATAGGCGAATTTAAAAAGGTAGTAGATATTGGATATAGTTTAATTAAGGTGAATTACTATGATTATTATGCCAATCTATACACCCTCCAAGCTCTAAAAGCACTCAAAAAATACAAAGACGCTATCGCAATTGCTAAAAAAATGTTGGCTATTTATCCTACAAATGTGGTGTATTTGGTAAATTTAGCGAGAATTTATGAAATTACCAATCCAACAATAGCCAAGAAAATATACAAAGATTCGGTATTGATTCTAGATCCGAATAATGTTAGTGCGAAGATGTTTTTAAAATGATTAAAATATTGATTTTTGAGTTGGATGAGTATTGGTTGGGACATCTTAGGACTCTTCCGTATGAACTTACGTTTGTAAGAAGTGAAGATGAAGTGTATGAACAGACTTATAATGGAAATTTTGATTTTTATTTATTTGATTTTGATGTAGGATTTAATGCGTTGCAGAGTTTGCGTGATTATAAGGATGAGACGATTTCGATTTTTATTAGTTATGATGAGAGCTTCAAAGCACAAAAAAAGGCATATACGATATGTGACGACTTTTTTAAAAAGAGCGTGACTTATATTGAGGAAATCAGAATCAAGATAGATTATTATATCGCTAAGTATATGCAAGTCCAAGAAGTGATTAAATACAACGATATCTATTTCCACACTCAACTCCACCATCTGTATAAAAACGGTAAAAAGATCACCCTTACAAATTTGGAGAATGAATTGTTGATTATGTTTTTCAAAAACAGAGGCAAATATATCCCCAAAGATGTGATTTACGATAGGTTCAATATCACAGACGGCACCCTTAGAGTGAAGTTATCAAATCTGAGAAAGTTAGGTTTTGATATCCAAAACAAAAGAGATTTGGGCTATATACTCCAATAATGTATCCCATAGACTCACTCAAAGTTCACTACAAGTATCATTTTTGAATTATCCTTTTACGTTTTTGCGATTTTTTATGTAAAAAAGACAAAATTATGTTAAAATTCAAGTAAAAAAAGGATAAATGTGGATAAAATCCAGATTGCTATAAAAAAAGATGGTGAAATCATAGATTTGCAAACTGCAAAGGCGAAGAATATCGAGGGTGGTGAGCCTATATATTTTGATAACTCACCTGAGAGCTTGGAAGTTTTAAGACACTCAACAGCCCATTTAATGGCACAAGCTATTGAAGAGCTTTTTCCAGGAACAAAGTTTTTCGTAGGACCAGTAGTTGAAGGTGGTTTTTATTATGATATGAGAATAGAGGGTGAATTTAGCGATAAAAACCTCAAACAAGTTGAGAAAAAAATGCAACAAATCGCTAAGAAGAAAAATCCGATTGAAAGATATGAAATTACCAAAAAAGAAGCAATAGAGAAATTTAAAGATGATGATTTAAAACTTGCCGTATTAGAAAAAATCCCAGACGAAGTAGTTTCAATTTATAAACAAGGTGAATGGGAAGACTTGTGTAGAGGACCTCACTTGCCACATCAAGGACTGATTAAAGCATTCAAACTCCAAAGAGTAGCTGGGGCATATCTTGGTGGTGATAGCGATAAAGAGATGCTAACAAGAGTATATGGAACTGCATTTGCTGATAAAGAAGCTTTAAGTAACTATTTAAATATGCTAAAAGAAGCGGAAAAAAGAGACCATAGAAAACTTGGAAATGAGATGAAATTATGGTTTTTTGATGAAAAAGTAGGACCTGGGCTTCCTATATGGCTTCCAAAAGGAGCTACATTAAGAAGCAATCTTGAAAAAATACTATTTAAAGCACATATTGTTAGAGGATATGAGCCAGTAAGGGGACCGGAAATTCTAAAAAGTGATATGTGGAAAATATCAGGGCATTATCAAAATTACAAAGAAAATATGTATTTTACAACAATAGAAGATGATAATGCAGAATATGGTATTAAGCCAATGAATTGTTTAGCACATGTAAGAATATTTGATCACGAAATTAGAAGTTACAAGGATTTACCACTTAAATTTTTTGAATTTGGAACGGTTCATAGACACGAAAAAAGTGGTGTTTTACACGGACTTTTAAGAGTTAGAGAATTTACACAAGATGATGCTCATATATTCTGCACCCCATCTCAAATCGAAAAAGAGGTGATTGAGGTATTGGATTTTGTAGATAAAATAATGAAAACTTTTGGATTTGATTATGATATGGAAATTTCTACAAAACCAGATAAAGCAATTGGAGATGATGAAATTTGGGAAATTGCAACTAATAGCTTAAAAAAAGCTCTTGATAATCTTGGTAGAGAATATGGAATTGATGAAGGTGGTGGAGCATTTTATGGTCCAAAAATAGATATAAAAATCACAGATGCTATTGGTAGAAAATGGCAGTGTGGAACAATCCAAGTAGATTTTAATTTGCCTGAGAGATTTGATATACATTATGTTGATGAGAATAACGAAAGAAAAAGACCGGTAATGCTTCATCGTGCAATTATCGGAAGTTTCGAGAGATTTATAGCTATTTTAACTGAACATTTTGCTGGAGAGTATCCGGTATTTGTAGCACCAATAAAAGCTATTTTTGTGCCAATTGCAGCAGAGCATGTAGAGTATGCAAAGCAACTTCAACAAGAGTTGATTTTAGACGATATTAAGACAGAAATTTACGCAAGCAATGATTCTTTAAACAAAAGAATTAGAAATGCGGAAAAACAGAGGGTGCCTTATGTAATCATTATAGGTGATGAAGAGGTGCAAAACAGCAAAGTTGCGATTAGAGATAGAAGAAAAAAAGAGAAATACGACTTATCAAAAGATGAGTTTGTAAATAAAATTAAGGAAGAAAATGAGGTTAGACTATGAAGAAAAATGACAATGTGATTATGAATGAAGCGGTATTGGACTTTTGTGATGAGGTAAGATGTGTTGCACCAGAAGGTGAGCTTGGGATTATTTCTAGCGAAGAAGCTTTGGATAGAGCGTATGATATGGGGCTTGATTTAGTGTTGGTAGCACCGCAAGCAAAGCCACCAGTGGCAAAAATCATGGATTACGGGAAATATAAATATCAGCAAGAAAAAAAGAAAAAAGAAGCTAAGAAAAAACAAGCAAAGATAGATATCAAGGAGATTAAATTTACTTCTAAGATTAATCAACACGATATCGATTACAAAGTAAAGCATGCTTTAGAATTCCTAGAAAAAGGTAAATACGTAAAATTTAGAGTATTTTTAAGAGGTAGAGAAATATCAACACCAGAAGCCGGATTTGATGTGTTAAATAGAGTTTGGGAGATGGTAAAAGACTATGCGGATAGAGATAGTGAGCCAAGACTTGAAGGTAACTATATCAATATGCTTGTAACACCAAAAAAGAAAAACAAAAAATAAGGAGTTCTTTTGGATAATCAACAAATACAATATCCGTGTGAGTGGGAGTTTTGTGTGTTTGGAGAGGATAAAGATAAAATAAAAGAAGCTATTGATGAGTGTATACCCAATCAAATCTCACAAGCTCATTCGAAATCTCACAAAAATTATCACTCTCACAAAGTCAAAGTGATGGTAAATAGCGAAGATGAGAGAAATGAGTTATACAAAAGACTAAAAGACCATCCGCAAGTGAAATATATTTTGTAAAAGGTTTATTATGGTTGAGAGATATGCAAGAGAAGAGATGAAAAAACTTTGGGATATGAATGCTAAATATTCAGCTTGGCTTGAGGTAGAAAAAGCTGTAGTTAAAGCTTGGAATAAACTTGGACTTATCCCAGATGAAGATGCCAAAAAAATCATTGAAAATGCAAAATTTGATATTAAAAGAATTGATGAGATTGAAGCAGTTACAAGACACGATTTGATTGCTTTTACTACAAGTGTAGCTGAGAGTTTGGGAGATGAGAGTAGATGGTTTCATTATGGTATGACTTCATCTGATACTATCGATACGGCAGTGGCACTTCAAATGAGAGATAGTTTAAAAATCATCATTGAAGATGTAAAAATGGTGATGGAGAGTGTAAAAAAACGAGCTTATGAGCATAAATACACTCTTATGGTAGGAAGAAGCCACGGAATTCACGGAGAGCCTATCACTTTTGGACTTGTGCTTGCGGTATGGTATGATGAGTTAAAAAGACATTTAGATAATTTAGAACAAACTTTACCTGTAATTAGTGTAGGACAAATCAGCGGAGCTATGGGAAATTTCGCTCACGCACCGATTGAACTTGAAGAGCTTGCTTGTGAATATCTCGGGCTTAAACCTGCAAATGCAAGCAATCAAGTAATCCAAAGAGACAGATACGCAAGACTTGCTTCGGCGTTGGCTTTACTTGCAAGTAGTATCGAAAAATTTGCGGTGCAAGTAAGACATTGGCAAAGAACAGAAGTGTATGAAGCAGAAGAAAAATTTGCAAAAGGGCAAAAAGGAAGCTCAGCTATGCCACACAAAAGAAATCCAATCCTTACAGAAAACATCACAGGACTTGCAAGAATAATTAGAGCTTATGTAATCCCTGCGATGGAAAATGTGGCTTTATGGCATGAGAGGGATATTAGCCATTCATCAACTGAAAGATTTTGGCTTCCTGATAGCTTTATTACAAGTGATTTTATGCTCCATAGATTTAATAATGTTATCTCAAACCTTGTAGTTTATCCAGAAAATATGATGAAAAATCTAAACCTAACTGGAGGACTTGTGTTTTCTCAAAGAATCTTGCTTGAGCTGCCTAAAAAAGGTGTAAGTAGAGAAGATGCTTATAAATTAGTTCAAAGAAATGCTATGAAGGTATGGGAAGAGATTCAAAAAGGAAAACCTACTACGAATGAAAAAGGGGAGAGCCTTTATCTGCAATATCTTTTAGAAGATGAGGATTTGAGAAAATATTTAAGTGAAGAGGAAATTAGAGAATTGTTTAATTATGATTATTATACAAGAAACGTAGATAGAATTTTTGAGAGGGTATTTGGAGAGTAGGGTATGTTTGTATCAAAGTATAGTGCAAGCGGAAATGATTTTGTGATATTTCATACATTTATCCAAGAAGATAGAGCCGCTCTAGCAAGACAGTTATGCCATAGACAAAACGGTATAGGAGCGGATGGATTGATTGTATTATTACCACATCTGGAATATGATTTTGAGTGGCAGTTTTATAATAGTGACGGTAGCGAAGCTGAGATGTGCGGCAATGGGAGTAGAGCGGTAGCACACTATGCATATACCAATCAACTCGCTCCTAGTAAAATGAGATTTTTAACAAAGGCTGGAGTGATTCATGCTAGTGTAGAGAAGGATGTGGTCGAGACTGAATTAACTACACCAAAACTCATCAAAGATTCTTTTTATGAAGATGGATATGAATGGGTATTGATCGATACCGGAGTGCCACATTTGGTGGCGTTGGTGGATGATATTTCCACGTTTGATAAAGAAGTAGCTCAGAAGATGAGACACAAATACAACGCAAATGTGAATTTTGCCAAATTTGAGGATGGGGTTTTGAAGGTTAGGACTTATGAGAGAGGTGTGGAGGATGAGACGCTAGCATGTGGGACGGGTATGTGTGCTAGTTTTTTAAGTGCACGAGATAAAAAATATATCCAAGATTACACTCGAGTTATCCCCACTAGCCAAGAATGTCTGGAGATTAGGATCCAAGATGGTAAGTTATTTTTCAAAGGTGAAGTGAAAAATACTTTTAATACATTTATTTAAGCATTTTTTAAGAATAAATGTATTATAATTCTACTCCACAAAGGCCAGATAGCTCAGTCGGTAGAGCAAAGGACTGAAAATCCTTGTGTCCCCGGTTCGATTCCGGGTCTGGCCACCACTTATGAAACTTCACAATACTTCAAATACTTTTTTAGAAAAATCTGTTTTTAGATGAATTATTGTTCGAGTGATTATTAGATTCACTTCTATCACAAGTGATAAGCTAGGGAGAGCAAGAATTACTTTATGGTATTTATAAAGTTCTCGACCTCTCTTTGCAAGTGAGCAAGATCTTTGGAATTATCGATAACGTATGTGGCTTGTTGTGCTTTTTGATCAATATCCATCTGCAAATCGATGATTTGTTGGGCTTGTGATGGTGTGATTTTATCCCGTTTGATGAGTCGTTGTAATTGAATATCTTTTGGAGTGTATACAACGGCTACTTTTTCAAATTCATTATAATTTCCACCCTCGAAATACAAAGGAATATCTATAAAATACGTTACTGAATATTTCTCTAATTCATGAGCTTGAGCTAAAATTTCCGTCTTGATTTTGGGATGTAAAAATTGTTCTAATTGTTGTCTTTTTTCTTTGTTATTAAATACGATCTCTCTTAACTTTTTTCTATCTGCACTACCAAAGATTTGTTGGATTTCATGTGCATGTTTTTGGAGTTGTTCGTGAGCGATAGTATCGGCATCAATGATACTAAATCCATACAATCTCAAAAGATTTGCTACTGTGCTTTTACCAGTAGCAATGCTGCCTGTTAAAATAATTGCGTTCATTAGATTTTGATACTCTCAAGGATTCGTCGAAAGATTTTATTTGGGTAGTTAAACGCACCAATATGCATATCTGTATTGTAATAATCGGTATGTTCTATAAAGTCCGATTTATTTCTTACAATGTCAGCTTGAGGATGGTATTTTTTGGAACTAAATAAAATGGTGTGGATTTTATATTCTTCATCAAAAAACCAATATGGCTGATTGATATACATCAATTTCCCAACTTTTTCAAAAAGTTGAGTATCAGTAAGACTCTGAGCTGGTTGCACCGCTACGCCTTTGCTTGTGAGTGCTTGATTGAGATATACGCTACTTACGTATTTGGTGGAAATAATTACATCATATTTATCATGCACGTTTGCTAAGTGGCTCTCATTATCAATAGTATCCGTATGGCACTTGTGATATCGAAGCTCATGCAATATCTCTTTATCATCTCCGATTATGCATACGTTTAGTTCTACCTTCTCATGCGAGCACATCGGCACATGTGTGAGCATTTCGTAATATATCATATTTGTCCTTTGAAATTTTTTGGCTATAATATCAAAAAATGTGATAAAATTGCAAATAAATTTGCAAAAAGGAGAGAAAATGAGCTTTGTGGTAGATGTAGAAAAACAATGCGGATGTATCAAAAAAAGCAACTACACATTTCCTAAAACATTCGATAGCAGAGAAAAAGCGGAGTATGAAGCGTTAGAGCTTGCTAATAAAATGAATGCGGAATTTTGTAAAAAGCATAGATTTTACGTAAATAAAGAAGATGATAAATTTACCATCATGGTAGAATTAGCTTGCCCAAATGCATAATGATTTGTGTTTACGAGGCGAAATTGACTAAATGTATATATTTGGATATAATTACAAAAAAATTAAGGAGAGCAACACATGTTAGTTAGAGCAGAATCTAAAGATATTCTTTTGGGATTATTAAACAAAAAAGAAAATCATGACTTAAATAACGAACTTTTAACAGAACTGAATATGGGAGGATTAGTAGAATTCCCAACGCCTGTATCGGCACAATTAACATATGGTGGAGAAATTATCGCAAGAGCACTTGATAAAGTAAATAACGATATAGAATGGCACCATGGTTTTAAATGGATTAGTAGCAAAATTATCTCTATGATTGATGCTGCTGTAAAAAACAAAAACCAAACAACTAAAATTTCTAACGAAGACTTAGAAAAAAGAGGATTTGCTAAAGATGGTAAATTAACACAAGAAGCACTTGATGTGTATAATGCGTATGGGCATATACATCCTGAATTGGCAATTGATGCAGAACTTGCAAATTATATCAGACAAGTGCCAAGCGGTCCTACAAACACGCACTATATTCCAGAAGATGGAAATAAAAAAGAGATATTAGAAGCGATGGGACTAGTAGCGTATAGTGGAGAATATTATACGTTTAGCGAGCTTGGACGCACAATCAAAGATACATTAACTTATGGTGGATTTACCGATGAGGGAAGTGTTTTGGATGTATCTATTTTAGAAAATATCGCAAAAGTAGCTGATGATGAGGAAATCAGTGTGGATGCATTAATCGAGCTTGAGAGCTTAGGATATGTAGAAAACGTAGATACCCTTACGCAAGCTGGTTATAAAGCTTTAGAAGTATATAGAGTATACAAAGACAAAATCGAAAAACCTCTTAAAACATTCGCTATTGAAAAAGAGGAAGTAGAGGTATTAAAAGCGATTGATGAGTTAAATGAGAGATCTATCACTGTAACTTTTGAGGAAATTCACAAAGAATTAGTGGATAGAAAAGTAAAAGAATACAAAAAAATCCTTGAAACTTATGGTAGAAGATTACACGAAATGCCTAAGAAAAAACAAGAAATCGCACAAAAATTCCAAGATTTACACGATCACATCAAATGGTTCGATGATAATTTCAATTTAAGAGAATATCTATATTCACTTGAAGCATTTGGACTTGTAAGTGAGGATGAAGAAGGTAATAAAGCAGTATTTTCAATTACCGAAGATGGTTATAAAGTATTGCAAGACCAAAGAGTGGATGAGAGAAGTATTCATAGCTGGTCTGTAAAAACTTTAACTATCTCAAACAAACTATTATCAGTACCAAATAAAGATTGGATTGAAGAAGCAAGAAAAGAAAGACTTTTAGGGACTTATGAAGCTACTAAGTCTGGATTGTTATATGAAGAGTTGGCAACTCACAAAAAATTACCGTTTATCACAAAATATGAAATGGATGTATTTAAAACCATCCCAAGTAACGGTGTAGCTTGTGAAGATTTATTACAAAACAAATCTGATGATGAAAAAATCCAAATTACTGAAGCATTAGATAAACTTGAAGCAAAAGGATTTGTGGAAATTTTACCTGATGGGCATATTGTAGAGACTCCATACGGTGTGATGATGGATGAGGCTATGAGTGGAGTGCCAGAAGGATTTGGTGCACCTGTGAATCCAACAATTTATAGAGTGGTAGCTGCAATCGCACAAACTGGTAGTGTGTTTGTAAAAGAGAAAAAAATCAGAATTAAACCTGAAAATATCAAAAAAGCAACTAAATTATCTGGATTAACTCCTGAGAGATTCCAAAAAGCATATATTGCTGCAAGAGAAGCGAAATATTTAGGAAGAAACAGCGTAAATGAAGCTGGTTTAATGATGCTAAAAGCGGTAGAAGCTTTAAATAGCTAAGCCCTTTTGGTAGTTATACATCTCAAGGAGAGTTTCTTTAAAATCTCTTTGGGGTATTTCCCCTACAAGTTTACACAATTTCTCACAACTCCCTGTAAGTGACGGTATCTCATTTTTTCTGACGAATTTTGGATTGGTTTTGATTTCTATCTTATATCCCGCAATTTCCTCCATCATGGAAATAACATCTAGCAGTTTAATACCTCTATTACTAGCAATATTTACTATTTGAGAGGAAATGTCGTTTTGTAGGAGTCTTTTGTATGCTTCACACACAAAGTTCACATCGTTAAATTCTCGAATCACATCTATATTTCCAAGCTCAATCACCTTCTTACCTTGTGCAAAATGAGAGACAATTTTTGGGATGATGAAATTAGAGGATTGATAGATACCGGTGTAATTAAACGGACGCGTGATGATGATGTTGTATTTGTCAAAATATGTTTTGGCTATTTGCTCTGCACCAAATTTGCTAAGACCGTAGTGGTTGATCGGGTTTGGCGGCATATTTTCATCTAGAATATGGTGTGATTGTGCACCATACACCACAGCACTACTTGCTATGATTATTTTTTTTACGTCATATTCGATGCTTTGTAGTAAATTTTCTACTCCTAGTGTATTTACTCGATAAAACAAATTACGATCACTACCTACAAACGAGATACCGGCTAGATGAATAATATAATGGGGTTTGATTTGGTTTAGTATCGTTTTGATATCGGATGAAGTGATATCACACTGCATGGCATTTTTACTAGGATGCAATGAGGTGCCAAATATCTCATACTCATCCGATAAATATTTGCGTAAATGTTTGCCGCTAAACCCTTCAATACCGGTGATTAAAACTCTCAAGTGTCACTCTATTTTGGTAATTTCATATTTCCAAGTTGTTTTAATAAGTCATTCATATTCGGCATCCCTTTTTTATTGGCAAATTTTTTCGCAAGCTTAGCGGCATTTTGGAATTGTTTGAGGATGCGATTAACATCTTGGATTTCAAGTCCGGCACCTTTGGCTATTCTACGTTTTCTGCTGTTGACTTTTAGCAAATCCGGATTTTGTCTCTCTTTTGGTGTCATAGAATTGATCATAGCTTTGATTTTTTTGATATCTGATGAATTTTCAAAATCCATATCTTTGAGCTGTTTAGAAAACTGACTCATCCCTGGAATCATAGACAACAAGCTTTTCATGCTACCCATTTTTTTGAGTGTTTCGAGTTGATTGAGGAAATCCTCAAAGTTGAATTGCCCTTTTTTAATTTTTTTGCTGATTTTTTTGGCTTCTTTTTCGTCAATTAAGGCATTTGTCTTTTCTACTAACGATTCTATATCCCCAGCCCCTAGGATTCTGCTAGTGATTCTATCAGGCACAAATACTTCTAAATCCGGTATTTTCTCTCCTGTCCCTATGAATCTAAGAGGTTTTTTGACTTGATGAGCGATACTAAGAGCAATACCACCTTTACTATCTCCATCAAACTTAGTTAAGATCACCCCTGTGATATCTAGTTCGCTATCAAATTTTTGTGCAGTTCGCAAAGCATCTTGCCCAGTAAGAGAGTCTGCGACATAAAATATTTCATCCGGATGAGTTACATTTTTGACTGCTTTTAATTCTGCCATCAGTTCTTCATCAATAGCTAATCTACCGGCTGTATCTATTAGCACTACATCATACATTTTTTCTTTGGCATACTCCACACCCTTTTTGGCAATATCGATTGGATTGGTATCATTATCATCAAAAAACAGATCCAATTCGTTTGCTTGGGCGAGTTGTTTGAGTTGCTCTACTGCTGCGAGCCTTTGTAAGTCTGCTGCGACTATTAATACTTTTTTCTTCTTGAGTTGTTTTAAATAATTAGCCAATTTAGCTGTGGTAGTGGTCTTACCGCTTCCTTGTAATCCCACCATCAATACCACAGTAGGTGGTGTTTTGGCAAAAACAAACCCATAATGTCCTGGTGCGGTCAAAATATCGGTAAGATTATTTTCTAAAGACTTAATAAAGTTTGCCTTTCCAATCCCGTTTTGTTTGGTTTCTTTTTCGATATCTTTTAGTAATTCTTTTACGACTTTGAAGTGCACATCACTTTTTAGTAGTATTTTTTTTAGCTCATCTAACGCTCTTTTTAGTGCTTTTTCGTCATCTTGAAATCTTAATTTATTAAATACACCTTTTAGTGAATTCGATATACTCTCAAACATGCTTGCTCCCGTTTTTTTATGCAATTATATCATAAAAGCATATCGTTTATATAAAATGTAGCAAAAGAAGAGAAAAGAGGAGGCTACTGTTTTAATCCTAAAACAGTCTGAAGCATTTGATCTGATGTTTTGATGGTTTTAGAGTTTGCTTCATATCCTCTTTGGATAATAATTAGTTCGGTTAAACTTTTTGATAAGTCTACATTACTCATCTCTAAGCTTGATGGTTGTATATCTCCTCTACCACCGGTTCCAGCCGTTCCTATGATAGGATCCCCTGAATTGGCGGTTGCTTCAAATAAACTTCCTCCAGTTTTTTGGAGTCCAGTGTTATTTACAAATTTCGCAAGAGCTACTCTTGCTAGTGAATAACTTCTACCGTTGGTAAATACACCAATAATAGTCCCTGTTTGATCCACTACTAGATTTTGCAAATCACCTCCTGGGTATCCATCTTGGGTTTGCCCTGAGGTTGAACTTGGTGCATCAAAACTAGTAAGACCGGTAAATTTACCCAAGCTACCAAAATCCAGATGGATATTTTGCCCATCTGTTGAACCGTTGTTAGCGTTGAAAGTTAAGTTTGCTGGTGTATAGGTATTAAGACTCCCATCAAGATTGAATTTTACGCTACCGTATGCTGGATCTTTGAGTGTAGCCGGATCTGGTACTTCAGCATAAAATTTCCACTCCGTCAAATCCGTAGCGGATGTTGATGTATGTGTTTTTCTATAATGGATAGTTAGGGTGTGTTTACTTCCTAAGCTATCAAATATATCCAAACTAGTCGTGTGTGTGGCCGCATTGAGCTGTTGACTTGTGGTAGTCGCTCCAGCTGATAAAGTTCCATTCACAGCTGTAAACGCATCTGTGAATTTGTCGTTATCGTGCGTTTCATCCGGATAAGGACTTACTGTTACTGAAAATGAATTCTCTGATTGATTAGTAATGCTAACTTGTCCATTATCTAGTGTTACAGTTCCTTTGTTTTTGGTGGTTGAATTGAGAGGATCCCCACTATCATCTATCGCCATTTGCCATAAGTTCTCCAAATCAGCAGAGTCATGGAAATAGTAAATATCGCTTTTTTGGAATTCATTGGTTTTATCATTTGTTCCATTTAATCCACTTAAGATTTTATTCATTCTACCAGCCCCAGTAGTGGTATCGGTAAGAGCATTTCCGTCACTATCCTCAACTTCTACTGCTGTGATACCTCCCCCATCACTTTCTATGATTTGACCGGTAATAGCATCGTAGTGCACTTGATCATCCACATTATCATCATCACTTAAATCTTTGTTTAATAAACAACACAAATCATCAATAGTTTGGAAATCTTTTCCATATACGTATGTATGCTCAGTTCCATCTGAAAAAGTAAATTTAACTTGTTGTTTCGTATTAAAATATGCTCTATCACCATTGCTATCGTAAGTCCAGTGCATCCCTTCATTAGAGTCTGCTATTTTTAAATCTTTTGCTTGATATGAACCGTTACTACTTCCACAACCAGCAGATTCCGTAATAGGTGTTGATGAATATACGAATTTTCTAGTCTCTCCCAAGCCTTCGATATTTACTCCTATTCCTTGCCCATCTTCTAGATTGAGTGCTTCACCGTTGGCATCAAATAATTCCGCTACATCATCAGCACCGATAAAAGCATTTTTGGTATGTTTCATATTTTCACTTACAGTAGAGGTTCCGTTTAGTTTTGATAACACCTCTACGAGTTTTGAGCTACTTTTTGATGTGGTATCGAATGTCACTGCATTGTTTGCATCTACAATCCTACCATCACCATTTAGATATACTTCTCTTCTTGTCTCTCCAGTACTATCTTTGAGTACCTCATTAATCTCATCTAATAAATCTTTAATAGTTGTAAATTGTCTATCCGTATCAGATGTGCTTTTACCATACGTAAGTGTGATAGTATCTACACTCCCATCTACTTTTTCTATCTGGAATGTAAATTGATCAACCCCTTCAGTCAAGTTAATAGGCTCCCCGGTAAGTGTGTAAATACCGTTTACGTCGTCGGTTGGCAACAATGTTGCATCAGTAGGAGACATTTCCGTAATAGTATCACCACTGTTTAAGTTTGCTTTAATTTGTATTTCGCTTGTGGCATGTGCTGGTGTGGTTAGCCCTGGTGGGATTCTAATTGGTTTAATTCCTGCTGCATTGTCTATTTTGTAATCTTCATCCGCTACCCAACCTTGCACAATATATCCGTTGGGATCTACGAAATTTCCGTTACTATCGAAATTAAAATCCCCAGCTCTTGTGTATTTGTTGGTTTTACCATCATCCCCCGTAAGCACGAAAAATCCATCGCCACTAATTGCCATATCCGTATTTTTATCCGTATTTTGTAAACTACCTTGTTTAAACATAGTCTCTACCGAACTTACACTTGTCCCAAGTCCTACTTGCAAAGAGTTTTTACCACCTAAGTATCCTTGCGGTGCTGTAGCTGGTTTTACTGTTTGATTAAGTAAATCTTGGAAATTTGTTCTACTATATTTAAATCCCGTAGTATTAACATTGGCGATGTTATTACCTTCGACGTCCATTGCTATTTGGTGGGCTTGCAATCCGCTAACCCCACTCCATAAGCTTCTCATCATGGTGGACTCCTTAATTTTTCAAGGAATCAAGCAATATGCATACCAAAAATGCATATTTAAGGGAATTTATTTGTTAAGAGAGTGTATTTTGATGTTATATTTGCGTATGATTTCTTCAAACAATTTCTCATCCATAGGTTCTACGTGTTTTTTGTAGGTGTAATGGTGGAGTTTGTTGATGTATGTATCTATTTGAGTATCATGAGGCATTTTTTGTAAGATTTTAATCAATTGATAAGCAGTTTGTTTGGGATTTGTTAGGTCAAATGAATATGAGGGGGCGGGTTTTTTGAATATGTACGCAATAATCGCGATGAGGATTGCTACTAATATCAATATCGGTATGTATGGTAAGCTTATATCTGCAATTGGTTTAATATCATGTAATTTATCCAAATAAACTCCTTATTTTGAGGATAGAATCATGAGTGTATAGTTTGATGTAGCTAATGTTGGAACGTTTGAAATTGGTGAATAATTCACTATCATGTGCTAATATTTGTGCCTTGTATCTATTATCAAAATTTGCAATTGAGAATTTTTTGGTAATTGGACTAAGGATGGGTAGTGTATTGAGTGCTGTAGGATTTTCTTCTAGAATATCTCTAATAACAATTGCGTACATGTCAAATTTAGCACCCAATTGTGCAAAATTATAGCGATAAAAAAAGTCACTTACCACAATTAGCACGCTATTTTTACGGTGTCGCATGAGCTGGTTTAGGATGTGAGTATAATCTATTTGAGTATGCATAATATTTTCATCGAAAGCGGCTAGCTTAGAGAGTGCTTTTTGGTTTTTGGTAGGAGGGATGATAATGTTTTGTTTGCTGTAGATTTCTATGGAAGTTTTGTTGTATTTAACGGAATTAAATCCTAATGTTGCTATGGTTTCTATGATTTTTTCGTATTTTAGAACTTTTGAGCCAAAGTAGGTCTTATAATCGAGTATCCCAACAATCACCACATTCAATTCCGTCTCATCTCGAAAGACCTTGACGTATGGTTTTTGCATTTTAGCAGTAATATTGTAATCTATCCGTTTTACATTATCACCTATTTGATATTCTCTTAAGCTATCAAATTCCATTCCACCAAAATGTGTGGATGCGAAATTACCGCTAAATAAATTATTGGATTGTTTTTTTGCTTTGATTATTATCTCTGGTATTGACATCACATACCTTAAAAGTCGATAAGAAGACCAAGGAGAGGTTATTTGAGTTTTTTGAAGATCACCACTCCGTTTGTCCCACCAAATCCAAATGAATTGCTCATAGCATATTCAATATCCGCTTTTCTTGCTTCGTTTGGAATATAATCCAAATCACACTCTTCACCACCATCTACAAAATTGATAGTTGGAGGTAAAACCCCTTTATCCATCGCCATCAAAGTAATCACCGCTTCAATAGCACCCGCAGCACCAAGACAATGTCCAGTCGCACCTTTTGTAGATGAAACTAGTGGCACGTTATCCCCAAACAGTTGTTTAATAGCTGCAGTTTCGTTTTTATCGTTTGTTGGAGTAGAAGTCCCGTGTGCATTGATATAATCAATTTTTGGATTTCCAGCCATATCCCAAGCCATTTTCATAGCTCTCATAGGCCCTTCAAGAGTCGGTGCAGTTATGTGATTTGCATCTCCACTCTCACCAATTCCTACAATTTCTCCATAAATTTTAGCTCCTCTTGCAACGGCATCTTCATATTTTTCTAATACTAATGCCCCAGCACCTTCACCCATTACAAATCCATCTCTATCTTTATCAAATGGTCTAGAAGCGTGTTCTGGGTCATCATTTCTTGTAGATAATGCTT
>JAADDX010000006.1 GCA_013153685.1 Campylobacterota bacterium | reverse complement strand
CCCCCCCCCACAAATTACAGCGATTTGTTCTGCATTTGCAAGTAGGTTTGCATCAAGGTAGTGAATATCTATCGCATCTTGTTCGATAAATACGTGATCTAACCATTTGATGAGATCTTCTACAAAGTTTTGCACCAAGTGAAATAACACATCTTTCATATCTTCACTTTGTTCGTTTTTGACTTCATCTAGTACTCTGATAAAATTTGCCAGTCCAATTCCAATATCCTTGAATTCTGCAGTAGCAAAGGCAAATGTTAAAGTAGTATTTAGCTTAAGTAATAAGACTTTTAATTCATCTATAAATTCCTCGCTAAATTCATTGTGGTTGTTGAGTAGTTTAATTAGCTCTTCTTTTTTATCAATGATACTATCCATATCTTCAGTGTCTATTGGATGTTGTGAGAAATATTCAGCTGCACTGATTTTTTCTTCTTGTGTGTAGTGCATATTGTGAATCTCATCACTCACACCTTCATCAGCTATAAATAAAAAGTCCTCTTCATCCTCTATCTCATCGTTTTGTACGTACTTATCGCACAATTCGTAAAATTCGTTTTTCTTTTTCTCAAGTTCGATATCAACTATCCGCTTAAGCCATTTTTTGTAATTATCAAATACATGGTCTAAGAATTCTTTGATATCCTCCTTTTTTAAGCCATTGCTTAATAGCTCATCAGCCAAATCTTTGAATGCTAATTGAGCGTTTTTTCTATCTTTGGTAGATAAGAATGCAAGAAATCTAGCTAACTTGGCATAACATCTCTTGTGTTTTACCGAATCGCTCTGAATGTTTTTGAGGATGATGGGATGTTTGCATTTTAAGACTACTTCATCTAGCAAAGATGAAAGATGTATTTTGTTGATATGTTCTATCATGATACTACCTTTAATAAATTCTCTGGCTTGATAATAAATAGCGGCTCACCATTTCCAAGCAAAGAAGTTCCGTTGATAAATGGATGATGTTTGAGTATACCACTTAGCGGTTTTTGGACTACATCTATCTGTCCTACCAACTCATCTGCAATGAGTGCTATTTGTGTATCATTCACTCTTACTATGATTACATTTTCTTCATCTGTGAATGTATCTCTTTTGAGGAGTGTAGTCTCTAGAACAACTGGTATAATACTATCTCTTAATCTAATAAATGGTTTGTGATTTGCTGTTTGGATCTCATCTTTTGTGATTTTATCCGTCTCGATAACTCTATCCATAGAAATAGCATAATTCTCTGTAGACATCTTAATCTGGAATAAGTTGGTTAGAGCCACACTTACTGGAATTTCTAGGATGATAGTAGTTCCCTTTCCTTTGTGGCTTTTTACTGTGATTTTACCACCTAAGGCTTCTACTGTCGTCTTTACGGCATCTGTCCCTACACCTCTACCAGATAAGTCGGTAATCTCATCTTTTGTTGATAATCCTGGCAAGAAAATAAGACCTAGCTTCTCTTCTTCAGACATTGTATCTACTTTTTCTGGCTCAATTAATCCTTTTTCGATAGCCTTGTGCACTACTTTATCTACATCAATCCCTCTACCATCATCGCTAATTTCGATAAACACTCTATCACCTTCGCTTCGTGCACCTACTTTTAGAATACCAGTCTCAGGTTTACCAGCTGCTACTCTCTCTTGTGGGGTCTCTAGTCCGTGATCGAGTGAATTTCTAATAATATGGATTAGTGGATCTGCTAATTTTTCAATCATCATTTTATCAAGTTTTGTATCACTTCCGTATTCTTGATATTCGATTTTTTTATTGAGTTTTTTAGAAATATCCCTTACTAGCTTCGGATATCTACCGAATATATAGCTAATAGGCAACAGTCTCATCCCCATTACTCTATCTTGCAATTGATCTGTAATCCTATTTATCTCTTCATATTTACTTAGTAATTCTCTTTTTGCCGTTAGAGGATTTTCAGCTATCGTCTCTGCTACATAAGGTAATGAATTTTTAATAACCAAAATCTCACCCACAATATCCATCAAGATATCGATTTCCTCTTGGTCTATTTTGATGGTTCTTGGGACTGAGTGATGTTGTTTATCTTGATTTCTTGTAGGTTTTTTGTCCTCTTGTGAAGTTGTCTTGGTAGATGATTGTGCTTTTGATGGTGTTTTTGCTTGAGTTGATGTTTTGGTTGGTGTTTGTTCTTGTGTTTGTGCTGCTTCTTGTGTTTCTTCCTCATCGGCAGAACCTTCAGACAATCTCGCAATCAAATCATCGATAATTTCAGTTAGTTCTTGAGCATTTTTGTCTTTGAGGGTATTTGGGTCGATATTCATAAACGACAATACGTTTCGTAAAACAAACTTCACTCTATCTAGTGCATTCTCATTTTCAAGTGCTTTTTTTTGTGCAGTGAGGATGTTGATAGTGCTTTCCCGTTCTTTGTCGTTAATATTTGGTTTGACATCGGCTATTGCGGTTTGTTCACCTTGTGTATCTTCTACCTCTTGTGTATCTTCCGCCTCATCTTCAGTATCTTGAGTACTTTCTGTAGTAGATGTAGAAGGGGTTTCTTGAGGTGTGCTTGGTGGTGATTGTTTGATTATTTCTTTTGTGTCACGTTGGATTGGTTGTATATCCAGATGTAATAACACATCTTCCATCATATTTGGGTCAAGTTTGTATATAGCAAGCAATCTATTTACAATAAATCCTTCTTTTGACTCTGGATTAATCACATTGAGGGCAGTTTTTAGTTTTCTTTCGATATCTTGCACCCCTTCTTCTTTGATATCATTGATAAGTTCATCAAAAGTATCGTTTTGGATGCTATCTTGTTGTGTATTCATGAGTGCTTTCATAGTAAGCGGATATGCCGTGATCTCGTCTATTACATTGTAGAATATATCATCGATTGTCTCAGCGTCTGTTTTGCAAATAATTTTGAGTCTTGTCTTTAGTAATAAAGGATCCGATAAATCGTCTGGATTGTAAACCTCCGCACATGCTACTAATAAATTGTCCTCATACATACATGCCAAATAAAACGGATCATTTCCTAATTTGAGTGTATATTCATCTAGGTGTAAATCAATGATCCAATAATGCTCTTCATTTACGAATTCTTCGTTGATTTTTACCTCTTTTTGCTCTTTTAAAACCGGTAAAATTCTCTCCATTTGCGAAGTAGTAAGATGGTCTAGCGTAATATTTTCATCTAGTTCAAATGTCAGCTCAACTGGCGTCTCTTCCTCTTCTGTATCCGAATCTTTTTGTTCTAAGAACGCTCTAATCTCACTCTTAATCTCTTCAATTCTACCTTCATCCACTTCTACTTCAATATCACCGGTATCTTCGATAGCATCGATTAGCTCTATAACTTCATCAAAAGCATCGTATAATACATCAAGCATCTTATCAGAGTATTTAATTTTGTGATTTCTATATGCGTCTAACAAATCTTCAGCAGCGTGAGTAATTTCCTTAACATGGTTTAATCCTACCAATCCAGCCCCACCTTTTAGGGTATGAGCTGCTCTAAATAAAGAATTGATAGTCTCACTATCTCCATCCTTGAGTTCTTTTAAGTGAGAATCCAAATAGTCTAAATTATCTCTTGCTTCGCTTAAAAACTGCTCTAATATAGGATCCATTATTTCGTCCTTTTATATATTATATTTTGTTATTATACCAAAAAAAATCAAAATTTCATTCATTGTCATAAAATTTTAGTATGGAAATGAACAAAGATGTAATAGCTGGTCCCAAAATCACACCCCAAAACCCAAAAGTGGATAATCCAGCTACAATTGAAAAAAACACCAACAAAGGGTTTAGTTGAATGGAATTGTTTAATTTGGTCTTAATAAATTGTATAATCAACGGTTTGATAAACGTATCGGCAATGATGGAAATCACTATAATAGAATATAATGCTATCTCGATTGAAGCGTGAATATCACCTTGTGCATACAAATATAAGCTCATCGGAATCCACATAATCGCTCCACCAATTACGGGGATTAACGATGCAAATGCATACATAATCGTAAAAAACAATCCATCAAAACCGTAGAAATACACAAATCCTCCAAACAAAATTCCTTCCAAAACCGCCGTTGCTAGTGTAGAATAAAATACAAGCCCCATCATTGCTTGAGTATCGCTAAATAGAATATTGGCTTTAGTTTGTTCAAGTGGGAGGATTTTTTTAATAAAACCTAATATATCCTTGCCGTATAGATTGATAAAAAAGAAAAATATGATAATAAGCAACATATCTTTGAGAAAAAACGCACTCTTAGCGGTCAATGAACCGATAAACTTGGCGACGTTTTGATAAAAAGTTTGGATGCTGTTGCTTGCTAATAATTGCTGCAATTTCTCAGCCACAACATCTGGTAAATAAGCGACTAAATGTTTCGCTTTTGAGACTACCATTTCGATTGATGTGGGTGTAATGTGCTGGATAACTATCGCTGCTTTGGAAATAAAATAAAAAAGAGGCGTAAAAAGAAGGATTATTAAAAAGACGGTAATGATTGTGCTTGAGATGTATTTGTTATGATATCGTTCAAAGAAAAATTTCTCTATATTAAACAAAGCGATAGACAAAAGTACTGCAATTACTATATCTATCAAAAACGGCTGATACGTAACATACATAAAATAAGATACTATCAAAAACAATAGATTCACAAATGTATTTGATTGTATCATGCTCCTACTCTAATCTTTGATATAGTATATACTACTTCCGCTTTTTGCTGTTTTAAATACGGATACAATCCTACTCATACTTTCCGCATGCCCTAGAAATACGACACCTTTTGGTTTGAGCATTTCATAAAATGTCATTGCTACTTTCCGTCTACTTTCGTCATTGAAGTATATTAACATATTTCTCGAAAAAATAACATCAAATTTCCCCAATTTCTTCATAGCGAATTTATCCATCACATTCACTACTTTGAATTCCACCGCTTCTTTTAAAAAATCAGCAATCTCATAGCTCATCCCTCTTTGTGTAAAATATTCTTTTAAGATATGTGGAGGGACGTATTGGATGCTTCTTTTGGTAAAGATACCTTTTTGTGCTTTTTTAATTACGTTTGAATCGATATCAATTCCTACTATTTCGAAATCTCTCTTTTCGATAAGTTTACCTTCATCCAATAAGTGTAGTGCGATAGAGTAAGGCTCTTCTCCAGTCGAGCTTGGGGCACATAATATTCTAATAACTTCATCTTTTGGTCTGATTTTATCTATTTGATACAATACATCATTTACTAGGCTTTCAAATTGATGTTTCTCCCGATAAAAATAAGTTTCATTAATCGTTACAGTGTTTAATAAAGCCTGTTCTACTTCTTTATTTTTCTTGAATCTGTAATCATGAAAAAAACTTCTAAAGTTATCATACCCCATCTCTCGCATTAATTTCTCAAGCTTTGGTTTGAGGATTTTAAATCTTTTCATATCCAAATCAATCCCAGTTCTCCTATAGAGAACGTCCCTTAATTTTTTGTAATCAGCCTCTGTAATCATTATTTACCTTTTATCCTATTTATTGCAGTATCTACCCCAAATGTTACGTAAGGGTCATCCTTTTTTTCTGCTTTTAACGCTTCTAACAAATAAATATCCGTCTCATCTCCAATCTCTCCTAAATAATCGACTGCAGTCATTAAAGCGTTGATATCTTTGTCTTTTTCTTGGACGATAAAATTCCTTAGCATTTCGATACTATCTTCATATTTTACATCACCCAAGATATTAATAGCAAAAATCCTAATATCCCTATCTTCATCATTCATTAATCGTATAATGAAATCTTTTGCTTCTTTAGCATTATCTTGCAAAAATTGAATAGCAGCATTTCTCAAATAAGCATTATCACTTTTTAAAAGATGAAACATCGCATCAAAATCTTCATCTGTTTTGTCCTTGTCTTTGAATGCAATAAACGCTGCTGCGATGAGTTTATTGTATTCCAAATCATTTTTGTTAAATGCTTCTTTGAATAATTCTAAAGTTTCATGAATAGGTTTGTGTTCTGCTATATACTCAACCGCTTCTATTTTTTGTTCAATATCATTAGCACCGTAAAAAGCATCAATAGCTTCTTGTAAGCTATTGAAACTTATGGTGTCGTTGATGATATTATTTGATTTTTTAAACGCCATTATTTACTCCCGTATTTTAATATCTCATCAACTATCTTAGGGAATGGTAATTGTTTGACTGCACCGCCTCTTTCATACGCCATCTTTGGCATACCATACACTACTGCAGTCTCCGGACTTTCCGCGATAGTATAAGCCCCTTTTTTGCGAAGCTCTACCATTCCATCGGCTCCATCATCACCTATACCGGTGAGCTCTATTGCTAATATGTTTTTAGCATTAAATACTCTTGCTGCTGAGAAAAACATCTCATCAACAGCCGGACAAAAGAAATGATTCATTGTATTTGGAACCAGTTTAATATACAAATCACCTGTGGTTTTTTTAGCAAAATGTAGATGTTTACCACCTTTTGCTATTACCGCCATACCAGGTTTCAAAATCTCTCCAGATTTTGCTTCAATTACATCAAGATCGGATATTTTATTCAGCCTGTGTGCAAACACACTTGTAAAGCTCTCCGGCATATGTTGAACTACACAAATAGGATAAGGATAATCGCCCGGAACAGTAGATAAGATTGTCTCGATCAATCCGGGACCACCCGTGCTGGCACCTATTAGAACTAGTTTTTCTACCTTCTTAGGCAGTTCTTTTTTAGACTCTAATAAGCTTTTTGCTTTTTTATGTGCCATCTTTTTGATGTGTAATTTAGATTTTGGGACTGTCATAGCCATTGCAATTTTTGATAATATCTCTTGCTCTTGTCTTTTAAGATCAAGAGTAATAGTTCCTGGTTTTGCTACGTAGTCTACAGCACCCAAATCAAGAGCTTCAAATGTAATTTCTGCTTCATCTTGTGTTAAAGAACTAATTACCACGATAGGCGTGGGTTTGATATGCATTATTTCTTTAATCGCTGTTAGCCCATCCATAACGGGCATATTAATATCCATTGTAATTACATCAAAATCATACTCTTTGACAAATTCGACTGCCTCTAAACCATTTTTTGCAAATCCAACATCGTATCCTGCTTTATCAAACAACGCACCGAGTTGTTTTCTAATAAGAGCAGAATCATCTACTACCAAAACTGCTTTAGCCATAATACCTTCTTTTTGTTCTTGAATTTCTTGATTAATCCAAGACTCTTCTCGTGATTAATCCAACGTCTTGAGTTAGATTAATCTAAATCACGCTTAAGATTAACCTAAATATTTTTGAGGTTAATCCCTCAAGAATCTTTGGACTAATCTAAGACTAAAATTATAACACAATGAAATAGATTATGCAAGGGAAATTTTGATTTTTCATAAAACATTATAATATAGCTTGTATAATTGTAACACTACACAAGAAATGTAATAAGTGCATGAATGAATACATATTTATTACTTAAAGTTGCTAATCTATAAAAAAAAGTTATTTTTGAGAATTTTATTTGACATCATATTAAAAATGTCGTATAATACAATTGCAGAAAACCTAAATAAAAACAATTACAAAGGAGTAAACGATGAAATTCGTAAAATTAGCGTTAGCGGGAGCTTTAATTGCAGGATTAAGCGTAACATCAGCAATGGCTGATTATAACAAAGGTTTTAAATACTATAACAAAATGGTAAAGAAAAAATCAAAATTGAAATCAAGTCAATTGATTAAATTATTGAACATCAAAACACCAGCACAACTTGAAAAACTTTTGGCAAACGATGCAAAAGGATTAATTGCAGCACTTAAAAAAGCAGGTCAAGAAAAAGCGGCAAAAGGTATTGAAAAAATCGTTAAAAAAGGTAAGTTAAAAGACTTAAAAGACTTTTTAATAGGAATTATGAATGGGAAAATCCCAGCGGGATGTTCATAAAATCCCCTTCTTTTTTCTTTCTAATCCCCCCTCGAATATTAATAAAAGGAGAATATGATGAAGAAGTTGTTAGTTAGTGCAGCGGCTGTCGCTTCGTTATTTGCGGCACCTACGATTGATGATTTACAAAAACAAATCAAAGATTTGCAAACTCAATTAAAAGAACTTAAAGCCAATCAAGAAGCTACGGCAAGCGATTTACAAAAAGTAAAAAGAGCTCACTATGAAGATCATATTAATTTCCATTATGACTTAAGAAGTAGTGTAGATTTCTTACATTATAAAACAAAAAGCGGTAAAACTTATGATAACAATATCCTGAGTAATAGAGTGATTCTAACCGGACTAGCAAAAGTAAGTGATGATTTAAAAGCTACATTGAAATTAGAAGCTTATAACATGTTTGGTATGAATAATCCGGCTATGTTTGATAATACAAACTGGACAGCAAATGAAACACCGGATGATACCGGAATTAGAGTAAAAGAAGCGTTTTTTAACTATTTCTTTGGTGATAATAGTCAGTATATGTTTAGTGCGGGAAGAAGACCTAGTGTAGGAGGATATCCAGCAAATCTTAGAGAAGGTGACGCACCTACGTCTCCGGTAGCACATCTTGTGAACTTGGAGTTTGATGGGTTTAGTTTATGGTTCAAATCAGATGCGTTTGGTAGCCTTGGTGAGGACTATGGGACAAATATTAAATTTTGCTTTGGTAGAGGATTCTCATCAAGTACTGGTAAATTTAGCCAAGTTCCGTATGCACAGAGTGATTTACCAACAAGTGATATGGGTGGATTTTTGTTAATCCCTTATAATGATGATCAGTATTCAGTATGGTGGGAAAATATCTGGGCATGGAATGTGCAAGGATATGATGCAACTGGTGCTATTGATGATTTGGGTAGTTATTTTGGAAGTAATATCATATTCAAAGCTGACGGGATAGGTGATAGTATCAGTGATTTCCTTGATGATACAAAAGCGTTTATTTCATTTGCATACACTAAAACATCTCCAGATAGCGGTAAACAGATGTTAGGAAGTACAGATTCAAAAAGTGGAACATCTATCTGGATAGGTGCTGATATGGACGGATTTAGCG
>JAADDX010000022.1 GCA_013153685.1 Campylobacterota bacterium | reverse complement strand
TCTTTGATGTTCTTTCATAGATGTGATAATCACCTCATCTGGCAATTCTAGAAATTTTTCATCAAAACTACCAAGAAGTGGTGTAGGATATTCTGTAATAGTTACAATCTCTTCTAACAAATCATTATCAACTTCTACTTTGATATT
Organism: Campylobacterota bacterium; assembly: GCA_013153685.1. Lineage (GTDB taxonomy): Bacteria > Campylobacterota > Campylobacteria > Campylobacterales > JAADDX01 > JAADDX01. Next base: position 8,938 of record JAADDX010000022.1, on the reverse strand, counting down.
ATTTTCATTTTCTATTTTTTTGATTCCATCTAATATTTTTTTTCTTCTTTCATCTTGATATAAAATCACCCCATGTTTATCTAACTTACAAAAATAGCTTCCAACAAAGTCAATATCAATAGCGTCTTTATAATTTCTATGTCCATATGTAAAATTATTACTCTGAACACCAAATGTTTCAAAAATCAATGATTCATCTCTTATCATAGAAATCACCCATCTAATAGGCCTAATAAACTCCTCTTTATTATCTCCCCATCTCATAGTTTTACCGAAATTTAGGGATTTTAGCCAATCAGTTATCATTTGAGGTAATAAATCTTTTGATAATTGTCCTTTTAGTTCTTTTTTGAGGTATAAAAATTCCTTATCTCCCCTACTTTTGAACTCTACTTCATCAATGCTAACATTATTTTTTTTAGCAAATCCTTCTAGGGCTTTTGGATTTTTTTGTGCTATCTCTTTTGGGGCTCCCCAAATTTCTTCTGTTTTGTCCGGTTGTTTGGTAGGAAATTCTCTATGCCAAAGTGTCAGTCTTCTTGGAGTATAAAAAAAGTCAAAATCGCATTCGAGATTGTTTTTTTCTAAAATATCATTCCATTTTTTCTCTATATTCGGTAATTCTTTTAAAAAAGGGATTGCGGGTAATTCCTCTACCCCTATCTCAATTAGTAACGGCTCTAACATATCTAAATCCTTTATGTTGTATTTTTATAATTATAACAAAAATAGTCTTAGGAGAAAAGATAGGCTGTGTTATTGAAAAAACACAGTAGGGACTATCATAGGATATTTTTTTAGACTCCTAAAGATATGCTTTCTTACAACACCTCTTAATTCGGTCTCAAATACTCTATTTTTCTCAAATACGTAAGGTTTTGCATGTTTGATATAATTTAATAACACTTCTTCCATCTCTTTAGCAAAAGCATGATCTTCTCTATCACTTACAAGCCCATAAGTAGTCACTTTCGGTCTACCGATTAATTTTTTGTTTTTACTATCTACTTGTGCGATAATAATCACTATCCCGTCATTTGCTAACTTCTGTCTATCAATTACGATATCATCGCTAATTTCTTTATTAATCTGATTATCTATATAGACTTTACCTACTTTAACATTTTTTACCTTCCTAACTCTATTTCTACTAATCTCCCATTGTTCACCATCTTGCATAATAAAACAATTTCTATCATGCACCCCTACACTCTCAGCCGTTTGCTTGTGTTTGATGAGATGATTATATTCACCATGAACCGGTAGGAAAAATTTAGGTTGAGTTAATCTAATCATCAGTTTTTGCTCTTCTTGTGCGGCATGCCCAGATACGTGAATTTCACTAAAATCTTGATATGCTACTTTTGCACCTTTTTTCATAAGATAGTTTATCAACTCACTAACCCCCGGCTCATTCCCTGGAATAGCCTTTGCACTAAGGATGATCTGATCACCTTCTTTAAGTTTTACATGTCTATGCTCATCAATAGCCATTCTATAAAGAGCCGACATACTCTCACCTTGACTTCCAGTAGTTACTATAAGTATCTCGTTATCCGGATATTTAGCAATTTCATGAGCGTCTATAAAAATATCTTTTGGTAGCTTAATATATCCCAAATCAATCGCTACATCGAGATTTTTCTCCATGCTTCGTCCGATAATACACACTTTTCTTCTATGTTGAATCCCATACTTAATCGCTTGATAAACTCTATGGATGTTTGAAGAAAAAGTTGACATAATCACTCTACCTTTGCTCTCTTTAAACAAATTATCAAAAGTAGGTCCAACTACACTCTCACTTGGGGTATAACCGCTTTTGTATGAGTTGGTAGAATCACTAAATAAAGCCAATACGCCTTTTTCTCCATAATACCCTAATCTTTGCAAATCAGCTGGATATCCATCGACTGGTGAATGATCTATTTTGAAATCCCCAGTGTGAATAATCGTTCCAGCCGGAGTTTGTAATGCAATAGCACTCGAATCGATAATAGAATGCGTCATATGGATCCATTCAATGTAAAAATCCCCTATTTTGATAGGTCTTCTCTTTTTTACGGCTCTAAAATAACTCGTATATTCTTTCATTTTGTGTTCTAAAAACTTATTTTCAATCATCGCAAGCGGAAGTGCCGTCCCGTAAATAGGGATTTGCATCTCTTTAAACAAATACGGAACCGCTCCTATATGATCTTCATGTCCGTGAGTAATGATAAGGGCTTTGATTTTGTGTCTAATTTCTCTTAAATAAGAAAAATCGGGCACCAAAATATCCACACCGTGCATATCTTCTGTAGGGAAGCTCATACCGCAATCAAAAATAATAGCAGTATTCTCTGTCTCGAATACGGCACAATTTCCACCAATTTCATCCAATCCTCCCAAAGGAGTAAATCTAACCCAACCATTTTTATCTTTATCCAACTTCATATCCGTATTTAGTCTATTATTTTGGATTTTTTCGTTTTCTATAAAACCTTTTTTTAGATCTTTAAACCATACAAAGTTTTTAGGATTAAGTGTTTTTTCTTTGTTTTGAGGTGTTGCCATTTTTTGTATCTCCTTTCAATTTAGAAAAGACTTCAAAAAACAACTCTTTGCTTATTTGATGAGGACGTATGTTTGATTCTATTTTTAATGCATCAAAAACTTTATACAAAAGTTCTTTGTTGTATTTTGATGATAAATTTTTTAGGAGTGTTTTACGCGGTTGGCTAAAAGCAACTTTTAAAAATTTAGCAAATTCTTCATCGTAACTAGGATTAAACTTGCTAAATAAAATCACCGATGAATTCACTTTTGGTGCCGGATAAAACGCACTTGGCTCAATATCAAAACACACCTTTACATCTGCCGTGCTTTGAGCTATAATACTCAAACTAGAATATGCCTTATCTCCAACTTTTGCGTTAAATTTATCCGCTACTTCTTTTTGGATTAATACCAAAATATTTTGGCAATTTTCATCTTTTAATGCTTTTAAAATAATATTAGTCGCTACGTAATACGGCAAATTGGCAATTAAATTATACTTCTCTTCTCGTAATCTACCGCTACGCCAACTATCTAAAACATCCCCACAAATCAATTCTAAATTATTAAATTTATCTTTTAGAATTTTACATAATTCTTCATCTATTTCATAAGCTACTAAGCTATTTTTTTGAAGTAACTTCTCTGTTAAATCACCCAACCCAGGACCAATTTCCACTACTAGATTATCATCATTGGGCATCGATTCGATGATTTTGTTTAAATAATGCTGATTTTTCAAAAAATTCTGTCCAAATTTTTTCTTTGGTCGTATTATAACATATCCTTTGTAAAAAATAAATTTTTTTTAGGAAATTTACCCTATTTGGTAGGTAAATAGCCTATTCATATCGTTTGGTTATCTTAGCACCTACTATAATATCTTCTAAAATCTCCGGCTTAAGAATCTCAAGAGTGATTTGCGTAATGTTTAAATATTCATTTTTAAGATAACTACAAATATACTCCAATCCATCTTCTAATATTTCAAACTTTCGTGCTTGTAAAATATCCCGAATTGTCCCACTTACTGCTGCATAATCAAGATATTCGCCCTCATATTCATAATCTACTTGTGCATTTATAATCACTCTTTGAGGTGCTTTACGCTCTTTAGCAAGCACCCCAATAATCGTATCCACTTGGAAATCTTTGATAATAATACTAAACATCACACCCTCTTCTCCTCGCCTTTGATAAGACGCACGATATTTGGAATATGCTTATAAAACACAATAAAACCAATAATCAATAACGGAGCATGACTACCATCAAACAAATTTGGATGGATTATATAACTACTTGCTATACCCGCTAAGATCCCCACCAAAGATGAAATTGATGAGATTTTTAATGTCTTAGCCATCACAAACCACACAATAAGCCCTATTAATGTCTCAATAGGCAATAACACAAGCAATGCCCCAGCAGTAGTCGCTACTCCTTTACCGCCTTGAAATTTTAAAAACGGACTAAAACAATGTCCTATTACGGCAAATACGGCTATTGCGTATTGTGTCTGCAAACTCACTCCCATAAATTTGGCAATCAGAATAATCACAGCACCCTTTAGAGCATCAAAAACCAAAGTCAAAATAGCTACCTTTTTTGCTACCTCCGGTTTAAACTCCTTTAGCACACGCAATACATTAGTAGCACCTATATTTCCACTACCGTGTTCTTTGACGTTTATGCCGTATCTTTTGGCCAACAAATACCCAAAAGGGATACCTCCTACCAAATACGCAATCAAATAAAACAGTAAATTTTCCATCAAATGCCTTATAGTTTTTTGTATTCTTCTTGCATATACTCAAATTCTTCTTGCATTACATGCAATTGAGCATCCATACTTCCTGCAATAGTAAACAACCACTCTCTATGTTTCATAACCCAATCTATCAATTTCGCTTTTCTTTTGAGCTCATCCGTATCGTCTTGGACAATCACCGTAGCTAATTCCAATTCCGAATTTACTAAAAACGCCTGCAAAACATCAAAGAACAATTGTTGAAACATCTCATCATTGAATATCTCTTTTATATCGTCAATTTTAGCGGAAATATCTTTAAGACGTTTAAAATCAATCTTGTCTAGTTGTTTGGTTCTATTTAAAAATACCAAATCATCCCATGCCTGAGCAACTTCTAAAAATACGTCCTCAAAGCGTTTTTTAGACGTATAGCCATACTCAATCCCTTCTTGTAATTTCTCCAAGGCTTGTTCTAGATATTTCTTCGCGTCTGATTGCGGAATTTTTGATAACTCAATAATAGCTTTTGGCATATCTTTAGAGATATATTTGCTAATCGCTTCTTTAAAAGGCATCTCAATCATCCCATGGATTCTAGCTCCACCTTCAGTGGCATTAATAACGGTAATTTTCTTTTTTAGGTCAAACAATGCTTTTTCAAAAATTTGTCTAAACGTATTCCAGATTTTATTGGTTCTTACTTCCCCTTCACCTCCATACGCGGGCACATACAAATCATTTGGAGTCTCTTTTACCTCATCCTCACCAAGCACATGCCCTTTAGCATGACTTACTCCATCACCGTAAGCTAAATCCTGTCCAATGAAAATAATATTATCATATCCCATAACTGCCGCTAATTCAAACGCCATATTCGCAGCACTCATACCAACTCCCAAATAACCAAATTCATCAAGTTGGAAATACATATTGTATGGAAATGGTCTCATTACAAAGACTTTTTTACCGGTGATGGCTTCTACTGTTTTTTGGTGTATCAACGATGCACAAAGGAAATAAATATCTCTCATAAATTCATCACTCGTATTGACAAAAAACTGACTCGTAGCCTCTACTCTCTCTAGCACACACACAATATCCGGTTTAATTCCAGCTTTTTCTAAAATAGGCAAACTCGCATCCACACTAATAAGCGTAGCGTAATCTGCAATCTCTTTTAGATAAGGGAGCTGCTTAGTAAGACTTGGGCCAGTAGATACGATGATAGCTACATCGCTATTTTTCATACGTTTTAAATCCGCATATTTATAGTGAGTCACCATCTGAGGCATGTTGTGTAAACTATGCTTAATACCAATCAAACTATCCGTAGCATCATTTCCGTGTGTAAATACTAGATGTTTAATCGCTTCGACATTGAGTTGATTAACCCTCATCGCTTCCTCAGCAAACACATCAGCATAATAAGGAGTGAGGATATGCATCTCATATGTCTTAAGGAAAAACCGAATCTCCCAATCCTCCAGCAACGATACCGCTCTTGGATAATCATAATCACGAGTATAAACCAATCTCACTCTTCCATCCCTAATCTCTTGAGAGAAATCAATAAAATGCAAAGTTAGATATAAAATTTCCAAATCCGGCTCATACACAAATAATCTAGTCAATTTCTTATTCGCAAGCAACATTTTATAAAAAATTCCATTTCCTAACCCAAAAAACACCAAGAAAGGATAGTTTTTATACGAATCAAATTCTGTTACTTTCTTTAGAGTATCTTCTACCGGATGGTCATATACTGGCTTGAAGAGTTGTTTATTGATGTAGTTAATGTTGGCTACATCATTACCTTGATATACTTCATACGTAGAATAATCTATCATATGTTGCAATCGTTGAAACAATCTCTCATCTACTGCCTTAACAGCCGCTAAATTTTGTTTATATACATCATTCATTCTAATCCTTTATTTTCCAGTACTCCCAAAACCACCACTACCACGCGTAGTATCGCTAAGCTGTGTTGTTAGCGTAAACGTTGCTTGTATCACTTCTTGGATAACAGCTTGGGCGATTCTATCACCGGTTTTGATACAAAAATCCTCATCTGAGTGATTAATCAGTAATACCTTAATTTCACCCCTATAATCACTATCAACAGTCCCAGGAGAATTTAATACGGTTATGCCATGCTTATAAGCAAGACCACTACGCGGTCTAATTTGCAGCTCATAACCCTCTGGCAATTCCAAAGCAAGTCCCGTTCCAATCAACACTCTTTGAGACGGTTTAATAACAACATCACTAATCGCATGCAAATCAAATCCTGCAGCTTGGCTTGATTGGTATGAGGGTATTTGGGCTAGTGGTGATAATTTCTTTACTTTAATTTCCAAATTCGATCTCCTTATATTCAACTTTTTCTATCTCATAAACTTTCTTTCCACCTGGCAAAGATACTTCTACCTCATCTCCCTCTTCTTTACCCAAGATTGCTTGAGCAAGTGGGGAATTGTATGAGATTAATCCTCTTTCTATATCCGCCTCTGGCAATCCAACTATCGTATAGCTTACTTCCTCATCGGTATCCACATCCACTAATACAACACTACTACCAAAGCTTACTTTATTGTGATTGAGCGTGCTTGGATCAATTACGACTGCTTTACTGAGAATATCGCTAAGCTCAGCTTGTCTTCTCATGAGGTGTTGTTGTTTCTCTCTAGCTGCATGATATTCGGCATTTTCTTTGAGGTCACCAAGCTGTCTTGCTTCATCTATTTCCTTAGCATTTTGCGGTAAGGCTTCTTCTTTGATATATTTTAGTTCTTTACTTATTTTCTCAAATCCATAATTAGTCATCGGTTCTTTTTTCATAAATTATCCTTTTGTCTTTAGAAAATATTAACAAATTTTAGCTAAAATTTCAAGAATAAGCAAATCTCCTATTCTTCACAAACAACAAAAACACAAACACACTTCCCAAAACTCCCCACAAACCAGCAGCCAAAAAGACATTGTAAAATCCATAATTAGCCGCCATCAACATCTCATATTTACCAAAGATTATCTTGGATATATCTTGTGGAAATGGCAAATGCCTAATAAAATCTTCTACATACCAGTATGTTTGGTTTTCGTTCATTTTTAAAAACATATCATTTTTATAAAATTCCAAGTTATTAGTAGCAATAGCAGTACCAAAACTCCCTCCTACAAAACGTGCATAATCCATAATCATCGTGGCTTGTTCGTTTTGATTATTAGCAGCATTCATCACTAGCACTGTCACAGGAGCAAAAAACATCCCCATAGCAATACCAAAAGGGATAGTGTATATTACCGCTTTGATAAAAGGGGTGTAGTAGTTGATATGCGGGATAAAAAACATCGTATCAATCAAATATATAATCACCCCTACTAATATCACTATTTTTGGCGAATATTTGTCGCTGATAATACCGGAAATAATAGAAAATATCCCAATAAACACCCCAAATCCAAATATCCCAATACCAGCTCGCAAACTACCGAGTCCTTTGATATGTTCATAAAAGACAGGCAAAAGATAGAAGTATTGATACATACTAAAACCCAATATTACAAGATATATCAAGATACCCAATGTAAAGTCTTTGTGTTTAAATAGTGAATAATTCACGAGTCGTTGTTTGCTTATCATCTCTATATACACAAAAATCAAAAAACTCACAACACTCACAAACGCCAAAAACAAAATATAATCACTTCCAAACCATCCATATTGCTGCCCTTTGGATAATAAAATCAACAAAGCTAATGTCGAAATAGAGAGAAATGTCAAAGAATACACATTCAATCCTACCGGTCGTATCTCATCTTCACTAAGCAAAAGCATACCGGCTATTACAGTTATCACCCCTATTGGAACATTGATAAAAAACACCATCCTCCAACTAAAATATTCCACCAAATATCCTCCCAAAGTAGGTCCAATAGCCGGAGCAAACGCCACCCCAAGGGCAAAAATACCCATAGCAATCCCTTTTTTATGCGGCGGGAAATATGAAAATATCATAATATGAGCACTTACCATTACAAGTGCTTCTGCAAAACCTTGTAATACTCTACTAAAGACGATAAATTCCAACGAATTGCTAATACCGCACATAAAAGAAGCCAATGTAAATACGGATAGCCCAAAGAGAAATATTTTATGTTTGCCAAAATTATGTATCAAAAAAGGGGATATCAGCAAACTTACTGCCGCACTCAACATATAAGCAGTAATTATCCACTGTACTCCATACATATCAGTAGATAACACACCAGTAAGTTTAGGCACTACAATATCTACAATAGTAGTATCCATAACGGCCATAAAAGCACCGGTGATTGCGATGATTGTAAAAACTGCTACTTGAAAATTGGTAAGTTTCATAAATTATCCATTTTTTTGGTATAATTTTACCAAAAAAAGGTAGAATATGGATGCACAAAAGCAAAAAGCATTGGAATTAGCCTTAAAACAACTTGATAAACAATTTGGAAAAGGAACGCTTCAAAGACTTGGTGATAAAGAAATAGAACCAATCGAAGCTATTCCAACAGGAAGTTTTGGGCTTGATTTGGCACTTGGGATTGGTGGTGTGCCAAAAGGAAGAATAGTAGAGATTTATGGACCAGAGAGTAGTGGTAAGACTA
>JAADDX010000016.1 GCA_013153685.1 Campylobacterota bacterium | reverse complement strand
ATTTTTGCAAGTTTGATAGGAGGACTTGCAAGTGGAGTAAGTGTAGAAGGCCATGTCATAGCCAATTTCCATCTAATTGTCTTTGCTTGTAGGCTTGATGCTAAAAGCATACTACTTGCTAATGAAACTAATGCAAATTTAGTGAGTTTGTTTAGCATATTATCTCCTTATCGTGGATATTTTCAAAATTGTGATATCCATTATATCATAAAACTCTACCAAAAATCCATCTTTTTGGAAATTTATAGTGTTTTATCCCATCGTTTGTATAAATTATTCTCAATCCCAACTAAATCAAACCACTTTCCAATAACAAATCTCTCCATATCTTCTAAGGTCTTTTGGTTGGAATAATACCCCATGACAGCCGGAGCTATAATCACTCCTAGTTGGCTAAGTTTGAGCATGTTTTGTAGATGAATAGCACTAAATGGCATCTCACGCGGTGCTAACAAGAGGGTTTTACGCTCTTTAATAGCAACTGCAGCAGCTCGTGTGGTAAGATTATCTTCTATGCCATTTGCAATCTTGGCAAGAGTATTCATACTACACGGCAAAACCATCATCACATCCACACCAAAACTACCGCTTGCTGGAGGTTGGTATATCTCTTCATCAAAATATATATTCTCCTCTAATCTAGCAACTGTCTTGGCATTTTGTGTGGTAATAAGATATTTTTCACACTCCAATAATTCAAACGCCTTATACCCCAAAGAAAATCCACTTGCTCCACTAATAGCTATTAATACCTTCATAATCTTCCATTTCCGTCATTATCCAATGTTACTTCTAAGACTTGTTTATCTTTTTTGACTTTGATCTTATCCCCCGCTTTACCATTAGAGAGGGCTACAGCTCTAAAAGATACTTCAATAGCACCGCTTTTAGAAATCACTTCTATAATATCTCCTCGCTTGACAAGCGATCTATTAGCTAGCATATATTGGTAAATCACTCTATTTGCCGGTAAATACATTTTGATGACTTTATCAGTGTAAGTAGTTACTGGGTAAGTGTATAGATTGGTAAATGGGATTCTTTGGAGTGCGGTATTTGCTCTTGAGAGTTTATCACCTTTATTGAGGTAGGTGATAGATTTGAGCACTTTGATAGTAGCATCCAATTTATAAAATACATAAAAATCATTGACTTTGATAGTTCCGGCATTTCGTTTGGGATTGATCATGGATGTATCAATGGAATGGATTTTTTGGTTGCGGTAATTACTGATTTTGATATGTTTGATAATAATTGAGGGGTAGATTTGGTGATATGCTTGGGTTATGTTGTTTTCTATAACACCACTTATCAACCACAAAGGGATAAAAATAAGCCATATCATCCTATCGCCTTATATACAGCACAACTTGCCGCAGCCAAAATCCCCGCAAACACGCCAGCTACCAGATCATCCCCCATTACGCCAATACCACCTTCTACCTTATCTAATCTACCAATTACCGAAGGTTTGGTGATATCAAGTATACGAAAATAGATAAAACTAAATACCACTGCTAAAACACTACCTCCAGCTAAGCTAATAGCTACAAACATACCAGCAATTTCGTCAATAACAATACGCTTATCATCATGAATACCGGTTTGGGCTTCATATTTGTTAATTTCTTTAATTGCAATAATTGATATCAAAATAGTAAATAAAAACAGAGTAGATTGAGGCAGATACGACAAAAACACATAACCAAGCACTCCTCCTACTATACTACCCCAAGTCCCTGGTGCTTTTGGCAATAATCCGCTATAAAATCCATACAAGAAAAATTCCCTCATACCGCTCCTTTAATCGTGGTGCGGAAATTATATCAAAATATGATATAATATCTAGCAAAAAAGGAGTTGAAATGAGATATTTTATGATTTTAATCTTGCTTATTAATCTATACGCTAACGATATGTATGTTAATAGGGCTAAATTGCTAGTACTCAATAATACTCTTATTCATACAATCAACGCCATACCGTCCGATTTTCGCAAAAAATTATATATGGTTGAGATTGGTTGTAAATACACTACATATAATCTACTTCAAAAATATCAAAAAAGCAAAATTCAAGAGTATTTTAAAATGCTTGCATCTAAACAACAAATAGAAGAATTGTTGCTTACCACAGATGAAAAACGCAAAATTGATCAAAACATATCACATCTAATTATCATCCAACACTTACGTAAACTCCAAGCAAACCTACATCATCACAAAGCAAATCTCAAAAACTTCTATCAAACTATCATCAACGCCCTCAAAACGGAACTTTATCTAATCAAAGAATATCACATTCAGCCAAACTATAAATTATATAGCAAACTCACAATCACAAAAGCTTTAGAAGCTATTACGAATGCAATCATACACAATTACCAAAAAAGCGGATATAAGCATTAATCCTCATCAGAATTATCCGCATTTTTGATAACTTTCCCCCACATAAGCTTGTATTTCTTTCTACAAAATTCCAGTTCTTCTTGGAATAATTTTACTTGATTTTGCAATGTTTCTATCGTTTTTCTATCTTCTTCATACACTTCTTGCATAGAAATTACACTTGATTTGAGAAATTCATTCTCTCTTTTTAGAGACTCTATCGTCTCATCTTTGGCTTCTAGGACTTTAGAGTGAAGATTGATAATAGTGGAGATGGTTTTTTCTAAGATAGTATTACCTTTTACTTCATCTAATACTTCGGCATTTGAGATTGGGATGAGAGCTTGGGCTGCTTTGTTAGCTTCTATTAACAAACCACTCTTATCTTTTTTGTAACTTAGCTTGCCCTTTTTGCAAAGAATCTTAATCTCTTTTTGTGATTTGCCGACTAATTTTGCAAATTCCTCTATACTAAGCCATGTTTGCATTATAAAATCACCTCTATTTCACTCGAATCCATTTCCACTTTTTTGGCTTTTTCTATCCTATCTTCATATAGTTTTGTTGCCAATTCAGCATCATTTAAAGCTAATATTTGCATAGCAAGATAAGCAGCGTTAATCGCCCCTGCTTTACCCAAAGCTAGCGTAGCTACCGGCATACCAGCTGGCATTTGCACTGTGGATAATAACGCATCCATACCATCTAACGCTCCACCCTTCATAGGCACACCAATTACCGGTTTTGTAGTATGAGCTGCAATCACTCCTGCTAAGTGAGCTGCCATACCAGCTGCTGCGATAAACACTTGTGCACCCTTTTCTTGAGCTTGTTTTACGTATTTTTGTGTTCTTTGTGGTGATCTGTGTGCCGAAGAAATCACTAATTCATATGAAATAGAGAAATTATCCAGCACTTTCGCACACTCCTTCATTATCTCATAATCACTTTTACTACCCATAATAATTGATACAAATTTCATCCTTCTCTCCTTATACGCTTTTTAAATTGTTATGTAAAATGTTGATTTTTTGAGCTATCATTTTTGCTAATTCTTGATTGTTTAAGATAGTCTCAACATCACCATCTAGATTTGCATCTAACTCTTTGATAGTGTTTTCGGTGGTGGCAATCTCTTTTTCAATTATCTCAGAGTTTTTGATATCATCCGCGATGAGATCGTTGATATGTTTCATTGATTGATAAGTTTTATCCATCCCCTCAAAAGAATTATTACTAATTTCCACCAAGCTTTTCATTTTATCGGTATTTGCAATTACTTTGTCATTTACATTAGCAACCGATTCTACAATTGTAGTAATCGTATCATTTACCTCTTCTACACTCTGTTGTGTTTGTTCGGCTAGCTTCCTAACCTCATCTGCAACTACCGCAAACTCTCTACCATACTCCCCTGCTCTTGCCGCTTCAATAGATGCATTTAGTGCCAAAAGATTGGTTTGGTTAGCGATATCTAAAATAATTTCCAAAATATTTTTCATCTTATCGGTGGTTTGAAGAAGTGCTTTTAGATTTTCTTCTACTTCATTGTTAGATTGAAATTGTGCATTTATCGTATCATTTAGCTTCTCAAAATGTTCTTTTACTTCCTCGATAAAAGAAGCATTTTGCGATATTTGAGTCTTTAGTTTCTCCGAAAAATAGATATTTTTTACACTCTCCTCTTCAGCGACTTCTAAGTGTTGCATCGCTTCGTGGCTTAATTGTTTGTTATACTGAATTTTATTTGCCATCTCTTTTGCAAATCTTTCATTTGCTTCGATTACGCCCATTATTTCTTTGATAAACTCATCTATACTAAGGGCATTTGAGACTTGGTTGATAAACTTGTTAATTTGATATAATAACTCTTCGTATTCTTGTGAATGTTTAAGGTTGATTACTACCTCTTCGTGTAGTCTCATGGTTTTTAGATGTTGGAGTAGTTTTTTAGTCACATCCACTCCATGAACCTTTTCATCCCAGTCATGAATCAATACCACAATTGCAAGCACAATTTGCACAACACTCCCGATCATGTTGTTAGTGAAGAAAATAGCATTAATTACCAATAAACTCTCTAATGCCCAATGCACAATCCGCATACGAAAAAACAAAGAATTCAGCATACACACTCCTTAAATAAGTTTGACAATTATATCATAATTTATCTACTTTTTTATCTTTTCATATCAATGGCTCTTTTGACTAATTCATCCGATGTGGTTACCGATTTGGAATTTGCATCGTATGCTTTTTGGATAATAATCAATTGCGTCATAGCAGTCCCCATATTTACGTTTGAGACTTCTAAAGTATAGTTTTTAATAGTAGCCCCAGGGATATACCCACCCTTTTCATCAGAATATGTTATCGGACTTCCGGAATTTGACGTAGGGGTGTATTGTGCATCTCCGAGATTATCCAGCCCTTGTTCGTTTTGGAAATGGTAAATAGGGATTTGCCCTACAATCCCGCTTTGTGAATTGGAAAAATTAGCAACAATTTGTCCAAAATCATTCACATCATACCCAGTGAGGTGTCCTGATGCTAGTCCATCTTGGGTATATTGAAATCCACTATTTGGTTTATCAACGGCTGTCAATCCTCCCAATGTAGAATACAGATCGATAGTCGTATCAGCACCGTTGTTATCTATCGTAAGAGTGCGAGGCTCAATTAACACACCTTGATTATCAAAAATCAAATCTTGATTTACAGTTGAGATTACCTCTCCATCTGGGGAAATTTCACTTATATTCACATTCCATACGTTATGATATTCATCCAATCTAGTCTTTACAAAATCGAATTTCAAATCATCCAAATTTCCCTCAGCATCCACAATCTGTCCTGTAAAACCTTGGTAGTTTTTGTTAAATTCCATACTACTTGAGTGTGAGTGTGCATCTACTGTAGTAGCTAAAAACCCCAGATTTTCGATGAAATTTGGATTGGAATTGGATGTAGAATACATAGAGCTTCTAATAGTGCTATCGGTGTTGTTTTGGATATAAAGCTTTCCTGTATCATCCAATCCTACAGTTACGCTCCCATCTTGATATACCAAATCAGCCATCGATTGCAATTTATCCACAAAATCCTGTATGGTTCTAAATGTATCAGAATCCGGAGTTGTTTGCATAACCGTATTATCATACGTAATAGTTCGTAATGTGCTACTTTGTTTGATTAGGTCACCTCCGGCTGCTTTTATAGTAAGGCTATCTTTGGCTTTGATTTGGAGATCATTTCCATCAATTGTATAGTTAATGTCATTTTTATCAAGCTCTTGTGCTATTTGTTGGGCTACCTCTTGGCTAGATGAACCATCTGGCACGGTAAGTTTAATTTCTGTATCGTTTACAAAAAAATCAATATTCATATCTTGATTGTCTTTTGGATCTGGTGTTACACAAAGATTATATGTTACTAGATTTTTACTATAGCTCATATTATCACCAAATCCATATACCAAATTATCACCATTGATAATTTTGAGATTTTGAGCATGTTTATCATATAATACACCAAATTCACTATCCAGATCAGCCGGCTTTGGATCCGGTGCTACGTCTGAATTGGGTAAATTTCCACCAATGATAATGTTTTTGGTTGGCTGGGCTGGAAATGTGATATCATTTGGCAATTGAATATCCGATGGTTGATTGGTTTTGAATAAATCATCGGTTTTAATAGTAGGATCAAATGTCCATCCATCCGGTGTTTGGCTAATATTTCCAGCACTTACTACTTGCAATTTGGCACCACTTTGGGCTACTAGTGTCCCATCTGTATCGCGTGAGAATGAACCTTGTCTTGTAAATACCTCCATATTAGAAGCATTTACGACCTTAAACCATCCTTGCCCTTCTAACGCCAAGTCAAATACATAGTCAGTATTTTTTAGTGAACCTTGCGATAAATTCATAACGGTAGTAGGAGTAGTATCGGCTAAGCCTACATCACTTGTTGCTGGGGAGTTAAGAGCAGTGGTGAGTGATGTGCTAAATAACGTACTAAAATCCACATCCCTTTGTTTAAATCCAATCGTATCTATATTTGCGATATTATCACCCCATACATCAATCCCAACTTGGGCTGTTTTCATCCCCGATACACCGTTATAAAATGAAGTATTCATGTTAGTACACCTCTTTTATGTCATCCAATGCCATATATTTGTTATCAACTTTCACTTGAGCTTTACCGTTATCAAATCTTACTGACTCTACCGGATATACCCCTAACATGGTAGTTTTTTGCTCACCATCTGTGGTAGTATAATCCGCCTTTACATAATATTCCCCATCAGCAACTGGATTACCATCATCATCCTTTCCATCCCACGAAAAGCTCGTGATCCCTTTAGAACCTCCATCACTAAGATCGATACTTCTTATCACATCCCCATTTCTATCTGTGATTTTTACGGTTGCACTAGTAAAATCATCCCCAAAATACAAATCAAACGGAATATCACTACTTAAATTATCCGCATCATTTACAGCAAATCCGTTATTACCGGTATCTACCATTTTGCCAATCATACTAACCGCACTAAATTCAGTCGATGATGATAATTGGTTAGTCAAGCTACTAAGAGCATCTTTTAAGTCTTGGTTGGTTTGTAGCTGTGTTAGTTGGCTTGTTTGTTCTAACATATCTTTTGTCTCCATCGGAGCTGTTGGGTCTTGGTATTGTAATTCCGTCATAAATAATTTCAAGAAATCATCACTTGTAAGAGCCGAGTCCGGATTGTAAGTAAAATCGCTTGAAGTAGTTGTGGTAACTTGCGTTGTGCTTGTTACATCCATAGCTTATCCTTTTTTAAGGATATAAGCAATAAATATGCCAATAAGGCAAATGGAAATAATCCAAATGCTTATTAGCTTTTGTAATGTTGAAGTAAATCGTCTAGTTTATGGGTCATAGATGAGAGATGTTCAATAGCGTTACTAATCTCCTCTACACTTCTAGTATTTGAAGATGATACTTCAAGCAAAGATGTAAATTCATCTGAGATATTTTTGATAACATTTGTATATTTCTCAAAATCATCTACTAATTGTTTTACTTTATCTGTAGCATGTATCATATCATCCATACTTCCATCAATGTCAGACTTAGTATTTTCTGTCTCACGTGCTAGATTGATAATATCGTTAGCATTATTCATCATCTCTTCACTTGCGGTTGAGACAGCACCTACCATCATACCAATAGTCGCGTCAATTTCACTCAAACTTTTTTGAGTTCTCTCAGCTAGTTTTCTAACTTCATCCGCAACTACCGCAAATCCTCTACCATGTTCCCCTGCTCTTGCCGCTTCAATTGCTGCATTAAGTGCTAATAGATTTGTTTGTTCGGCAATCTCTTTGATGATATTTAACACATTTTTCACATCTTCTGTCGATTCACTCAAAGATTGAATGCTTTGTGCTAGTGTGTTTTCTTTGTTTGATATTTCCGTAATTCTATCTGTAATATGTGTAATTTCCGCATTTGCTTCTTTGAGTCTGTTTTGGGTTGTTAGTAAGTTTTCTTGTGTTTGAAGAGCATGTTGTCTTGATGTATTCATATTTGATGATACATTTTCAATATTGCTAGTTAGTTCTTTGATTTTATTAGCTTCATGCTCTACATTTTGGCCTACTATATTTGCCGTTTGTGCTACTTGAGTGGCTGTAGAAGCATTTTCACTACTGATATCTTTGATTTGATTAAACGTATCTCTAATTTTGGCAATAAAATAATTCACACTCTTAGCGATATTTCCTATCTCATCATTACTATCTATCTCTATTTGTTTGGTTAGGTCTTCTTCATTGGTTGTAAGCTCATCTTCTAATTTCTTAATAGGAGTGATGATATATTTCTTACTTACCAAATATGTCGCAAACAAAATAAAAATAGCCGCAAGCACGTTTACTATCGCAATTTCTACTACAGATTTTTCAATTTGCTTGAAGCTTCTAGCTTTTACTTGAGCGATAGTTGCATCTACGTCTCTTAGGTAGGTTCCTGTTCCAATTACCCAACCCCATGGTTTAAATAATCTTACTACAGACAATTTCTCCTCGTATTTTTTGGTTGCAGGGTTGTAGAATTTGTATCTAATAAACGCATAATTTTTGTTAGTTTTCTTAAGAGCATTTACCCCTAGTTCTACAAAAGGCACTTTTGGTGTATTGATAAATACTTTACCATCAAACTGAGGTTTGATAGGATGCATTAACATCTTATAATGCATATCGTTTACCCAGAAATAACCATTTTTACCAAATCTAATATTTTTAATACTCTCTAAGACATCTTTTTGAATCATCGGTGTTACATCACTGATATATCTACCAGTCCCTATAATCCAGTTAAATGGTTTAAATACCCTAACAAGCGATACTTTAAATTCATATTTTTTGGTTGCAGGGTTGTAGAATTTGTATTTGATAAACGTCTTATCACATTGACAGTGTCTTAGAGCATCTACTGCGAGTTCTACAAAAGGCACTTTTGGTGTATTGATAAATACTTTACCATCAAACTGAGGTTTGATAGGGTGCATTATAATTTGATATTTGAAATTTTGAATCCAAAAATAACCACTCTTTCCATATCTTGCAGCACGCACTAGTTTTTTGAGCTTGTTTTTGATATCTGGGTCATTTTTGTTTTCTTGGTAATAAGTATTTAGGATATTAAACAAAATATCCATTCTTTGCGTCAGATACGCTCTTGCATCCTTCTCCATCTGTGCTGGAAGCGTTTTTTCATAGTGAGCTTGGATCACTTTGTATACGATGTCACTTCTGTAGAGTAGCTCTTTTTTCTTTTGAGCTATGATGGTTTTGGTGAATTGTTGTATCTCGTCTTTGGTTACAGAGTTGATACTATCGATTGTGATTAGTAATGATATTAAACTCATAATCAAAATACTGCCTAATACCACTACAAAGAACTTGGTTGAGATTGATAAGTTTTTCATGATTTCCCCTTTCATTAAAAAATGAAGTGGTATTTTATCACACATATCCTTATCAAGTCAACAACTTAAGATCACAAATCGCTTACAAATCTTTAAGTGTTACAAAACTACTCAGAAAATTGAATTATTTAGTTGGTTTTTGCTTGAAATGTTCTAGTTTATAAAGCAGAGTAATCTCTCCGTTAGCGGCTTTGAATATGATTGGGAAGTATACTTCAATCAGACATTTATAGTTGTTAGCCCCAGAGACAAATTTATAAAAATTAGTAGGCGTCTTAAGCTTGGCTGTGACGATGTATGTGGTTTTGATGAAGCGTTTTTTATAAGTAGTGGTGTTTTTTTCTTGGATGTTAAGCACATTCATATATCTTTTGGCAAAATATTTGAAATTATCCACATCAAAATCTCTTTTTAATGCATAAATTATCCTCTTGTTTTGGATAAATAACTTTTGATATTCTTTGGTTTTAGCATCAAGTTGTCTTTGTGTGGTATCTAGAGTCATTTTGGTCTGATAATACTCATCTTTTACCGACTTGAATTTTTTGATACTCGGTGCAACAAACAACGCCAACAATACCAAAAACACGATTACAAATAGCACAAAAAACAACATATTTTTGATAATATCAATCCCAAACATCTCAATTTTTGGTAATTTTGGTAAATTTATGCTTGGTAGTTTCATTGTTCCTCTTTTAGTAAATTTATCGATTCAAATCGATACCATCCATTTGGCATCTGATAAAAGTGTGTAATAGTATGAGTAAAGATCGATTTTAGCGGTGGAAGTAATAATACATTATAAATCTCTTTAGAAGGGGTAATACCGTATATATAAAGAGATGTTTTGGTAATTTTGATATTGGTTAATGTAATAGGATCTGGTATTAAATCAAGCAAATTCTTCACACCGTCTTTTAGCAAGTCATTATTTACACTTACTTGTGTGGCTAGTGTTTTTTTGATTTTGATAAATTCTATTTTTTTTACAAACTCGTGGATTTGCTTCTTGTTAGAAGCGATTTCTATATTGAATTGTGTAATATCATGTTCATACAACAAAGCTTTTGCCCACAAGAACAATGAAAAAAATATCATCAAAAAAGCCGTCGAAGCAATAAAAATCAACCACAATTTAGTATCTTCGGCAAACAACGGCTTAGGGCGTGCTTTGGTAAAACTATACATTATGTTCCTTCATAGCTAGTTGATTGATAGTATCTAAGATATCTAAATCATCCGCTTTTATATCTAATGCTGTCTCTGATTCGATATCCTTGATAAAATTTTTTGATATTTTGGTAGTGTAAAAAAAGTTACACTCCTGCAAGAAATCATCCGCATAATCATCATAATATTCTTTAATACAATTTTTAATAAAATCCAATGCTTCAATTTCCGCTTTAACATTTGCAATATCATCAATATCATCATCTTCTGGTTGCAAATTTGCAATCTGGTCATCATCAAGTTCTTCAATATTATCCAAATTATCCAACTTCTCCAAATTCGCCTCTGCTTGTTCATCTATATCACTATCTAAATCTTGAGTATCTACTTCTTCAATATCACCGATATCACCGATATCATCAAGTATATCCACCTCATCAAACTCAATATCACTCATATCGCTATCGAAATCTTCATCCTCCATATACTCATCATCATCACTTACGGTGCTGAATTGATATATATTGCTATATGTCGGTCGAATACCGTCTGTATAAATAACCGCAGCCACAAAAGTAGAGGTAAACAATACATAAATACTATTTGGCTGTTTGGTTTTGTGTATATCAAGCAGCAAAAACACAGAAAAAATATAATCCACCCTAAATCGTTCTACCTCTTTTTGAAACAAGTTTAACTCATACAATCCCACAAAAATCGAATACTTATCTTCTAAGCAAAGGATTTTGAGGTTATCTATATTGATACCCAACTCTTTGTATCTGGTTTTGCTGCAACTATCTACACATCCTTGATTGAAGGTATCTATAAAAGTCGAAACGTATGTTTGAGTAGACTCCATAAAACAATCATTAATAAAATTCATCAACTCTTCTTGGGTAAATTCAAATTCCTCTTTGTGGATAATTTTATCGTTTTTGATGACTAATTTTTGGGTGTGGAAAGTATTCTCATCCTTGTAAAACGCTACAAAAATTTCCTTCATAAATAATTTCATTATTTTGTGCATAGCGGATGTGCTTTCATGTAATTGTTTAGTTTGGTATTGTTGTTTAGTTTGGTATAAATCTGCGTTGTTGAGAGGTGCTCATGTCCTAATAATTCACTTACATCATTAATCCTTGCACCATTGTTGATAAGCTCTGTAGCAAAGGAATGACGCAATTGATGGGGAGTGACTTTGATGCCGATTTTTTGAAACGGTTTTTGGATGATATATCTTAATTGCATATCGGTGAGTTGTTTGGAATCTTTCTCAAATAGATATACTTGAGGATGATACATCTGGATAAATTTAGAGATTGTCTCTTGGAGTGGTTGTGGCAAAGGGATGTGGCGTGTTTTATTACCTTTACCTACTACCTCTACCCAATCTTGCTTGATATTTGCCTTTTTTAATTCTCGTGCTTCACTAATCCTAAGTCCTAGCCCAAAAATAGTCGCAATTACCGTATATTCATATAAGTTTGCTACTTTTAGTGCTTCTATGATATGTGAGAGTAATACCGGCTTTGGCAATGTCTTAGGCACCGATATTTGCTCATCACCACTGATTTTAAATGAATGTCCATTGTCTTGAAGATATTTAAAAAAGCTTCTTAGGATGGAAATTTTCTTGGCGATTGTTTTTCTTTGTTGATTGGCGATTTTAAGTCTGTAGGGTGTGATATTAATATGATTATCATCTATTTCCATATAGTCAATCGCTTCTTTAAGAACGCTCAAATACGTCTTGTAAGTTCTTTGGCTTTTGGTATTTTGGATATATTTTAGATAATTATCTAACTGTGTTTTTAAAAATTCCATTGTATAACTCTTTTGCTTTTATATAATTCTTATGTGCTTGTTGTTTTAGGCTTTGACTAATTAACATAGAATGCGTTAGATGTTTATACTCACCTAGGATAATCTCTAACATCATCTTAATCCTCACTTTGTCGGCTTTTGTAATCATCTCTTTGTTTGAAATCTCATCTATTTGTTTAAAATATTTATTGCTTTGGTCTATAAAATTTTGCCATTCTTTGGCAATTTTTGACTGGGTTAGAATAGTAAATGCCATTCTATTGTATTTGTTCATATCATACGCCTCTTTGGCAAATTCATAAGCTTTATCAAAGTTACCAAACTCATAATAAGCCCGTGCCATTAGCGAATAGCGATAACTATCATTTAGAAAATAATACAAAAACACGCTTAATACTGCAATTAGTATAAATATTATTTTTTTCATATCTTTCCAATAAGCGTGCTATGTCTAGCATCAACAATCATAACATCCGCGATCTGACCGCTCAAATCCACATCACTCTGCACCTCTACGCTATAAAAATTATCACTCTTACCAAAAAGCTTGCGTTGGTGATATCTCTCAAACAACACTTTATGACGTTTGCCAATTTGGTCTTGAGTCTTGCTAAGCATTATCTCTTTTTGTAATTCTTGCAAACGATATAGTCTATTTTTGGCTACTTGTTTGTCGACCAACGGATACTCTTGTGCTTTGGTAAGCGGTCTTGGTGAATACACAAAGCTAAACATTTGTTCAAATCCCGCTTTTTGGACTACATCTAAAGTATCGGCAAAATCTTCCTCTTCTTCATACGGAAATCCTACAATTACATCGGTTGAGATAGTAACATCCTTAATTTGTCGCAATTTCGCAACCCTATCTAAAAACCACTCCTTGGTATAACCTCTTTTCATTAGCTTGAGGATTTTGTTACTACCGCTTTGGAGTGGGAAATGAATATATTTGCATATTTTAGGATTATTTGCAAACTCCTCAAGAAATTCATCATCGGCATGCAAAGGGTGGGGTGAAGTAAATCTAATACGCTCTAAATTATCTATTTTACTCACCTCTTGGAGCAATTTAGTAAAGTTAACTTTTGGATGAGAGATAGAAAATCTCCGACCGTAATTGTTTACGTTTTGTCCTAATAAAGTCACTTCCTTTACCCCATCATCCACTAGATCGCTAATAGTCTTGATAATGATATCTAGTGGGATTGAGAGCTCTTTACCGCGTGTTTTGGGCACGATACAATAAGTGCACTCTTTATCACACCCTATCATGATATTCACAAAATCTTTAAATTTGTTTTGGCGGTATTGCTTGAAGATGTATGTAGTATCATCATAATCAATATCCGTAAAGACTCCATTTGTCAAAATAGCCTCTTTAATCCTACTTACATTTCTCGCCCCCACAACGAAATCTACCGCACTATTTTTCATAAGCTCTTGCCCCAAATAAGACGCACTACATCCGCATATACCTAGCTTGGCAGATGGTTTTTTATACTTTTTAAGCACGCCTATTTCGCTAAATAGCTTATTTACTGGCTTTTCTCTTACTGAACATGTATTAATAATCATCAAATCAGCTTGAGATTTGTCAGATGTTATTTCATATTCATCCGATAATTCCGCAATAATATGCTCACTATCTTTGACATTCATCTGACATCCAAATGTTTCGATATATAGTTTTTTCAAATCCAAACCTTAGATAATATGCATCTCATACATGTATCCGTTTTCTTCTAGCGAATACTTTACTTCTCTAAAATACACGCTGTGATTTGTGGAAATTTCATCTATTAAATCTTGTAAGTCTTTGTATGATGTATCTCTGTGGAAATAAAAAAACGAATCCTTTTTGATTTTGGTTAAAAATTCATCTTTTGATACGGTTTTTGTCTTGTTATGTGTGGTTACTAATTTTAATTCCATTGTATTACCTTTGTATAGTTTTTTGGCTTTTATTTTATCAAAAAATTGTTGAATTTTATAGTTATTTTGGAAATTTTTAACGATTTTGGTAGTTGAGGATATCTACATCATCCGGATAGGTTGGTATGAAGATTTTGGGGGAAATATCTTTGTGAGTAATATCAAAAAAACGAATTACGATTTTTTCACCGATATTGTTGGTATATTCGATTTTGTATACAGTGTGATTTTTGATAGTAAAGTATATATCCTGATTGTGATATTTGTTTTTGTAGATGTTGTTTTTGTATGGTTTAGCATTTTGGATGAGGGTGAGTAGGTTGTTATTGTGAGTAAAGCTTACTTGCTGCAAATCCACGTCATATACGGTAATTTTATCTTTATTTACCCATATTTTCTTATTAAATGGCAACCGATAATCCCACAAAATCAATCCATCCTTAAAATACACCACCCCTGTATATGTCAGAGGTTTTGTGCTATATACAATCTGCTTAAAAGAAGCACTAAATGGAGATTTGATACTCACACCATATATCGATACCACAAGAAATAAAACGATCAAATACCTCATCAAAGCCTCACAAAATTAGACAAAATCTGAAGCCCGCTATCATGGCTTTTTTCTGGGTGTGGTTGAAAACCGAAAATATTATCCTTATTTACGGCACTAACAAATTGATAATCATAATGCGTATAACCAATCACATATTGATCATCACACACCGCATGAAGAGAATGTACAAAATACAAATAAGGGTCTTTAAGCCCTTCAAAAAGGGGATTTGTTTTGGTAAACATCTTGTTCCAACCCATATGAGGGACTTTGAGTGATGTGCGGAAATAATCCACCTCTCCTTCAATCAAGCACAAACCCTGAGTATGACCAAATTCTTGAGATTTCTCAAAAAGCAACTGCATCCCCAAGCAAATCCCTAACATATATTTCCCACTTTTTGCAAATTCCAAAATAGCCTCTTTCATACCGTTGCTATTTAGATGTTGCATCGCATCGGCAAAAGCACCAACCCCTGGGAGGATAATTTTGTCATAATCTCTAAGCTTAGATGGTTCGCTAACTACCTCTGCCTTAACTGCGATTTTATCAAAAGCATTTATTACACTTGCTAAATTTCCCATATTATAATCAATAATCGCTATCATTTGTAACCTTTGTATAATCTGGCTTTTAGGTGTTTTCGTTTTTGAATTTTTTTGTGTAGAGTAGATATCTTATGCATACTTTTACCTACATCCACCCCAATAGCTTCGCTAATATGACTAAATCCGTCCCGTTTTAGTAATGTGAGGAGTTGTTGATTGATATCTTTAATAAGCTGTGGACCATGATAAATAAACGCCGTAAAAATCTGCACAAGACTAGCACCA
Source organism: Campylobacterota bacterium (assembly GCA_013153685.1). GTDB lineage: Bacteria > Campylobacterota > Campylobacteria > Campylobacterales > JAADDX01 > JAADDX01. Next base: position 16,529 of record JAADDX010000016.1, on the reverse strand, counting down.
GCTCTAATCCTTTTGTATGCTTCTTGGGCACTATCGATCCCACCTACACTAATCAACACCGTCTTAGCGAACAATTCATCCGCTAAGGCTTTGAACATTTTAAACGATTTCTCTTTTAAGACACGCCCACTAAGACCACCTACTTTTTGCGGATTTGATACCAAAGAATAATCCACAGTAGTATTTGTCGCAATTACACCATCAGCACCGTTATCTACTGCACTTTTAGCTACACTAACAGCCAAATCAAGCGGCATATCCGGACTGAGTTTGATAAGAATAGGTTTGGTTGTAATGCTTTTGAGCTCTTTAAATAAGGTGGAAATAAACTCTTCATTTAGTAATGCTCTTAGATTTGGTGTATTTGGCGAAGAAACATTCACAGTAAAAAAGTCAACTCTATTTTTGAGTTTGGTTACTAGAATCTTATAATCATCGATTGCATCTTGCGGTGGGGTAGCTTTGTTTTTGCCTATATTCATACAAAGAGGCAATATAAAAGGATATATCTTATCCAATCTACTCGCTATTACATCTACCCCCTCGTTATTAAATCCAAAAGCATTTTGAAGTGATTGTTCTGAGATATGTCGCCATACACGCGGTTTGGCGTTGCCTTCTTGAGGTTTGGGTGTCACAGCCCCAAGCTCTCCCCACGCAAATCCCAAAGCGGGCAAAGCATGAATCATCTTAGCATCCTTATCAAATCCCGCGGCAGTCCCTATGGGATTGAGAAATCTTAGACCAAATATTTTCTGATGCAACATCTTATCATCCACAAAATACTTATCTATCATAAAATTAAAAAACAAAGGGCATCGTCTGGCACTTGAGAGTGCTATTTGAGCCAAATTATGTGCTACTTCTGGGTCTAGCTTAAATAAAAACGGCTTTATTTTGTCATACATCTAATCTCCTTTATTTCCACTTCTATACTTTTGAATCTAGCTGTCTTTACCTTTTCATCCGCTTCATCACCAAATAGATAATTGATATGATTTTTAGCAAAATGAAATGTAGTATAGAGGGTGTATGGTTTGACTTTGTTTGTGTATTTTACTTTTAGTGGTTGTGTTTGTCCGTATTTGCTTTTTAAAATCACGCTATCGCCAAAATCGTGCATTGGATTAATCAGTAAAATATCGTCATTGTATTTTTTGAGAAGCTTTTGGCTTTGTTGTGTTTGAGAGGCATTATTGTAATGATGCAAATCTCTACCCGTTGTTAGATAAAACTTGTATTTATTATCAAGTAAGTTTTTTATCTGCTCTCTTATAACATAAGGTCTATAATGAAAATGCCCACGTCCATCACTAGTAGAAAATTTAACTTTATGCAAATAAGGTGTATCATTTCCGTCACTATCGATAGGCCATTGAAGGGGTTTTACTTTTAATCTATCATAAGTAGCACCCCTAAATCTACTCACTTCTTTTGTGAGTGCATTAAAAATATCTTCGCTTGAAGTGTAGTTGAAATTGGAATGTATTTTATTTTCAATCGCTTGTATCACTTGCCAATCATCCGGCAAATCATTGCTAATAGCAGGGATTGCAAGATGCAATCTTCGCTCCGCATTTACATATACGCCATATTTTTCATAACTACTCTTCACACCAAAGACAATATCGCTATGTCTTGCTACATCGTTGATAAACAAATCTAGTGTTACTAATAATTCCAAATTATTAATAGCTTTATGGATTTTAGTTTGATTGGTATGAATGTGAGTTAAGTCTTCTCCCATTACAAAAAGTGCTTTGAATTTATCATTTGCCATCTCCTCTATCATCTGCGGTGTCATAAGTCCTATTTTAGTAGGAATTTGATAATCAGGTAAATAATATGGCAAACACCCTACATCGCAACAACCTTGGACATTATTTTGCCCTCTTAAAGGCATTACACCTACTCCCTCCTCTCCTAAATTACCACTCATCATAGCAAGATTACTAATCGCATTTACCGCTTCTGTCCCATCAAGATGCTCAGTAATACCTAATCCCCATATAAATAAAGTTTTATTTTGAGTGATTAATTTAGCAATTTGAGATATTTGGCTAGTTATCTCTTCGTATCCTTTTAGTTTTAAAAAAAGTGTTTTATCATTTGTTTCATTTAATACTTCGTTTTTGTATGTATCAAAATTTATACATCTATCAGATATAAACGAATGATTTTGCAGGTTATTAGAAATTATCTCTTTTGCTATGCTATTTAAAAATAATAAATTTGCTTCAAAAGGCAAAATCACTTTAATATCTGCAAATTTCATAATCATTGTCTCTCTTACATCAATGACGATAATTTTTTTGCCTTGTTTTTTGGCTTTGATTATTCTACTGGCTATTATTGGGTGTGCTTGTGTGGTATTTGAGCCTATAATAAACAAAACTTCGCTTTTGAAAATATCATCAAAACTCGCACTACTAGCCCCCTCTCCAATACTCATTTTTAATCCACTCAAACTTGGAGCGTGACATACTCTTGCACAATTATCTACATTTGCAGATTTGAGAGTCTCTCTTATAAATTTTTGAAAAAGCCATGCATTTTCTACACTCGTTCTTGCACCCCCTATTCCACCTACCATATTTGATGGATAGTTATTTAAAATTTCCTTAATCTTCCAAGCAGTAATATCCACCGCCAAAGAAAATGGTGCTTCATAAAATGTATGGTCGTATTCAAACAAATTACCAAGTCTTACTTGCAAAGAAAACGGCATATTTGGTGCGTTTTTTTCTATAAATTTATAGCTTATTAGATTGGTAGTTAGTCTATTTGTAGCATTCGCAAAACCAAATCCTTCTTTACCTTTGATACACAAATCTCCATTACTTGAATATCCATTTTTTACCGGATTTGCTTTTATGATTTTGTTATCTTGTGTTTGAAGCTCTACTTCACACCCTACACCACAATAAGCACAAACTGTCTTAGTATTCTTCATCTGTTGCTTCTTTGTTTGAGCTAAATAACAAATACAGTGCAATTAGTGCACCTATTAAAAACACTCCACTACCCACATAACCCAAAGTCAAATTCCCAGCACTATTTCCACCCATAATCATACCAATAGCCACAAACATCAAAATAGCCGCCAATACACCTAATTTTTCTTTGAAAGTCAATTCTCTCATTAACACTCCTCTTGTAGTTTGTTTTCACGACTATCGTCATATGGGTCGGCATGGATATTAATCACCCACACCTTATTTGAATCTAGCTGTCTGATCTTGTTAGCTACATTCTCTATAATAGAATGTGCTAATTTAAGCTTCATATCCGGTGTTAGCACCAAATGCACATCGACAAAATTTCTATGTCCCGCTCTTCGTGTACGCAAACAATGAAAATCCAGCACAAGCGGTTCTTTTTTGATAATATCTTTGATTTTTTCTACCGTTTGAAAATCCAAACTTACATCCAATAAATTTAAAAATCCCTCTTTTACCAATGTGCTTGCTTCTTTGAATATATAAATAGCTATCAAAATAGATACGATAAAATCTATCTGATAATATCCGCTAAGCTTTACAATTAGCAAAACAACTACTATCGCACCATTAGAAATCAAATCTGTCTTATAATGTAGGGCGTCAGATTTAATAACCAAAGAATCAGTTTTTTTAGCTACATATTGCAAAAACATTACCAAAAAAAACGTCACCACAAGTGAAAATACCATCACATAAAACGCCAAATCCAACTGCGTTATTTCCTTGTGGTGAATCAATCTATCAATTGCCGTATACAAAATAAAAACCGAACTTGCAATAATCAACAAGCCTTCAAATAACGCAGCAATCCCTTCTATTTTGCCTTTGCCGTAATTAAACATATTATCAGCTCTACTCTCACTCACTCTTACCGCAACCATATTGAAAATACTAACAAACATATCCAAAATAGAATCCACCGCACTCGCTACTACGGCAACACTACCACTTAATACACCAACTATAACTTTTGCTACCGCAAGCAAAAATGCTACACTACTTGAAGCGATGGTGGCTATTTTGGCTAGACTCACTATATTTCCTTTAGTTTTTTGTAATTATATCATAAAATTTATCTCTAAAATTTATGAGCATATTTTCTTTGGCTTGTTGGTAATTAATCACCGATTTACCAGCAACCGATAACGTATCTAATGAAATAAGCTTGTGTTTGTAGTACATCTTGATATCTATATCCTCTTGGTAGATATAATAATCTATTAGCTTATATTTCTTAATACGTGCTTGCAACGTAATAATAGTATTACCGTGATTTGAGATATTAAAACCTTGTTTGGTTAAGACCTCTTTGATAATGCTATTTAGTTGTGGATAAGGTGATTTGATGGTAAATGATAATGAATTTAAAAATGTATGAATTTGTGATTGCAAATCCATCAACTTCGCTATTGTCAAATTAACATCCGCACTATTATACAAACTCTTAGCGATAAAACACTGAGCTAAGTCAGTCTTGAGTTGTTTTAGTATGCGAAGATATATTTTGAAATTTTTCTTTTGAAGAGCTAGCTGGTAATTGTGAATATGGAGTTTGATTTTATCGATAATAGCTTGTGCATTTTTGATTCTATCTACGGAAATAAGCACAAAGTATTTATCGCCTATTTTTTGTGATTTGAGGATTTTATAATCTACAAATTCTATATTTTTTACATTCGCAAGGATGGTATTTTGGATTGTTTTAGTATATTTGTCGTTGATTACAACAAGGCTACTTTGATATGATGAATTGATAGTTACGCTAATCTTTGAAGCAATTGCATCAAGTGCGTTTTCAATCGCTTCTTTTTGGGTGTAACCTTCTGCGGTAGCGTAATAGTATCTAATCGTATCTGGTTTGATGGTAGTTACCCATTTGGGATATGAAATCGGTATGGATACACACCCATAAAATAACATCACTAACACAAACATAACAACTCTCATATTAATCCTTTATATAAAATTCGGTGCATCATTGCAAAACAAAATCAAATCCCCCGCTTTAGTATTATCCGCTAAGATTTTTTCTAGCTTTGACTTATCGCCGAGATAGATTTTGTTTGGTCTAGAGATATTCTCACACAAAACGCGTCTATTTAGACTACCAGTTACAATCACCACATCAAAAACATCATTGATCTTTTTGGCAAGTTTTTTATTGAGTGTTTCATTGGCTTCTACTAATCCTGGAGTGACAATAAACTTCCTTCCACCAAAATCTTTTACAAGCTCAATAGCTTCTAACATCCCTTCAATATTTCCATTAAAACTATCATCAATAATAACTTTACCGTTGGTTTGCACTTTTTGTAATCTATGCGGAATCGGGGATAATTTGGCTATTTTTCTTACCAAATATGCATCATCAAGCCCAAATTCCTTTGCCATATAAAACGCCAAACTAATATTAATCGCATTAAAACTACCAAGAATCGGGGTAATTAAATGAATAATCCTATCTTTATAAGTCAAATCCCATTGAGTATCTTCGAGCGTGGCTTGGATATTGTGAATATAGTCTTTGATACGAAGCGTATCTTCAAGATCATAACTAATTGCCTTGATTAGATTAGGAGAATTCAAAATTTCCCGCTTTGTATTGATGATATTGTCAATTGTTTTGAAATATTCGATATGTTGAGGACCTATCTTGCCTATAATGGCATATTGATGTTGGATAAATTGAGCGATCTCATCAATATCACCTTTTTGTCTAGCACCCGCTTCCACGATGTAAATATCGGTATTTTGGGGTAGATTGTTGTTGATATCAGCTACGATTCCTTTGAGAGTATTGACACTTTTTGGGGTTTTGTAGGTGTTATATTTCTCTTGTAATAGCTGATACAAAAAATTCTTAATACTAGTCTTTCCATAACTTGCCGTAATAGCGATAATAGTGGGATTAATCTTTTCAAGCTTAGCTTTGGCTTGTTTTTTGTAGTTATTAAAAATAATACGCTCTATAATCTCACTACCAATAACACTCAATAAAATCGGCAAAAAGATACCATGTTTGGTATGGAAATAATAATCCAATACATACCCTACAAGACTCAAAAACACCAATAAAGCAAAATATCGCTTTACTCTATCGGTCAATACAAGCGGTTTATCCAATTTCTTATACCAAATAAACAAAGCCGGCAATAATCCGAAAAATAAATAAATCCAATAAAATTTGTTTGCCAAATAATACGTAGCTATCGGCAAGACAAAATATAAAATATGCCAATTATATTTGCTAAATTTAAAAACCACTCTATCAAGCTTGTAATTATACCACTGCAATACGGTAATCAAATAAAACCCCACAGCCATCGTGGTTAGAAAATTTACTACATAATCTAAATATTCCATTTAGGTCCTTTTTTATTGGAATTTTACTAAAAATCGGCTTGAAAAGCTAATTTTTGCACCATTTTTCATAAAACATACCAAACATCAATAAATTCCAAATCTTTCTAGCATTGTTGTGTTTGTGATTATAAAAATCATCTCTTACTCGAAGCACTTCATCAGTAAGTAGGATGTTTTGTTGTTTGAGTGTGTGTGGATTGAGGTATGAATATACCAAATCCTTCATCTCACCTCGCAACCACTCCTCAAGCGGTATACCAAATCCCATCTTTTCTCGGTGAAGTAGCTCTTTTGGGATGTATTGGTAGGCTAGTTCTTTGAGGATGTATTTCTTAGTAGGACCATATTTGAAGCTACTTGGTAATTGTGCTACAAACTGCACTATATTATAATCCAAAAACACCTCTCTAGCCTCTAAAGATACACTCATAGATGCTCTATCTACTTTAGTTAAAATATCATCCATCAAATACATCTTAAAATCTAACGATAACAACTGACTAAGGCTATCTAGACTGCTCACGTCAGTATCGAATGCAACCGGCATTATACGAAACGTAGGTAATAATCTATGGACATCTTCTAGACTAAAAATATGGACCAAATATTTCAAAATCGTAGCGTGCGAGGTAGCGTGCGAGATATATTTGAGTTTGTCATAACGTGTATCAAAGTTGGAGATGAAGGGTTTGAATATCTTCAATAAAGCGATAAAACTTCTAAAATATTTAAGCTTAGCATATTTTAATACCACATCATACGTATTATACCCAGCAAACAACTCATCAGCACCATCAGCACTAATAGCTACTTTTACATCTTTTTTAGCAAGACGGCTTACGGCTATCGTAGCTACCGCACTACTATCAGCAAACGGCTCATCATACACATACGCAATAGAAGATACGATATCCAAAGCCTCCTTTGCATTGAGAATATGTTCGTGATGATTAGTATGTAAATATTTAGCAATCTCTCTAGCATACGTAGCTTCATTGTATCGCTCCTTGGCAAATCCAATCGTAAACGTATCTAATTTGTGATTGGCTAGTATAGCACTTACGATACTACTATCATACCCTCCACTCAAAAACACACCCACTCTCACATCCGCTATCATTCTATAATTTGCTGCTTGAATGAGAAGTTTGTTAAGATGTTGCATAGCTTGTGTAAAACTAATATCAAGCGTTTGGTTGGCATAATCCAAAATATCCCAATATTTCCGTATCTGATAGGTAGCATTTTTAAGTTCAAAGACCATATAATGTCCCGCTTCTAATTTGTGTGTGTTTTGAAAAATAGCAAAAGGTGTGGGAATATATCCATATAGCATAAATAAAGCAAGTGCATTATAATCGATATGCTTGTGGAAAGATTTGGTAGTATAAAAAGCCTTTAATTCACTTGCAAATAAAAATACCCCATCTTTAAAATACCAATACAAAGGCTTAATACCGCTTCTATCACGCACTAACGTAAGAGTCTGAGCTGTCTTATCATAAATCACAAACGCAAACATACCATTAAATCTAGAAATAGCATCTATCCCCCATTTGTGATACGCCTTTAATACCACCTCTACATCCGAATGAGAATCAAAAGAATAACCGCATTTGATGAGCTCTTTTCTAATTTGCATAAAGTTATATACTTCACCATTGTAGATAATCTCCAAATTATCAAATTGCATAGGCTCATGGGCTAAAGCAGACAAATCAACAATAGCAAGACGTCGATGGGCTAAGGCTAGATTATAAGAAGAGGTGTGATAAAAGCTCTCGCCCTTATCATCCACCCCTCTGTGAATAAGAGTATCACGCATGCGTAGCAAATCATCACGGGTTAGTTTCTTGGTATAATCAACAAACCCGACAATAGCACACATAAAGACTATTTTTTAATAGGAATAAAATATTTTACTTTTGTTGTCTTATCGATTTGTGTCAACATATCGTCTAATTTTTTGTTTTTAAGATATGCGATAATCTGAGCTTTTACTTTTTGGAATGGGATATAATTTTTGCTATTTTTATCTTCGAGCAAAATTACATGATATCCAAATCTACTCTTAACTGGTTGTGTAGTAATCTGTCCTACTTTGAGTTGTTCAACCGCTTTTGCAAATGGTGCTACCATCTGTTTAGGCTCAAACCACCCTAATTCACCACCGTCAATTTTACTCGGACCAATTGAATATTTTTTGGCAAGTTGAGCAAATTTCTGCTCCAATGCTTTACCATGTAAACCTTTTAATTCGTTGATAATTTTTTGTGCTAGTTTTTTGTCTTTTACGATAATATGTCTAGCTTTGATTTTCGGACTTGCTTTGAAATACAAATCTTTATTTTTTTCATAAAATGCTTTTGCTTCTTCTGGTGAGACTTTGATTTTGTTATACTCTTTACTCATCCACAAATCAACCGCGATTTTTTTCATCAAAGCTTTATATTGAGGAGTTTTGGTGATTTCTTTTGCTTTTTGATAGTATTTTAACGTATCAACATATTTTTTTACAAAATCACTAACATGTTGAGCTGGCAAATCTTGCAATCTAATCCTAAAATCTTTCGTCATCCCTTGCATATACGCATTTACATCCGCTACGGTGATTTTCTTACCGTTGAGTGAAGCTACAACCGTAGTATCCTTCAAACCTTTCATTGGCGACATATTATGAGCGTGTCCTTGCATCCCCATAAACGCAAACGCCGATGCGGCAATTGTAGTTAATAATATTTTTTTCATATTCTTTCCTTCTTTTTTTGGAATTATACCAAATTATCCTTGGAATTTTAAAGGATAATTCTCAATATTGAATTTTTTGGACTTAGTGATAATGTGACCATTTTTGTCTAGTTTTACGACATAATATTCTTCCATGCCGGTATAATTTTGCGAAATAATATCAAGTGTGATAATACCATCTTTGATAGTAACGCCTTTGATAGATTCCTCCAATCCAAAATCAAAATCCCGTACCCATTTTGTGTGGAAATTTTGATCCAAATAAGCCACAAACACATTTTGGGTAGTTTGCGATACATCTCCAACTAACAAATATCCATTGTTATATGGGATAATCTTGGTAGCTTGTTCGGCATATTTCGTAGCAAATATATGCTCTTTGTTGTCTTTGTAAATAACAATATCCGATAAAGTATCTTTTGAGTATCTATTTAGCACCAACACCACACTCCCGTCTTTTTGCACGATAAAATCCCTAGGTGTGTTGTATCGGTGGGCAACTAACTTTTGAGAGAGAATATTGCCATCTTTATCGAGGGTGACAAATATCGGTCGATTGGCTGTTTGAGAGTATCCTAATACATAAATTTTATCGCCTATGACTTTGATTTTTTGGATTGACATTACAATTGGAATTTTTTTAGATTGAAGCAAATCATATTTCGCATCAATTTTATTAAATCGCAAAATACCATCCTCTCCAAGGGCTAAAAATATATAATTATTGCCTAGTTTATGTAAGCTACCCTTGGTAACGTGATAGTTGCTTAATAACTTAAAATCTTTATTAGTCTGCTTAACGTCTTTGTTGAGTTCTACATTACTACTACATCCTACAAACAATAAAATTGCTACTAAAGCTATCCTTCGCATCTAATTCCTTTTGAGCTTGATAATAGTTCCACTACCGATAAAATCCATCACCTCTTTGGAATTGCTATCATGACTTGTAACTACTTTTACTTCTATATTTTTAACCCCATCAGCATCCATCTCTTTGCATTGTTGTTGTAAATAAATAATTACTTGTTGATACGCATCTGTAGGAAATGTTCCCTCTTGGGTATACAATTTCTCCGTCTCCAATCTCACCCCAGCATACGCAATAGTTACTACCGTATGCGGTTCTTGTACTTCTCCAAAGCTTAAGATTTGTTCTTGAATATCTGCCATATTGTCTCCTTATATTTTGAATTGTTGTATCTCTTGTAGAAGTTTGTTTGCGAGTGTTGCTATCTCTTCTACATGTTGTGTATTTTGCATAATATTTTCTTTGTTTTCTGTGGAAATGTTATGGATGGTTTGCATCTGTTTGATAAAATCTTGCATCATCTCAGTAAGCTGCTGGATACTTTGTGCATTCTCTTGCACATCACCAACTACACTATCCATTTCATTCGCTACAGTTTCGATGCTTGATTGCACTTCTTGAGTCTGAGATGTGATGTCGTTGACACTTTTTACATTCTCACTCATCTGAGCATTGGCATCTGAGATGGCTTGCACGATTACGTTGATTGTCGAATCAATCTCGTTGAGCGACTTTTGAGTCTTCTCAGCAAGCTGTCTTACTTCATCCGCAACTACTGCAAATCCTCTACCGTGCTCTCCCGCTCTTGCTGCTTCAATTGCCGCATTCAGTGCTAAGAGATTAGTCTGGTCTGCAATTTCCCCAATTACGGTTAAGACATCTTTGATCTGATTTGCATCGCTTGCTAGTTGTTGTAATTTATTAGCCATATCAAGTTCATGATTTGCGTTGTTTTCGATATTATCCACATTTTGTGAGATGAGTCGCACACTCTCTCTTAAGTTTTCATTGGCTTTTAGGATCGTTTCTTTTACTTGCAATGAGAAGTTTACCTCATCTTCCAAGGCATTTTTGATATTTTCAGATTCTTTAGTCGCTTCACTTACAATTTCCGCTTCTTTTTGAATATTATTAGTAATTTGAGCAAACGCTTCTTTTAGTCTAGCTACCACCTCTTGGTTGGTTTGTGAGTTTTTGTATGCGTCTTTGATCACTTCATGCAATGATGCTAGAAATTCTCGCAACGCCTTTCTGATAGTCCCAAACTCGTCATCTTCATAGATTCTCACATCTATTGCAAGATTTTTATCCTCTGATATCATAGTGATCAAAGATTTAAGCGAGTGTACTTGAAGCTCTACTTTACTTACACTCTTTAGTCCAATCCAAATCATCAATATACCCACTACCACACCCACAATCAACTGTAAGATATAGTAATTTTTGGTTTCACTTAATAAGTCTTTTTCAATAAACTCGGCAATCTCATCGTCGATTTTTTTGAGAATATTGATCTTTTTGGTGTATACTTTAAAAGCATAAGTCGGATCGATTCCAAAATTTCCTACATGAGCTTTTTTAAGTGCGATACTTCTGAGTCTTTCTACTTCACTAAATACCGGATCTTGAACAGCTTTTTGGTAGATTGCTTTGATATTATCCGGAGCAAAATCGTTAAAATCATCCAAGAATGATTTTTGAGCCGATATTAGAGTGATAAATTTCTCAAATACTCCAACTTTAAATTTGTTTGCACCAAAAGTAGCACTAATTACCGCTCTTTCTATACCCGCTCTCTCTTTTGCTTTTAGAAATGTTACATAAGATACCAAGTCCATCGCAATAGCTTTATCCGGTGCTAATTTCGCTGAAAATGCGATCACCTTGAGGATGAGTGCATTGATGTGGGTGTAATATTTTAATTCATCTTTAAGTGAGATTTGTAGATTGGTTACTTTGCTTCTAGTGGTATCTAAATATGTAAATTCACGGTTTAATTCATCTATTAAATGTCTAAAAGTTGGTGGAAATTGATTCAATTTTACCTTTGAGAGAGCTTGCTTGTATTCTTGTAATCTCTTGTTAGTAAGCATTCTTTGATTAGGCAACATATCTTTAAATTTGCGGCCATTACTTCCTATATATCCGGCACTCATCCCTCTTTCTTTTTGCGTTTCATGGATGAGTTTACTCAAACTTGTACTAAGTTTTACTAATTGTTGGAGTTCCGATTTGGTTTGTTGCATTTGGATAGACTTGATAGCATCCCTACCCATATAATACAACAATGACATAATTGACAAGCTTAATATCAATACCACGGTAAGCTTTAGTGAGAGTTTATTTAGCATGATAGCTCCTTTTGTTGCGTACGTTATTACACAGCATTATTTCGTCTTTAATTCGTTGATTTTAGTATTCACATCTTGCAATGATGCATCCAAAAATCGTATAAAATCGCTTACTTTATCCACATCTTCAAGTGAATGTTCTGATTCTACTTGAATCTTTTGCAAGAACTTCACCATATTTTCTAACTCCTCAGAAGCCTTTTTGATCTCTTGAGAATTTTCTTGCGATTCTTGCAATATCCTTTCTGTGATTATATTCAATTTTTTGATAGTAGTATGAATATCATTTGAATAAGAGACTATTTGAGTGTTATTTGTGTTATTTTGTAACATATTCTCACTCACTTCCGATACAATCTGTGAAATTGTGTTAATTTGGATTGCTATCTCATCGGCATGCTTTTGAGTAGTCTCACTCAATTTCCTCACCTCATCCGCAACTACCGCAAAGCCTCTACCGTGCTCCCCCGCTCTTGCCGCTTCAATTGCTGCATTCAGTGCTAAGAGATTAGTCTGGTCTGCAATTTCTTTAATCATAGCGGTGAAATTCTTGGTATGAGAAATATTCTCTACTAATACATTCAAAGAATTTGATAAATTCTGAGCTAATTGATCGTTTTTAGCAATCACATCCACTAATATAGCAATATCATTTACTGAATTTTTAAGAGTATTTTTCACTTCCGTATTACTATTTAGACTATCCAAATAAGAGATGATATTTTGCAGTCTATTTTCTACTTCAAATGACTTATCCACGGCAATCTTGATATTGTTAAGTCCATTAATGATAGCATCTGTTAGCTGATTGATATCTTTTAAAACCTTAGTAGAAGTGCGTGATGTCTCATTGGAGAACTCTTTTGTTTCATTTATAATATTGTTAAGTTCCATAATAAAAGTATTTAGCTTGTCTATGGCTTGACCGATTTCATCAGCAGCATTATATGATGATTGGTATGTAAGGTCTTTGTATTGCATTACATGATGTAGTGCATCCTCTACACTACTAAACCCTTCTTTTACGTTTTTGATAATAAAATACGCAAAAGCACTAGCAAGTATCACAGATAACCATCCACCTATTAAGAAAAACCAAAACAACTTATAAAACAAGTCCAAAGACTTAGTGGAAATAGCGGATAATTTGTGGACATTTTGCATAGACTTATGTTCATACAAATCAAGCAAAGCATTTTTGATATTTTCATCAATAGCCACTCTTACACCAGCCAATAAAATTTTATCCAATAGCTTTTTTTGTTGTGCTTTGTCGGTGGTGTTGGCTAGTTGATGCAATAAGTTATTTAAATCTTTCTTATAGAGATCATAATTTTTCATATACTTAGCTCTTATAAATTCCAGCGGAGATGAAATAATAGGCTGGTATTGATACGGTTTGTTTTGATATACGTATTGATACGCTTTGACTACTTTATTTGCGATATCTTGGGCTGTTTTAAATTCTTCTAGAAATACAAACACAGCCCAAAAAGTAATAGTAGATAAAAATATCAACCCCACCATAGGCAATGTATTCATCACCAACAATTTATTAACAAACTTCAAATTCTTAAACTTTTCATATATCATATCACATAGTTTCAAGACTCTCTCCTATTTTGATTGGGATTCTCGCCACCCTTTTTGATAACTCCTCGCGTGCTAAATATAAGTTATCACCATTTATATACAAAATACCTTCATGTAACTGTAATTGGAGTTTGGGATTTTGTAAATTAATATTTAAAACTTTCGTCAGCCAAAAGATAAAACACAACTCCTCAAGCACACTCTTAGAGATAGATAGGTCTTTGTAGGGTATCTCTTTTTTGATTTTCTTTTTTTTATGGTTTTTAATGATTTGAGAGATTAAAATCCTCTCTTTATGAGTAAAACCGTAATGCAATGAATTTAATAAAATATATTCCGTATGCTTGTGAGATGAGTAAAAGTCAATATACTCCCCAACTGTAGATAACTTCATCGCATACTGCAGATATACTCTGTAATTTGCAGGTAGATTGTGTATAGGGGTTAATATATCAAATAACTCCCCAGCTAGCTTACTCTCATAAGCCGCTATTTTCCTATTTACATCATAAATATCCTCTACACTTCTTACGCTAGGATTAAAATTAGGCGGGAACATGTAGTTATCATTTCTTAGTAAATCGCTCAAAAACACACCCTCTCTTACACCAACTCCGCTAGTCATAAGCTCTCTAGCGGACAATTTTTCAAACACACAAAGCAATATCAAAGCACCCTCTTTGATAGTATCTAATCTATCTTCTTTAAACCCCATCTCTTTTAGTTGAAGATCGGTGCTATTGACGATCTTAGAGATAAAACCGATTTCATCTTTGATAGTATAAGTAAACGCATGAAGGATATCTAGGCTATAGTTGTTTTTTTTCATAATAGCCTTACTTATGGCTCTAATTGTCCCCCCTATACCAAATACATTATCACATACAAAATTGCTAGATAATTTATCCAATTCTTTATGAATATAAGCTTTGGCACCTTCAATATCATGCACATCAAAAAACAATTCCTTCAATCTCACAGTCCCTAGATTTAAGGAAATAGTATCCGTAATCTTGCGATTTTTAATCACAGCCAATTCAGTGCTTCCTCCACCTATATCGATAGTCACACCATCTCGATAAGGTAGTAAATTACTCGCGGCAATTGCTCCAAACCATGCTTCTTTGGGTCCACTAATTACTTTGATATTGAGATTAAGGAGTTTTTTGACTTTATTTAAAAAGACAGATTTATTAGGAGCGTCTCTTACGGCACTTGTGGCTACGGCTAGTATTTTGCGTGCTTTTAGAGACTTTGCAATCATCAGAAATTCCTCCAAGGCACAAAGTGCCCTATCCATAGCCACATCTTGCAAATACCCGCCATTTTGGTATGCAAACTGACTGATTCTCACTCTGCTTTTTATTTCCTTAAGCAAAACAAATCCAAAATGACTCGTCTTTTTAAAGACAGCCATTCTAGCACTATTAGAACCGATGTCTATAACCGCCGTAATTTTAGCCATCAATCATCTTTGTGTAACTGCTCGGCTTTTAGCTTCAGTTCTTTGGCATTTTCTATATTATCCGGATCTGGCACTATACAATCCACGGGACATACCGCCACACAAGCAGGCTCACCGCCATCTTCGATACACTCCGTGCATCTATCAGGATCGATTACATATATTGGATCATCCGCCTCGATAGCCTCATTGGGGCATTCATCGATACAAGCATCACATGCTATACATTCATCTGTTATCATTAGTGACATTTTTACTCCTTTAGTGCAAATTTATAACCTCTTCTTCTAATTGTCTCAATCGTAATTATACCTAAATATTTATCCACTTTTTGTCTAATTTGATTAATTGCTACTTCCACCACATTCGGCGTAACCATCTCAGGCTCTTCCCATATAGAATCTAGCAATTGCTCTTTGGAAATAACTTGGTCTGGATGTTTTGCTAGATACGTAAACACTTCAAAAGGTTTACCTTTAAGCTCGATTACTTGGTCTTTATACATGATTTGTTCGTTTTCAGGAGAGATTACGAGATTTTTTATAGTGATTTGTTTGGTATTGGTAAAGCGAATATTTGCTTCGATTTTTGCGATTAACAACCCAAAATGAATAGGCTTAGTAATATAATCATCAGCCCCACTATTTAATACCTCTATTTGCGTCTCTACACTATCATCATCGCCTAAGACAATAATCTTGGTGATTGGAAATGAGATGCGAATATTTTTGATAAACTCTTTTACCTCCTCTTTGTTAAGATTATAATCGATAATAATCAAATCATAATGCCTTACTTTGGTGTAATATTTCGCATCCGGTATACTCAATACCTCGTCACTTTTGTAGTTGTATTCATCAAGGGCTTTTTGTATCATTTTATTGAGGGTTGCATCTTTTTCTACGATCAAAAATCTCAAAACTACTCCTTAAATTGTTTTTAAAATTATATCCAATTTTTAAGTTTTTTTTAATATTTTTGACAATAATATTGTGAATTTGGTATGTTCTAGGGCATACCTGGAGTGTATCGTATATACATTAATATAAGACTTTGAGAAATATAGCCAAACTCTACTAGGTATCATAGCCTCACCTACCCAAAGGTGGATTACGTCATTTGTAATTTTAGATATTTGAAGCGTTAAAAAAGTAAACCTATCTTGAATGAGAGGAATATTAGCTAAAGACATATGA
>JAADDX010000078.1 GCA_013153685.1 Campylobacterota bacterium | reverse complement strand
TTTTTGCATCAGCTTCTGCGATAGCTTTTTCTTCTGGTGATTTTTCTTCCATACCAAATGGTGTAGGGAATTCAATATCACCCCATTTATCAGCCATTAAAAATCCAGCAGTATCATCAAGTCTTGCAACTAAATCTAAAATAGCCATTTTATTGTTATCAAGCATTACGATAGGGTTGATTTCTAAATATGCAAAGTTTAAATCTCTATAAAATTTATAAAATGCAAACGCAAATGATGCAAACTCCCCTTTTTTCTCTGCCGGAATATCTTCTGGCACGCTTGCTTTGATAGCTTTTTCAATATCACTATCACTCAAATCGATAGGGATTCTCACTTCCACTACTTTATCCCAATTTTCTTCTACTTCCATACCACCTTCTGCACTTAGATACAATACATCATCTTCATCTACTGTAGTTGCAGAGATATAGTATTCTTGGTCTTGTGTATGTGGTGTGAAAGGCTCAACTATAAAATGAGTAAGTCTTCCAGTTTGTCCTGAAAGTAACGTTACATCATGGCTTGATTTTTCATCAATCCATTTTGCTGCATCTTCAAGAGTCACATCCCCCGGTTTGTTTACTTTAAATAAAACAAGATCATTCTTACCTCTTTTTCCAAAAAGCATATCCGGTTTTGCTACTAACGGTTCTTGTTTTAACCATTCAAATCCGTGTTCTTCCGCTTTTTCTAACAATTCTTTTCCACTTGTTACTAATACCGACTTAAAATCATAGTGGAACCCATCAAAATATTCGTTCCAATGTTTTGCAAATAACGCTTTCCCGTCGTATTCA
Source organism: Campylobacterota bacterium (assembly GCA_013153685.1). Classification (GTDB taxonomy): domain Bacteria; phylum Campylobacterota; class Campylobacteria; order Campylobacterales; family JAADDX01; genus JAADDX01. The sequence continues at coordinate 8,756 of JAADDX010000078.1, read as the reverse complement.
CGAATCGCTCTTTGAGCCATGAATTCTCCTTTGTAAAAATTTTGATAATTTTAACATTTTTTTCTTATTTTGAAAAGAAAAATTGAGATATTTTCTTTTGATTGTGAAAAATCGAAACTTTTTTATGTTTTTCATCCAACAAAAGGTAATATTTGCGACCCTTTTTTAGCCCATAAAAATACAATTTTTTACAAAATAGCTCATCATTGCAGTATACACTATCAATATTGTGTGTTTTAAGATACTTATAGATACGATTGGTATAGCGAAATTGAGTCACTATATTTTCATGCAATACATAAGGACTGCTTAATATAAACATATCAAACACCAACAAACTACCAAGCAAGAATCCAAACAACATTCTATAACTACTTCTAAATATCTTGAGTCTAATTCTGTAATTATATAAAAATACACGCACCATAAAAACCACATACACAATAACAAAAGGAGCAAAATCATCAATCTTGATTTGTTGTCTAAACGACAATAAAATAGACAATCCAAGCGATACAAACGATATAAACCACAATAAGCTTTTTTGTTGAGTTTTGATTAGTGAATAGAGGAAATAGATAAACACAAAAGGGGAGAAAATAGCCAAATACACCAAAAGCAACTCCACAAAATATCCGCGTGGGTGGCCTGCGATATCGTAATTGAAATAATTTGCGTTAATAGCAAATAAAATAATCGAATAAGCCATAAATCTCGCATCTTTTTTATACACTGCATAAAAAAACAACGAAAGATACAAGAAAATAAAACTATAATTGACAACTGTATACAACAGTAACAATACATAAGCCGCAAATCTATAATACAAAAAACTCCAAATAAATAAAATTACCAAAAAAATCAAATAGATAGATTTGTTGCACAATAAACTCGCAATAATAAAACCCGGCATCAAAGAAAATATAACTATCGCCAAAGCAGCATCTTTGGACGATAAATATTTCTTGGCGATTTGATAGTATAGTAGCAATGATAAAGCAGATAAAACTAAAGAGGGCAAACGGAATAAAAGGTTGTTATAAACAGAGAGCGATGTCTCAAACAAAAACAACAAACGGTGCTCTAAAAGATACTTAATCTCAACCGTGCCCACATCCATATAATAGGCATAATAAAGTAACACTAGATAATATGCTACAAAATATCCCCAAAATCTGTATCTTAACTCTCGCATTAAGATACCATGGTGATATTAAAATTTGATTTTGGATACTGATTGTAATAATCCATCAGCAACCTTATTGTTATCTTGAATAACTTCGTTAATCTCATCTATTACTGCTTTGTTTTGATGTGTTTTTTCGGTAATATCCAAGATATTATCACTTGCTTGCAATACTTCTTCTGTTTTGTCCTTGATGGTAGCTCCAATATCTTGAATTGATTGAGCAAGTATTTGAATAGTAGAGTCAATCTCTACTAAGCTTTTTTGGGTTTTTTCAGCAAGCTTTCTTACTTCATCTGCTACCACCGCAAACCCTCTTCCAGCTTCACCAGCCCTTGCGGCTTCAATAGCCGCATTTAAGGCTAATAAATTGGTTTGTTCTGCAATTTCTGAAATGATTTTCATGATATTTTTGATATCTTCTGATTGTTTTACTACTTCTGATGTTTGATTCGAGCTCTCTAACATATCTTCGCTCAATTGTCTTACCATCTCTACAATGCTATTTAAACTATCGATTTGATAATTTGAAAATTCTATCAATTGATTGCTTTGGGTTTGAAGTTTGTTTGATTTGGTTTTGAGAATTTCTGCAAATTTTTGATTTTCTTTTAACATATCTCGAATTACGGATGCTACAATGTTGGTAACTTTTTCTAACTTTCCTTGGGCTGTTGGGATCGTATTTCTAAAGTCATATTGAGTAAACTTATCAAGTATAACCAATATTTCCACCAAATTTCTTCCTATATTTTTGTTGAGATTTTCAGCCATTTGGTTAATTACAGATTTTAATTGCTGCAATATAGGATTTAATGGCTCTAATTCGATTCTTTTAGTTAAATCTCCTTTGGCAAATTCTTCTAGTTGATGGATAGTGTGTGTTATAAATTCGTCATCTGATTGTTTGAGTTGTTGGAGTTTCTTGATATATTGGTTTACTAGCACAAGAATTTGGGCTATTTCATCTTTCGATGATATTTTCACCTCTTGAATTTTATTGTTGTTTAGATTAATAAAGAATTCTTTTAAGAGGTGTAAAGAATCATTGATAGATTTGGGAATATAGATCGTAAGTAAAGTTACAAATATACCCACTAATAGTAGTATAACTATACCAATTACTATAAATCGTTGTACTGCTTGTTCGTTTTTGAGAATAATCTCCTCGCTTTTATGTTCTAAACAATGGGTAATTTTTTGTGCATATGCATTGACATTTTTGCTTAACACTTCAAAAGACGCGGTAATGTGATTAATCTGTTTGATTACAGATAACAATTCTCTAACATTTGCATTATATTTTAGAATCAAATTTTCTACTTGCTGCAAGACCACTTTATCTTGCACTGGTTTTAGGGTATCTTTGTAAGATTGCATATTCTGTTCGAGGGTAAATAACGTATGAGATATAGTATTTGCCAATGTTTTGTCGTTACTCAACAAAAATTTCACAGCATATACTTCCTCTTTGAGACACTCTCTAATCCACTTAGCAGTTATGTATAAAGTTTTAATGCGTTTAATGTTAAATTCATCATCTAAAATTTTAGTAAGTCTACTATCGATAGCCAACATACTAGCATCTAACGTATCTACAATTTGATCTTTTCTCTTTGCTAATACTACTATCTTATCAAATTGACTTTTGTAACTTTGAATATTATGTCTAAGCTTATTGACATGTTTATCAACATGTCGTAATTGATCTAAAAATCCAATAGCTTTGTTATAGCATTTATAAAATGCATCTAAATATTGCTTGGATAAAGTCTTATCCTTGTTTACGTATAGCAGATATTTCTGAGCATTGCTCTCCATTTCCATAAGTGCATTGGTTGATTTGCTAAGCAAGATTTGTTGGTGATTAACAACCTGAATGTGTTTTAGCTCTCCCACCATATCACGGGTAAGAAACATATTGTAAATAATAGCAGCTAAGATAATTGCAAACATCACCAAAAATGAAACAAATAATCTCTGCCTGATAGTAAATTTATTTAAAAATTGCATTATGAATCCTTTTGTATCCCCCCCCATTATATTTGACTCCTTAGTATACGTCTTCATTTTCTCTCCTTATAACTTTAGAAAATTATCTAATATTTCATGACCGTATTCACTCATGATTGATTCGGGATGAAACTGCACACCATACAATTCATAATCCTTAATCTTTAGTGCCATAATCTCTTTATCATCCGCACTATAAGCTAAAACCTCGATATTTTGCGGTAAATTCTCCTGATTGACTACTAGCGAGTGATATCTTGTTGCACGAAATGAAGATGGTAAATTCTTGAAAATCGGGGTATGGGTAGTGATATTGATATCGGATGTCTTACCGTGCATCATATTCTTAGCTTGTATAATCTCAGCACCAAAAGCTTGTGCGATTGATTGATGCCCAAGACATATTCCAAAGATTGGCTTGGTATCTTTAAATCTCTCAATCACCTCTAAGCTCACACCGGCTTCATTTGGTGTAGCTGGACCAGGGGAGATGATGATCTTTTGCGGATTTAGCTTAGCAATCTCATCCACACTCATCTCATCATTTCTAATCACCTTCAAATTAGCACCAAGCTCTAGACAATACTGCACGACGTTATAAGTAAACGAATCGTAATTATCAATCATTAAAATCATCGAATTCCTTTTTAGATTTTCTTAATACACCAAATTCATCTCTTTGCAACTAACATAATTGCATTCTTATATTATACCACAAAACCACCAAAATATCACGAAACTTCATACAATTTTTTGTTTTCTATATGCAGATGACGATAAGGCACTTCAAACGTCTGCGGCAAGTGGTGAGTGGCTATCAAAATAGTAATACCAAGCTCATTTGCAAATCTAAACAAATCCATCACTAGCTTTGCTGAATAATCATCCAAATTTCCAGTAGGCTCATCGGCTAATATCAATACCGGTTCGTTGATAATCGCTCTAATTACCGCTGCTCTTTGTTGCTCTCCCCCACTTAACTCATACGGAAATTTATCCGCTTTGTGGGCTAATTTTACTTTTGAGAGGAGTTTTAGGACTTTTTTTTGTTGGACATCTTCGCTTACACCCGCGATCATCAAAGGTAATTTGACATTTTTTTCTATATTCCACTCTTTAATAAGCTTATAATCTTGAAATACAATCCCTATATATCGTCTAAGATACGTAAGCTTAGAGCGGGAAATTTTTCTCATATCAAACCCACCGATATTTAAATAACCTCTTTTTGCTTTTAATTCCCCATATAGATGTTTGATAATAGTGGTTTTACCGCTACCGCTGGGACCTGTTAAAAACACAAAATCACCGCTATTTACACTAAAACTTCCGTTTTCAATAATCATCTCGTTATTATATCCTGCATACAAATCTTTGGCTATGATTACTTTTGACACTGCATTATTTCCTTTAGTTTATTGTGAGTTTTTTGATTAAGGGCATGTTTGAGGGGCTCTTTGTAATAATAGCTATTAGGACCCGCTACTATATACAAATGCTCCGGTCTATGAAAATCTCCCATAGTCAAACGCACTAGTGAATAATCGTCATTTATTTTATAAACTTTTTCAAAATGGATAAGAAATTCATCAAAAATATAAGCATCTTGCGTAATCTTATCCACATCCAAACATCCCAAACTAAAATCAAAATGATTATCTATATCTGCGGAAATCTCATCATTTATCATATAGATATCATAGATGTTTTTATTAAGTTTTTTCCATCTATCTTCATATTTGCTACTTATTTCTAGGTCTTTGTTTTTGTATACTTGCAAATGAGGTTTTTGCAAATGCATAAACTCCCAAAATGCATATTCAAAATAATTATCTGAATCGGTTCTTAAATGAAGTATACCGTCTTTTTGCAAGACTCTAATACTCTCATTGATAAAATACTTACTAATCACTCTTCGATGTGGCTTTTTATCCCATGGGACTGGAAAATGGACATAAATATTGCTAACTGCATTAGATGGTAATTTACTAAGGACTAATCGACCATCATAATCGATAATTCTAATATTTGTAATACCCTCAAGCTCACATCTTTTTAAGACTTGCTCTATCGAAGGCTTATGGATTTCTATACCCAATACCATTTTATGCGGATTTTTGCGAGCTTGGTATAACAAATGCCTACCACTACCAAATCCTATCTCCACGATCATATCTTTATATGCCAGATTATCATCGATAGTGATTAGGTATTTATGCGGTTGTTTGTCTTTTATGCCATCTATATTAGAAGATAATACTTGTGCTTGCGATAGCTTAACAAATGCCAAATATGCACGTTTGAGATAGCTACTAAGCGGGCGGGTGATTTTGTCGTATTTGAGCAGATATTTATCGTCTCTTTTTTGGATAGAGAGAAAAAACTTGCATCCATCCACACTCACGGCTATCAAATCATCCACCCCAAACAAAAATTCTACATCATCGACTTTGCTAGGATAGCAAATCGGTGATGGATTTTTGATAAATAGATGAGGCATTAGAAATCAACCTCTAGTGTTGTTGGATTAGAGATAAGTCCGTTTTCATCAACTGCATAAATCTCGTATTTGTAAGTATGTTTCGGTGCTACATCCTTATCTACATATACACCTTTTATATCGTTGATCTGGATAGGTTTATCACTGTTTGGCATATATTTTTTGATGATGTATTTCACCGCTCTTTTATCTGGTGATGATAAGATAAATTTAAGTGTTTTTAGATCTCTCTCTAGAGAAACTATCGGTTTAGCCGGTATTGGTAGTGTTACTCCCATCACCGGTTGTGACGGGATAGATTCTATATTGTATTTATCCACAGACGATACTTTATAAAATCTAGTAAACCCATCTTTGTTGATAATGTCTACAAAACTATTAGCCTTTGTAGTAGCAAGTAGTGTATAAGGACCATTTTGAGTGTTTGATTTGTATATTTTATATTCAATCGCCCCTTTTACTTTTTGCCAATTTAACACAATCCTTTTGGGTAGCGAAGTTGAAGCTATCAAATCCACGATAGCTTGCGGTCTTTGGAGTGTTTGGGCTGTGATTACTTTTGAAGGAGTTGATTTGAGATTGTCGTAACTATAAGCAATTACTCTATATCTATACACCTTTCCATCAATCAAGTTTTTATCTATATACTCTGCATCTAAGCGAGAGTGTAATGTAGCTATCGTATCCCACTTTGCGGTAGTATCGTTGAATCTTTGGATATAGTATCCTTTGACTCTCTCATTTGGATGAGGTCTAAAAATAAGCTTAATCATTGCTCTAGCCTTAATTCCAGCATTAGCTATAAACGGCACCGCTTGTAACGTAGGGAGAGTTTTGGCTTTTTTGAAAATAGCAAAAGATGGTAATCCCTTTTTATCAAACGACGAAATTTTGTAATAATAAATAGTATTTGGTTTGAGATGTGTATCTACAAAATGTGCTACATACTTACTGTTGATTTTGGCAATTTGAGTATATTTTTTGGCATTCTTGCTTCTTTGGATATAGTATCCATATACTTGTGGTTTGTTGATGATATCCCACTCCAAAGCAATAGCGTCTCTATCACTCAATGACCTAAGTTCTTTGATTTTGGGTAAAGTCGGATTGGTCTTTAGCGGTGGATTAGTCGAACACCCTGTAATCGCTAAAATTATCAAACTGATTAATAAGATACTCTTTGTTAAGTTTTTCATGTCTGTCTTCCTTGCATATGGATTTGATTTTTGTTTGCATATCTTCAAATATATCGGCTACAAAAAACATTTTTTCATTGGTTGATGGATGGATAAGATACAAAATATACGCATGCAACATTATCCTATCTTCACTTTTTTTAGCACCATACAATTCATCGCCTATAATATGTCTATTAATCGAATGTAGATGAACTCTGATCTGGTGGGTTCTGCCGGTAAATAGCTTACATGCTATTAACTCTTCTTTGTTGGTACATAACTTGAGGAAATTTGTCTTTGCCTCTTTGCCACTTGGAACAATCGCATTTTTTAGGCGATTTTTGGGATTTCTGCCAATTGGTCGGTTTATTTGGCAATTTTGCTTTAGAGGTACATCAATAATAGCTAAATATATCCTTCCCATGGATTTATCTTGCAATTGTTTACTTAGATGCTCATGGGCGTGGTTGTTTTTAGCTATTACTAACGCACCTGTGGTTTCTTTGTCTATGCGATGAACTATTCCGTGGCGTTCTTGTCCACTTATTGTTGATAATGTGATATTTTGTGATTTTAACCAATCCACAAGTGTAGGCACCTTCACACTCGGGGCTTGATGCACCACAAGACCGCTTGGCTTGTTGATTACCAAAATATCATCATCCTCATATATTCTCTCCACATCAAAATCCACTTTGGTTGTCTGTGGGACTTGACATGTTTTAAGTTCGTATGTGACAATATCACTATCTTTGACATCAAAAGAAGGTTTGGTGATAGTTTGGTGATTGACCTTTACCAACCCTTCTTTGATTAAATGTGCGATTTGATTTCTGCTTTTGTTAAGCTTCTTTACTAAATACTTATCAAGCCTCATTCACCTTAATCCATTTCATTTGGATCCAAAGGAACTTTGTTATCTTTTGGTGTTACCATCCAAAAATGTCTAACTTCACTTCTGAAATTATCAAGCAAAAATTTCGCTTTGTGTGAATTAGTGGCGTTATAGTATTCTACTAATCTTTTTTTGAGATATAATTTCTCTTTTTCATTTTCATCAGTATCGATTCTTTTGATATCAATAAGTTCCGGATTGATATTATCAATCAAGGTATGGTCTTTATCATAAACAAACGCTATACCACCTGTCATACCGGCACCAAAATTCACTCCAGTTTTACCAAGAATAATCACCTCTCCACCTGTCATATATTCACAAGGATGATCACCTGTCCCTTCTACTACCGCAATCGCACCAGAATTTCTAACAGCAAATCTCTCCCCTACTTGTCCTGCGATGAAAAGTTTTCCACCTGTTGCACCATAAAGGCAAGTATTACCACCTGCACTTAAATTCTCTCCTTGTGTCGGTGGAACGACAATAATCTTTCCTCCATGCATTCCCTTAGCAATATAATCATTTGCCACACCATCAAGCTCAATTGTGATACCATTGTTTAAGAATGTTCCAAGTCCTTGACCTGCCGTTCCTCTAAGTTTGAATACAATACTATCTGCTTCAAGCCCTTTATCTCCATAATATTCCGCAATCTCACCACTTATTAATGTCCCAAAGCTTCTGTTGAGGTTGCAAATATCAGCCATTACTACCGATTTTTGCGATGGATTTTTGATAGTATTTCTTACCTTTTCGAGTAATTCTTTCTCAAAAGCATTATCATCAAAAGGCTCATTTCTTGGTGTAGTACACTTTCTATCCCCTTCAACTTGCATAAATAAATCACTAAAATCAAATTTTTTAGCTTTTTGGATATCTTTTACTTTTAGTAAATCATTTCTACCGATGATATCATCAAGTGATTTATATCCCATATTTGCTAAATATTCTCTTACATCTTCTGCAAGGGCTGTAAGGTAG
>JAADDX010000055.1 GCA_013153685.1 Campylobacterota bacterium | reverse complement strand
CCAATCTCTTCAACCGGACATATGATAATAGTATCTCAGTGGCTTGGACTTCCTCAAAATAGCGAAAATAAAGCCTTTGAAGTGATAATCCAGCTTGCAAGTATTTTAGCAATAGTTTTAAATTATAAAGATAAGTTTAATTTCAAAGAGATAAACCTTTGGAGTAAGATTTTTGTAGCATTTTTGCCGCTTGCGATAATTGGGTTTATCTTTAGACACCAAATAAAAGAGCTTTTTTCGGTGCAGATTGTAGCTATTATGTTTGTTATAGGTGGAATTGTGTTTTTGGTAGTAGAGAAATTTTATAAAGAAAAACATCATCATATATCAGACATAGAAGAAGTTAGCTTCAAACAAGCCTTATTTATCGGAATAGCACAAGTTTTTGCCTTAATTCCAGGCACAAGTAGAAGTGGGGCTACAATCATTGGAGGACTTTTGAGTGGGCTTAGTAGACAAGCAAGTGCGGAATTTAGCTTTTTGCTTGCATTTCCCGTAATGCTTGCGGCAAGTGGATATGATATCTTAAAACACTATAACGAATTTGTAGGACAAAATATGGTAGTGTTACTTAGTGGATTTGTTACGGCATTTGTAGTAGCATATATTACGATGAGATTGTTTTTGAAATTTTTAGAGAAGTTTACTTTTGTTGCTTTTGGGTGGTATAGGATTGTTTTTGGGATAGTTTTATTGTATTTTTATGGTGGTATCAATGGGTAAATTTAATATAAAAATGAATTTACTTCATCAAAACTCCCCAGAAGCGTTAGTTTTAGCAATTTTATGTGATTTTAAGGACAAAAATCCAAAAGATGTGATAAAATACATTATAGATAAATTAAGAGACTATACTGATGAGAATTTGAATCAATACAGAAAATATATTATGATGTTAGAGACATTAAGCACAAATAGAGATTTATTAACTGATGTTAAGGAGATGGAAATGTTAAGAACTACAACTTACCAAGATTTACCAAGTTGGCATATCGGATACGAGCAAGGAATGGAGCGAGGAATAGAACAAGCTCACCAAAAAGCAGTAAAAGTTTTATTAGAAATTGGTATGGATATTGATACAATTTCACAAAAATTAGAAATTCCAAAAGAGGAAATTTTAAAAATTATCAAAGGAGAAAAAAATGAGAAGTGATGAAGTAAAAAAAGGGTTTAATAGAGCCCCACATAGAAGTTTATTTAGAGCAACAGGACTTAAAGATGAGGACTTTGATAAGCCTTTTATTGGTGTAGCAAATAGTTTTATTGAGATTATTCCTGGACATTTCTTTTTAAATAAATATTCAGAAATTATTAAAGATGAGATTAGAAAAAATGGATGTGTGCCGTTTGAATTTAATACAATCGGTGTAGATGATGGGATTGCTATGGGGCATGATGGAATGCTTTATAGTTTGCCAAGTAGAGAGATTATTGCAAATAGTATTGAGACGGTGATGAACGCACACAAACTTGATGCTATGATAGCTATTCCAAACTGCGATAAAATAACCCCTGGGATGGTAATGGGTGCTTTAAGAGTAAATGTGCCGACGGTATTTGTAACAGGTGGTCCGATGAAAGCAGGACATTTAAGTGATGGGACTCCGGTAGATTTAGCAACCGTATTTGAGGGTGTTGGTAAATTTGAAAAAGGGGAGATGAGCGAAGAAAAGCTAACCCAGCTTGAATGTGTAGCATGTCCAAGTGGTGGTAGTTGTAGTGGTATGTTTACTGCCAACTCTATGAATACTCTTATTGAAGCGATGGGAATTGCATTAAAAGGAAATGGAACTATCCTTGCCCTTACACCAGAGAGAGAAGAATTGTTAAGAAAAGCAGCAAGAAGAGTATGTGAAATAGCAAAAGATGAAAAACTAACAGAAGAGTATAGAATAAGAAACATCATAAACGAAAAAGCAATCCACAATGCATTTGTAGTAGATATGGCAATGGGTGGAAGTAGTAATACCGTGCTTCATACACTTGCTATCGCAAAAGAAGCTGGGGTGGATTTTGATATAGCAAAAATCAATGAAATAGCAAAACATGTAAGCCACATAGCTAAAATCTCACCAAGCTTACAAACGGTTCATATGGAAGATATCCACAGAGCAGGTGGAATGAGTGCGGTATTAAAAGAAGTTAGCAAAAGAAGCGATACAATCCTTTATCTTGATAATCCGGTAATTGAAGGTGGAACACTTCAAGAGAGAATAGCTGATGCACAAGTATTAGATACAAGCGTAATCCACCCAATAGAAAATCCATACTCAAAAGTAGGAGGGCTTGCGATTCTTTTTGGAAATCTTGCCAAAGAGGGGTGTGTAATTAAAACTGCTGGAATTGTAGGAAGTAGAGAATTTACAGGTAAAGCGGTATGCTTTGATAGCCAACAAGAAGCAATAGATGGAATTGTAGGTGGAAAAGTAAAAAAAGGTGATGTAGTAGTTATCAGATACGAAGGACCAAAAGGTGGTCCTGGGATGCAAGAGATGCTTGCACCTACAAGTTTGATTATGGGTATGGGACTTGGTAGTGATGTAGCACTTATCACTGATGGTAGATTCTCTGGGGCTACAAGAGGACTTAGTATCGGTCACGTATCACCAGAAGCGGCTGAGGGTGGAATGATAGGATTACTAAAAGATGGAGATGAAATCTATATCAATACTGATGAATTCAAAATCGAAGTTAGATTATCTGATGAAGAAATAGCTAAAAGAAAAGCAGAATTTAAACCAAAAGTAAAAGATGTCCCAGGAAAATGGTTAAGACAATATAGAGCACTTGTTACAAATGCAAGTAATGGAGCAGTTTTAGAGGCTGAATAAGCCTCTTTTGCACATTACATGTAATATTTCCACATTATCTTACTTTTGTCAATTTCCTCACACTACTCACATATACATCTAGTCATACTTTTTGGAACAATAATTGCTGCTCTTTGTGAAAAAAAGGAATTCGTCATGAGAAAGAGCATTGCGACTTTATTAATCGGGAGTGTCGGTTTATTTGCGGCACAGACACAAAACACGCCTACAAATATCAACGTAGTGTTAAAACAAAACAATCCACAGCCTGTAACACAAAGAAGTGTAGTAGGTATTATCCCAAATTCTCCAATCCTTAAAAAATCTCCAATCATCAATGTAACTGGTGTTGGTGAAGGTGTACCTCCGGTAAATACCGTATCTCCAGCACAAGCAAGAGCCCTAGCAAGAAGAGCTGCTATTGCGGATGCTTATAGAAGTTTAGCAGAAAAAATGTATGGGATTAGATTAAGTGCAAAAGATAGAATCAGAGATTTAATCACACAAAGAACAGAAGTAAGAACAGAAGTATTTGGTATCATCAAAGGTGCTACTATTGATGATGAAACATGGAAAGATGGATTGTATACGGTTGTGTTGAAAGTAAAATTAGATGCATGTAGATGGAGTAAATACCTCACAGCTCCGAGCTTATATAGATGTAGATAAGGATATAGCATGAAAAAATTAGCATTAATTGGGATTGCTGCCTTTTTTGTAGGGTGTACACAAAACCAATATTTCGTATTACCACAACCCATCCAAAAAGTTACAGTAAACAATCCAAAAATTATCAAAAAACCAACCACACAAACAAAACAAAACAAAAAAACGGCAAACATAAAATTAAAAGTACCTAAAAAAATCAACATTGTAGTAAAAGTCCCAAATACAACAAACGCATGTGCTAATTGTAATAGCTATTATGGAAATTGTTGTAATCAAGATGCGGCACCAGTTGTGTCTCCTTATATCGATAATTTTTAGTCTTAATTGCTATTTTGTAAAAAGCGAGTAGATTATATCAAAGAAATTGATTTTTTGTCGATATCATATCCAAATCAATCAAAAAAGGATATGGTATGACAAAAGTTATCTTACCGATATTAGTTGCGAGTAGCGTTGTTGCGGCTACTATTTCAGCACCGGCCATTCAAACCTCTTCGGTAGTAGGTATTATTGCCAATTCACCCGTGATCAAAAAATCGCCTGTTATTAGAGTTACTGGTATTGGACAAGGGGTAGCTCCTCTTAATGCAATATCACATGCTCAAGCAAAAGCACTTGCAAGAAGAGCTGCAGTTGTGGATGCCTATAGAAGTCTAGCAGAAAAAATGTATGGAATCAAACTAAGTGCAAGAGACAAAGTAAAAGATCTTATCACACAAAGCACAAGTGTTAAAACAGAAGTATTTGGTATCATCAAAGGTGCTACTATTGATGATGAAAATTATAAAGATGGATTATATACTGTGGTATTAAGAGTAAATTTAGATGCATGTAGATGGAGCAAATACCTCACAGCTCCAAGCTTATATCAATGCAAATAAGGAGAGGAAATGAAAAAATTAATAATGATAGCTATTTTAGGATTGTTTGTAGTAGGTTGTGCTGATTTGTATAATTATAATGGTAGCTGTAATGGAAGTAGTAGTCTCACCGCCTCTCAACCAGCTTGTAATAGCACAACACTAAAACCTCAAAATAGCGACGATATTTCTTACGTTGATAATTACTAATTCCAATTTCTGGAATTAGTCATCAAGGTTGTAAATGCGGATTTATACACTAATATTATTCTCTTTGTTGTTGATAGGATGTGGGGATACGTATTATGTCACACCACCAAACACTACTCATCACTTAAGCAAAACATATAACATCATTCCAGGAGAGATATATCAACAAGGAAATATTTACAAAGACTGCACAAACGGATATCCTTATAGATATCTTGGGCCTACATTATCTTGCGATGGTGATGGAGAGTGTATTCAAGATGAATTTTAATTTTCTAAAATTTATGGTATAATTACCGATATACTTGTAAGATTATCCAAAGGAGGATAAAATGGATGTAAATGATGTAGCAACAAGTGCTGGGATATATGCGTTTAATAAGTCAAAAGATGTGCAAGCACAGCAAGTATTATCGGCAATTGGAATGACGCCTGAGACACAAAAAGCACAAGCACAAATAGATGCCACAAATCAAAATGTTGCTCAAGCAACTGGGAATGGTGTGAATGTGGATATCAAAGCTTAACGATTTTTATCTAAGTAGAAAAGAATATATTAACTTTGCAAATGTAGATTATACTAACGTATACGACAAGACATTACACAAAACCACAGATAACCCTATCATGATCGTAGGTGAAGCTCCTGGAAAGAATGAAGTATTGCAACAACAACCGTTTGTAGGGAAAGCTGGAGAAAATCTAAATTATTTAATTTCCATAAGCAGATACGATAGAGATAGGGATTTCTTAATTACAAACGCTTTTCCTTTTCGAACTTATCGTGATACCACAAATAGGACACCCTCTGCAAAAGAACTCAAAGTGGGTGCCAAACTGTTATTGGAGGAAATTAAAATAGTTAGACCAAGATTAATACTGTTACTTGGTAATTCAGCCGTAAGAGCCTTTAGCTACTTACCTATCCCAAACGCAAAAGATATAAAATGTTTCACGAGAAACATTTTATATGATTTTGATATTGACGGATTACATACTCAAATAGGTATTAGCTATCATCCCAGCCCTATCAGCTTTAATCGTCCGAATATTAAAAGGGCGTTAGAATATTTTTTTAAGGAAGTAATTTGAATAAAATAGACGAATTCTTTGATAATAAACCATTAAAAGATGTAATTGGGTATTTTGTATTGTCGTTTATCGTATTTGCATTTGTTGGCTTTATGCTATTGTCTCCCGAAATCGAAGTATATCAACAAAAGCTCGAACAAAAGATGAGACTTGAAAATAGCATCAATGATTTAAAACTACGCAACATGATGTTGCTTAATCAGAATAACAAAAAAAGAAATAAATTAAACGCGATACTCAAACAAAACAAAGAATTAGAAAAGAGTATTAAAACAACGGAAGTAAAACTATTTATAGACAAAATGTCACTGATGGCTTACCGCTATTATCTAAAGTTACAAAAACTCGAATATACCGGTCGCAATATTGTTTTTGTATTGCATGGAAATTTTGTGAATTTCGTAGAGTTTTTATATGCGTTAGAAGATAGAATTGAGGGTGTAAGCATCAATAAAATCGTAGTAAAAAAAGGACAATTTATCATAGATTTTAACGTTGCGAAATACTACTATTTCAAATAATAAAAGGGTTCAAATGAGATATTTGCTAGCTATATTACTAATACTATTGATGGGTGGATGCGGGCATGTAAATGTGGATAATATTTTTCAACAAGATACAAAATATATCGAATTAAGTAAATTTACTCGAAGAAGCGATATTGTCAACTCTTTAGAAACAGTAGCTCTTATTAATGCTACATATTTAAACCCAATTTCACATAATGATAAATATGAAGTGTTTATTGTAGGTGTATACAACAATTACCAAAACAACGGACAAGGTATATTCAATAAAGCATATCACTTAACACTCAATAATCAGCCCTTCATTAAAGCTACACCACTTACTACCAGCGATATCAAAGATTATCCATTTTATAATAAATGGATGAAATATTACAAAGTATACTTCAAACACACCGATAAACATACGTTACAATTGAAATATGCATGCGATAGAGGGGATGTGGTACTTAATTTTGAGAAGGAGAATTAATAAACATGAAAGAATATGTAAATAGTATCTTAGAACATATCAAACAAATAGAGCCATATAACGAGAAATTTTTAGAATCTGTTACGGATGTATTAACATCTATTATACCATATCTAGAGGCTAATCCACATCTAAAGGATGTGTCTTTACTAGAGAGAATTATCGAGCCAGAGAGAGTATTGACCTTTAGGGTACCATGGGTAGATGATAATGGCATAGTAAGAGTTAATAGAGGGTATAGAGTAGAATTCAATAGTGCAATTGGTCCATACAAAGGTGGGATTAGATTTCACAAAGACGTAAGCATAGATACGTTTAAATTCCTCGGTTTTGAACAAACATTTAAAAATGCACTAACTTCGCTTAACATAGGTGGAGGAAAGGGTGGTAGTGACTTTGATCCACATGGTAAAAGCGACATGGAAATTATGAGATTTTGCCAAAGCTTCATGAGTGAGTTATTTAGACATATAGGTGCTCACACAGACATACCAGCAGGTGATATAGGAGTAGGAGAGAAAGCTATCGGTTATCTTTTTGGTATGTATAAAAAACTAACTAATCGATTTGATGGTGCACTAAGTGGAAAACCTATCGAATTTGGAGGAAGCTTTTGTAGAGTAGAAGCTACAGGATATGGGGCTGTATATTTTGCCGAAAAGATGTTAAATTCGCACAACGACACACTAAAAGACAAAACAGTAGCGGTAAGTGGGGCTGGAAATGTAGCTTTTCACGTAATCAAAAAGTTATACGAATTCCAAGCTATCCCAGTCACATGCAGTGATTCGACCGGTTATATATACGATAAAGAAGGTATTAATCTACAAATCCTAGACAAGCTAAAAATGAAAAATCACAAAAGTCTAGCAGAATATACCAAAGATAGACCAAAAGCCAAATTCATCCCACGCGAAAAGTTCTACAAAACACGTAATAATATCTGGGATGTGCCGACAGATATCGTGATGCCAAGTGCTACAGAGAACGAAATAAATCTAAACGATGCCAAAAATATCGTAAAAAACGGCACCAAATATGTGATAGAGTGTTCTAATATGCCATCGACAACAGATGCAATCAACTATTTCTTATCAAACAAGATCAAATTTGCTCCAAGCAAAGCGGTAAATGCCGGTGGTGTGGTGACAAGTGTATATGAAATGAGCCAAAATGCTTCATTTGAGAGTCTGAGCAAAGAAATTTTAGACGAAAAACTAAAAGAAGAAATGAAAAAAATTTATGTCGATATTGCACTCACAGCCAAAGAATACGGATATGCGGACAACCTGGTAATAGGAGCAAACATCAGAGGATTTAAAAGGGTAGCAACTGCTATGATAAAACAGGGAGTCGTATAAACTACCCTCCTGTTTCATAAAATGCACGATTACTTATTTTGTGTTCCGTCCAGTCGTTTTTCTCCGGTTTATTTTGGATAACTGTTTGTAGAATTTCACTCGCCTTTTTGATATCTCCATCTTGTATTGCTTGCTTGATTTGGTAGCTTTCATCAAAATACAAACACGGTATCAAATACCCTTCTGCTGTCAATCTAATTCTATTGCAGTTTTTACAAAATTCATCATCATGCGGTTTAATCAACCCAAATACATAACCATCCTCATCCTTGTAATATACAGCCGGTGAATTATCACGCGGAAGTTCGGTAATATTGTGTTTTGATGATAATTCATCTAATATATATTGACTAGAAACACCTTGGATATTCGCATTTGCAGTGCTATTTTCCATATATTCAATAAACCTAATAGGCACATGTAATTTCTTAGCGTATTGATACAAATCGCTAATTTCCATATCATTAACATCCTTTAAAATCACAACATTTAATTTCACCCCTAATCCGGCAGACAAGCTTGCTTCAATCCCATTTAATACTTTATATAATACATCTTTTTGAGCTATCTTAAGATATGTATCTTGACGTAAAGAATCAAGCGATATATTCACTCTTTTTAAACCAGCTTCTTTTAGCAACGGTGCTAAATGATCCAAAAAATATCCATTCGTAGTCAAAGCCAAATCTATATTTGGTGCGTATGTAGAAATCATACGGATAAACTTATCGATATCTTTCCGCACCAAAGGTTCTCCACCGGTTAATCTGATTTTATCAATACCACTATCAATAGCAATTTTAATAAATTCAAACATATCCTCATACGATAAAACATTTTCTTTCGGTTCCCAAGAAAACGGCGTATTTGGCATACAATACAAACATCGGAAATTACATCTACTAGTAACAGAGACTCTCATATAATTAATTTTTCTATTAAAGCTATCTACTAACATATCTTATCCCATAAATGTATGATGAATATGACCATTATCATCCATCAACATCAATTTGGCTTTATATCCTACCTTGATTTCACCCTCATTTAAAGCAAATAGTTTGGCTGGATTAGTGGAAATAAGACGTGTGATAATATCTCTATCTATATCCAGACTATAGGCTAATTGAGCAAACTTATCCAATTTTGGTATCCCAAACTGTGCTACTTCAAAAGCAACATCCTTATTTTCATCACTAGTAGCTATGTGGTTGGAAGAGATAAAATCAATCTGATTATTTGCCACAGCTTCTAATAAAGCCAATCTATCCTCTTGTGATCTTAATGGTGGAAATGTTTTAAAAAACGTATTAAACTCCCCTATCTCATCGTCCGTATACAGCAAATTATCAATACATACGTCTACAAAAATTTTATCGCGATCTCTTTTTTGCAGGAGAGATAAACTTTCTTTGGTGGTAATTGATTGGAAAATTACTCGCACATCAAAATATTGACTAAACTCTAAAATCTTTGCCACTTCGATACTCTCTACATAATTATCAATCCCTTCAAGTCCGAGCAAATATGCGTTTTTGCTGCTATTCATCTGCCCGTTACCTACAAGTGTTGTATTGTTAGCATTTACAAAAATAGGAACTCTTAGCATTTGAGCGTATTGAAAAACTCGCTTAATTAGATTCATATCTTCATCACTATTTACAAACAAAGCACTCGCACCTTTGTCTATAAGGATATGAATATCCGTAAGCTTATTATCATGTATAGCTTCAATAGCTACAAGCAATGTAATATCTTTCTCTTTTGTGAGATTATAGGCTAGTTGAAGCTTGTTGTAGATAGGTTTATGTTGGGGGATCATAAGGATGGTTCCTACCCCCCCTTGGAGTGCTTTGGTATTTAGCTTGGAGATAGATTCTGAATTTTTTACATTCAAATCCACAGCCAATGGAAATATTTCCATCCCCTTAGCGTCATATATTTCCTTATCCTTAAGATTATCGCCTATCTCTACAATCATTCCATCTGATATTCTTATATCTTTTGAATTTGCTATATTTGTAATTATCATATTAAACCTTTATTTCTTTTGCAATTGCACCACTAAAGTCTCCGTATACACCTTTTTAGTCTTAATATATTTGTGTATTGTTGCATTAAACTTTTGTAAGATTTCATGATTGAATTGCAGCATATTATCTAGCTGATATGAGTATACTTGCAACCGCAATACCGGAGTTTGGGTAATATCTTGGGTATTGTTTGGATGTGATGATGTAAGTGATGTAGAGCCGCTTTGATATGTAAGCACCTTGAGGTATACACGATATTTATGTAGAATTTGAGATAATAGTGCGATTGTATTGCTGATGTGTTGATTTTTGGATTTTTTGATTGATAGATACTTTTGTAATAGTTTAGTTTGTTGTTTGATATCTTTATCAAATTGTTTGCTTTGTAGCACTAGTTGTTGGTGCTGATTTTGGAGTTGGGTTAATTGATTTTGGAGTTGTTGGATTTGGTGTTGGGTGTTGTTAATCTCAAACTTAACAAACCCCATAGACGCTAGCAATATTGCAGCTAAAAATACATTAAATACCACAAACTTTCCGCTAGTGCGATATAGGAAATTGACTGGTCGCTTGAAGATTGACCAATTAAAAATCAAACTTTCCCTGCGATGATTAACCTGCACATGCAACATCGATAACAATAACAAAAAGTCAATTTTGATATTTGTAGGATTGTATTTATTTAGAGTAAGGGGTTTGATATCGATATCTAGATAAGTGTTTGAAAAATGGAAAAAATGAGAAATTTTGGTATTTGTATTTAGAAAAATTTTATCTATTTTGATATGAAACGTTCTTTGTATCCCATATACTTCGTTAGTTACTTGTAAAAATAGATTACTAAAACATTCAGTAAGGATATTAAACAAAAAGTTCTCATCTTTTGAATACTTCTCAATATCCACTCCCTTTTTTTCTAACAATTCCAAAAAATCTTCAAATTCAAAATCCACTAAATTTGCTTTTTTAATAAAGTTGTCATAACATTGCAACAAACCGTATTTAATTACTTTAAAGGTCACAAACTGCCCATTAGAATACAATGTCATCAATACATATTCGTTATTCAAATGAATAAACAAATCATTATCCGGCATAACAAACTTCAACTCATACAATACTTCAAAAGCGGTCACCGGATAAATAAGATAATCAATGTATTTGGTTTTATCGACAATAGGACTAAATTCTCTCTCTAATTGTGCTACAGATACAATAAATACTTTGGCTATATTATCATCTAAAAGATATTTGATGATAAATTCCTCCGTTTGATCTAGTTTGAGATTTTGGTATACCTCATTTTCGATATAACCGCTAATTTCCTCGGTTGTAAGCTTATTAAGAATATGTTCTTCTATCTCAAAAGTAGTAAATCTTACGAGATTATGCGGTAATGTAGCAACTATCGTATGAGAGCTTTTAATATCAGTAATTTGTTTAACTGTATTATTTTGCAACAAATAATATTTGCCGTTTTGTACTCCTACTATGGTATCAATATTAAAAGAATACTTTTTTATCATGTTACCCACCTAAATATTTTTTGATTATCAAAGAATTACGCAACAAATGGTGTGCTTTGTCTTTGAGGACTATATGTCCGTTTTCTATAACATACCCATAATCGGATATTTCCAGTGCGGCATAAGCATTTTGCTCTACTAGAAATATTGTAAGTCCTTGACGTTTTAATTGTTGGATGGCCTCAAAGACATCACCGATAATTTTTGGAGCCAATCCCAAACTCGGCTCATCAAGCATCAAAATCTTCGGATTGCTCATAAGTGCCCTTGCAATAGCAAGCATCTGCTGTTCACCGCCGCTTAACGTCCCAGCTAATTGATTTTTTTTATCTTTCAATCTCCCAAACATATTATACGCCATCTCAATGTTCGTATCGGTATTAAAACCTCCAAGTTTGAGATTCTCCTCCACGGTCAAATTCACAAACACCCTCCTACCTTCTGGCACCAGTGTTAAACCACATTTTACAATCTCATTAGTTGGCATAGTGGAGATATCTTTATCAAATAGTTTAATAGTGCCTAATTTAGGGATTAAATTCATAATCGCATTCAAACTTGAAGTTTTGCCAGCACCATTACTACCGATTAATGTTACTATACTTGCCTGCGGTATAGTGATATCTATGCCCTTTACAGCTTCAATCACACCATACTTTACAGACAAATTTTTAATTTGCAACATTATTTGCCCTTTATATGTTCAAGCAACTCTTCAAAAGGTGAATTTTGCAATATTTCCTCAAAATAGTTTAGTTGTTGGTTTTTAAACTCTTCCTTACATTCATTGATATATGCCAAAAACACCTGCACGCTTTTTTCTACTATATTGTCTTGTTTTAGGCGATATTGCAATATTAACTCTTGTATATTTTCAAGCTCTATAATGTATGGATTGTTTATCTGTAATGTAATATCAATAGGAGAAGTATCTATTACAAATTCATCACTATCTTGCGTATTATATGTCGCTGTGGCTTTTGATGAATCGATGAAATAAAATAAATTAGCTTTTTGATGATTGACTATTACTTGATGTTTTTCTACATTATATTTGACATTATTGTAAGTAAATGTAAAATACTTATTTGAAGACTGCAAAACAAACAAATCCATAGATGGAAATGTTTCTTTGAGTCTATCTAGAGTGCTGTTTTGTAAAAATTCTTCATCAGCTCCTATAATCTCATTACTCTCGGAAATAATCAGTATCAAGCGGTATCCTTAGCAAAAATCTGCCAACAAACCGGCTTTGAGTTGTTCATACATCTCTTGTGATGCAAATTTTCTTACTATCTCCAGACCAAAACACATAGCCGTTGCTGGACCTTTTGATGTAAGGACATTTTGATCTTCTACAACTTTAGCATCTGATACATAACCTTCCTCTTTGATATTATCTTGCCAACCAGGATATGCTGTATATTTATCCTTTAATACTCCCGCTTCTTTTAATGCTATAGGAGCTGCACAAATCGCACCTACGTATTTGCCCTTCTTATCCATATCTTGTAAAAGCTTTTTTACCTCTTGGCTTTTTGCTAGATTTGTAGCCCCTGGTAATCCTCCTGGTAATACCACCAAATCAAAATCATCAGCCGATACCTTATCGATTGTAGTATCTGCTATTACTTTGACATTATGTGCCGAAGTGATAATATCCGCACCAACTCCAGCAGTCACTACCTCAATACCACCTCTTCTAATTACATCAATTAATGTAATTGCCTCAATATCTTCAAAACCTTCAGCCAATGGAATACATACTCTTGCCATACTATCCTCCTATTAAGTGATTAATAATCAATTGTGCTGGGGCAAATATCGTGTGTCCCAGCGGTGTAAATAGCAAAACAATAATGATAATCATACCATAATTTTCGATTTTATCAAAAAACACACCAATTTGCTTCATCCCAATAAAATCAGCCAAATATCTCACGGCATTTGCTCCATCCAACGGAGGAATTGGGATAAGATTAAATACAAATAAAATCACATTAATAAAAATCAAATGATACAAAAGATAAAACCACAACACACTCACCATTCCACTAGGTTCAAAATGGATAAACAAAGAAGCGATAACCGCTACTATAATGTTATAAAAAACTCCTGCCAAACTTACCGCAACTCCTGCTAGATATCCGCCATTTCTAATTACAATATTCATATCTACCGGTACTGGCTTAGCCCATCCAAACAACACCGGATGGCTAACTCCAGCCATTTTTTGAGATAAAAATAAAAATACCGGAAATATTATAGTCCCTACAACATCAACATGTTTAATAGGGTTGATTGATAACCTACCTGCATACAAAGCGGTATAATCCCCAAATATTTTCGCAACAGCACCATGCATAATCTCATGCCCAATAATAGCAATCAACAAAGCCAGCACCATTGCTATAATGTTTATAATATCCATCTACTCTCCATATACTTTTTTTAGATAATCCAATCTTCTTGTCATATTCAACAACAACATATCCACAATCACAGCCCGTGCCATCGCTTGAGCTACCACACTTCCTCTAACTGCTACAATAGGATCATGCCTACCTTGCAATGTAAAATCCACTTCGTTATAACTGGTATCTATTGTCTTTTGTGTTTGAAAAATAGAGGGTGTAGGCTTGAAGTAGATCTCCACTTCCACATCCTCACCATTACTGATCCCCCCTAGTATACCGCCACTATTATTACTAACAAAACCATCTTTTGTAATCTGGTCGTTGTTTTGTTTACCGCTTAGTGTATGGGAATTTATATTTCCTATCATCACACCTTTAACCGCATTAATACTCACCATTGCACTAGCTAAAATATTGTCTAATTTATAGTAGATCGGTTCACCAAGGCCGATTGGTAAATTTGTGATTTTTAGCTTCACTACACCGCCTAGCGAATCATGATTATTCTTAGCTTGTAAAATCTTCTCTTTCCATATTGCTTCTTTTGATTTATCTAATGCAAATATCTCACTACTAATGGCATACTCAAAATCTTCCACCATCGCTCGAACATCTCCTACTTGCACTATACCGCTTAGCACATCAATCCCAAATTCATCCAATATACACTTTGCAACACCCCCAGCCGCTACTCTAGCGGCAGTTTCTCTAGCACTGCTTCTACCACCACCACGATAATCTCTAATACCATATTTATGCCAATAGGTAAAATCCGCATGCCCTGGGCGAAAAATATCTTTGATATTTGAATAATCTTTGCTTTTTTGATTTTGGTTATAAATCACCATAGCAATTGGAGTACCAGTACTCTTACCTTCAAAAACACCGCTTAATATCTCTACTTTATCAGCCTCTTTTCGCTGAGTGGCAAATTGATTTTGTCCAGGTCTTCTCTTGTCAAGTTCAGCTTGAATCGACTCTTGTTTGATTGGCACACCAGCCGGAACGCCATCTACCACCACTCCGATAGCTAAACCATGGCTCTCACCAAACGTTGTAAATCTAAAAATTTCCCCAAAACTATTCATCATATTTGTAGTTCCTTTTTAAGCAATTCGATAGTCAATTTAGCTGCATTTTGTTGGGCTACCTTTTTAGAATGTCCTTTTGCACTTGCATAAGTTTTGTCATTGATTTGCACACATATTTCGAATTCTTTTTTGTGGTCTGGTCCGGTTGAAGCTACCAACAAATAATCCGGTGTACACCCAAAGTGTGCTTGGGTAATTTCTTGGAGAGTAGTTTTGTAATCTTTTAGTAATTTATTAGGATCGATCTCTTTGTATACACGCACAATCAGATTCAGTGCAATATTTCGCACCGTCTCCAATCCAGCCTCTAAATACACCGCACCCATTACCGCTTCAAATGCGTTTGATAAAATAGACGGTTTTGTTCTTCCGTTGTTGTGTTCTTCTGCTGGAGAAATGTAGATAAATTCACCCAATCTAATCTCATTAGCAAGCTTCATAAAAGAATTTTCATTTACGAGAGATGCACGCAATTTTGATAATACACCCTCTTCGGAATCTTTAAATTTGTCAAACAAGAATTCTCCCACAACCAAATCCAAAACGGCATCACCTAAGAACTCCAACCGTTCGTTGTTATAATCTCTTGTATAACTTTTATGAGTTAGTGCTTCGGTTATTAGGTCTTTATTTTTAAACGTATAACCCAAACACTCATAGAATTCTTCTATGTTCTCATTCCTCATTTAATTTCCTTTCGTAATTTTTTTTGGCAATATTAATCACCTCATCATTAAAATCAATAAAACTATTTAGCTGAAAAAACGCCGGCTTTGATACGGTATAGAAAAATTCCAAATGCAAAGTAGCTGCTACTACTTTTTCAAGCTTTGAAGTAATTTGGATATTTTTAATCATTTCCTCATCTTCTAATTCCTCTTTTGATAAATCTTCCAAACATTTACAATTCGCACATTCGGCGTATTTTACCATGTTAATATTTGGTTTATCCAATTCCCACTTCTCAGCCACAAAAGAACCAAGCTCAAACATACTCATACCGGTAAATCTCTTAACAATTTGACCGAAATTCAAATCAGCACTCGCTAAGAAAATTTCCAACTTCTCACCTTTAGCCCCCAGTATTTCATCTATCAAACAAATAGTTGCCGGTATCAAAGCAACACTATCTGCGTATTTTTTGTATGTGGCTAAATCGGTCTCAAGGATAATAGCATCCTTACAACCAGACAAAAAAGCACTCTGGAAATCTTCAAAATTTAACTTCGTAAATACTTTCCACTCTTTTGGTGTTATCAAACTCACCATGTAGCTTAATATCACACTCTTTGCCATCTCCAATCCCATAGCTGAGAACATTTGTCTTGTATCGGTGAGCTTTTTGCTAAAACCAAAATAAGCACTATTTACAATAGCTTCTATTTTCTTTTTTAATACCAAATCATTATCCACAACATCAGCTGCTCGTTGTAAGTCCCCTTGTTTTAAATACTCTATACTTGATTTTACAGATTCAGGCAATGGGGGTATTGTTTGTAATTTTTCTTCAATTTCTTGTTTGCTAATTAACATCATCAATCCTTAAGAAATGGGAATTTTGTATAATTATATCAAAAAAAGTAGAATTTTGAGAAAAAAAGCCCAAAAATAAGCTTATCTCACCATAGTGCAAAGATCACGCCAACGAGAAAAATAATACCTAAATACCCATTCAAATCAAAAAATGCACGAGGGATATTTCGGAAATCTTCTCTGACTAATTTTTGTTCATAATACAAAAACGCAGCACACACCAACCATCCGATATAAGCGGACAAAGATAGATGTGTATACACAATAAACAAAAACCAAAAAATTACAGCCAATATATGAAATAAACCACTCAAAAATAAACTAGCATTCACTCCGTATCGTGAAGGGATAGAAAAGAGCCCCTCTTTTTTGTCAAATTCCATATCTTGTAACGAATACAAAATATCAAAACCACTTACCCAAAACACAACTCCAAAAGCCAAAAATACACTCCACGCAGGAACAATACCTAATACGGACAATACGCCTCCAATAGGAGCTAGCCCTAAAGATACTCCAAGTACGATATGAGCATATTCGCTAAAACGTTTAAAATAGCTGTATCCGCCAAGCACCAACAAAATAAAAGGAGCCAATACAAATACCGCTTGATTGATAAAATACGTTACCACCCAAAATCCAAGTGCATTTAACAAAATAAATATTTGCATCTGCCAAGGGCTAACTTCACCATTGACACTCACTCTATCTTTGGTTCTTTCGTTTTTAATATCGATATCTCTATCTAGATATCTATTCACTCCCATAGCGAAATTTCTAGCAAATACCGCGGCTAATACCACCAAAACAAATAATCTCATACCAAACCAACCATGGCTAGCTACTAGCATAGCGACAAAAATAAACGGCATAGAAAATATGGTGTGTTCGAACTTCACCAATTTTGCCATTTTGAGTAAATATTGCATCGATTATCTCTTTGTAGTTTCTTTTACTAAATCCACAAAATATTTCACATTCTCCCAAGGTGTATCAGGTAGTATTCCGTGTCCTAGATTGAAAATATGATGCTTATCCTTCATCACATCTGCAATATGTAATACTGCTTCTTTTGTAGCTTCTTGACTATAAAGTCTTGTTGGATCCATATTTCCTTGGATTGTTTTTTGATTGTTTACAATATTTGCAGCATATTCAATAGGTGTATTCCAATCAATCCCAATTACATCAAACTCTCCATCTACCATATCTTCAAGATATAATCCTACTCCTTTACTAAATAAAATAACCGGAATATTTGGATATTCTTTTTTGATTGATGAAGCTATCTTTTTCATATAATTCCAACTAAATTCAAAAAACTTCTCTTTTTCTAATGCTCCACCCCAACTATCAAATACCATTACCGCATTTGCACCAGCTTTGATTTGATTTTTTAAATATCCTATCGTCTCTTGTGTATTAAAAGCCAAAAGCTTGTGTAAAGTATCAGGATCTGCATATACCATTCTTTTGATTTTTGGATATTGTTTGCTCCCTCTTCCTTCTACCATATAAGTAGCTATCGTCCAAGGACTTCCAGCAAATCCAATAAGTGCTTTTGATGGGTCTAATTTTTCTCTAATTTTTGACACACCTTCATATACGTATTCAAGCTTATCACTTGCGGGTGTTAGCTTATCTATATCTTCACTTGTAGAGATAGGATTATCAAATATAGGTCCAACTCCCGCTTCAAATCTTAAATTTAATCCCATCTCCATAGGTAAATTCAAAATATCACTAAAAAGTATCGCTGCATCTACATCAAACCTTTCAACAGGTTGCAATGTTACTTCGCATACTACATCAGGATTTTTTGTCATATCGATAAAATTCCCTACTCTTTTTCTCACTTCCCTATACTCTGGCAAACATCTTCCCGCTTGTCTCATCATCCAAATTGGCGTTCTTGGTGTGGGTTTTTTAAAACATGCATCAATAAATATCATAATCTCTCCTTAAAATAATTCTTGTACAATTTCAAACTTATTGGCAGTCATAATATGAATTTTTGGGTGAATTTTCAATAACTCAGCTAAAAGCTCTTTACTCATCTCAATACCGACTTTATATTCCTCATCAGATGAAACTTTGTGAGCTTTTATCAACTTCTCAATCCACACATCAGGCACATAAATACCCGGCACATGGGCTGAGAGGAACTGAGCTGTCTTGAGGCTCGTAATAGGAAATACGCCCAATATAAGCTGAAATTCATTTCTTTTATCATTAAACTCTCTAGCTACTTTTTGTTGAATATCAAGCAACATTTTAACTATTTGCAAATCATAAACCGGTTGAGTAATAATACCAACAGCACAATTTTTTACTTTTGTGTATATCTTTTTTTCTATTGATGAGAAATTTTTCGCATACGAATTACTCACAGCAAAGGCATTGATATGTTTGGGATGTATTTTAAACTCTCTACCAGCATAATCCATGCCATTGTTAAAATTTCTAATCATTTGCAACAATAAAGTCGAATTTCCTTCTAAGACAGCCTTTGTGTTTGGTTGATCACTCATCTTAGCCGGATCACCGGTCAATGCTAGGATATTTACCACATCCAAATCATTCGCACCCAACAAATCACTTTGTAGTGCTATCTTATTTCTATCTCGCATACTCATAGTCGCAATTGCGGGTAAGTTAAATTTTTGTTGCAATTTATAAGCTGCAATAATAGAGTTGTATTTCATTTTAGATAACGGTGAATCCGTAGTTGAGAATCCATCTACATATTTATATGCTTGAGTCTCCTCTATCTTTTGTAAAATACCATCAAATGTAGGTAATTTCGGAGGAGTGGTCTCGAGTGTAAGATATGTATCATCTTTTAGTTTTTGTATCAATTCCATGCACATGACCTTAAATAGTTTTGGGCTAATTATATCAAAAAATATACGTTTGTTTGGAAATTTTTATTTTGGTTTGGATATTCATGATTTATTGATTTGAGTCAATGAATTTGTGTGTCATATTATTGTATAATTTCCACACTAAAAAAACTAAGGAGAAAAGATGGGATTATTTGATTTTCTAAGCGGTGGAGACAAAGCATCGTCTCAAAGAGATTGTCACCCGAAAATGTTTTGTTATCAATGTGAAATGAGTATGCCAGAAGGGTGTGGAGCTCATGGACAAGAGAAAGGAACTTGTGGTAAAACTGCTACAAAAGCAAGACTTCAAGACTTGATGGTATTTGGATTAAAAGGGTTATCTGCATACAGAGAGCATGCAAGAGAGCTTATGGATATGAATCCAAACAATGAAGATTTAAAAACATTAATCGAAATTGATGATGTAATGAGTGAAACATTGTATTTCACACTAACAAACGTAAACTTTAACTTTGACGAACATATCGCTCAACTTATGAAAATTGGTGAAGCAGGTGTGAAAGTGATGGATTTATTAAGTGGAGGACACACAAATACATTAGGTGTACCAACACCAGTAGAAGTAACTCAAAACAAAGCAGAAGGAAAAGGTATCCTAATCTCTGGACACAACCTTGATATGCTTCATAAATTACTTCAAAGAATCGAAGAGAGAGGATTAAGTGACAAAATCAACGTATATACTCACTCTGAAATGCTTCCAGCTCACGCATATCCGGAATTAAGAAAATTCAAAAACTTAAAAGGAAATATCGGTGGTGCTTGGTTTGATCAAACTGACGTATTTTCAAAATGGAATGGGACTTGTGTTGTAAATACAAACTGTATCGTTCCGCCAGAAAAATCTAAAAAAGTAGCAAACTACATCGATAGACTTTATACTTACAAAATCGTAGGTGTAGAAGGTGCAAAAAAAATCGAAAACGATAACTTCGATCCATTAATCGATCAAACATTATCATTACCAGATGTAGATGGATTTGATAGTGATGAAAAACTTGTAACAGGACACCACTACAAAACTATCCTTACATTAGCACCAGCAATTCTTGATGCTATCAAATCTGGAAAAATCAAAAGATTCTGGGTAATCGCAGGATGTGACGCACCAGGTAAGAGCAGAAATTATTTTAGAGAATTAGCTGAGAGAGTTCCACAAGATCACGTAATTATCACATCAAGCTGTGGTAAATTTAGATTTAACGATATTGATTTTGGAACAGTTCCAGGAACAGAAATTCCAAGATACCTCGACTTAGGACAATGTAACGATAGTAACGGTGCTGTGCATATTGCTATTGCATTAGCAGAAGCTCTTGGGGTAACAATTCACGATTTACCAATTTCAATCGCATTAATGTGGATGGAACAAAAAGCTGTATTAATTTTACTTGCTTTATTATACCTTGGAATCAAAGATATTTATATCGGTGTAAATGCTCCTCAATTTGTAAATGAGGATATTTTCAATTTCTTAAATGAACAATTCAACCTAAACGTAATTAGCGATATAGACAAAGACTTTGGGGCTGTATTAGCTCAATAAGGGCTTTTTCTCTCTCCTTTTGCCCTTTATAAGAGGTTTGCGATGTCTTTTTTTAAAGTAGCGTATGATCCGATGAATCGTATTCATGAAGAGGAGATTAGATTGCTACACAAACTCCTTGATACTATTCGTAATAACGGTGATATTCAAACAGACTTTCAGTTATTTTTCGATGATGTGCAAAATCATTTCGCTTTTGAAGAGGACTTAATGCAAAAATATAATTTTTTTGCACAAATACCTCACAAAATGGAGCACAATAAAATCATTAAAGAATTACAAAATATTCAACAAACAAAATTACATGATAGGAAATTTCTAGAAGAATATTTTACGCACCATTTTATCCCTTGGCTTGAAAATCATATCCAGACTATGGATACTGTCACTGCGGGATTTTTTGATATGATAAAAGCCCAAGCTTGATATTTATCTTTTTCTATATCCGATAGCTTCAATAATATCTATCTTATCTATCTTATCATGTTCGTTCAAATCAGCAATAGTCCTAGCAACTTTTAAAATCTTAAGCTCACTTCTTTTGGATAGATTATAACTATTAATAGCCTTCTTTAGGATATCTCTAGCATCACTACTTAAATCAAATTCCCAATTATCAGGAAGTCGCGAATTAAGATACCCTCTTTTGGCTTGTTTTTCAAAAGCTATCAATACTTTATGATACATCTCTTGAGAGGAAATAGTAGAATTAGAAAAATCTTCTGATAATTGAAAATACAAATCTATCCTATCGATCAATGGCTCACTAATACGATTTTTATATCTCTTAATCTCAAGATCACTACATCGACACTCTTTTTGACTTAGTAAATTTCCACAAGGGCAAGGGTTCATTGCAGCTGCAAACAAAATATTCGTCTTATACTCTATCTTACTATCCACACGCGAAATCAGCACTTTGCCTTCTTGTAATGGCAATCTCAAATCTTCTAAAATATCGCGTCTAAATTGCGGTAATTCATCAAAAAATAAAATCCCATTATTTGCCAAAGCTATCTCACCAATCTTTTGTCTGCCGCCAAAAATAGCAGCTTTACTGCTAGAGTGATGAGGCATCCGAAACGGTCGCACAGGATTAAAATCGATATCCCTACCTTCTAGGGCATATTGTTTTTGGATTTCTAACAATTCTTCCAAACTCACAGGGGGCAAAATATATCTTAGGCGATTAATAATCATGCTCTTTCCCACTCCGGCACTACCTTCAAATAATACATTATGCATCCCAGCAGCACTAATCAACGCTACTCTCTTGGCTGCTTCTTGCCCTTTGACATCAGAGAAATCTAACACAAATTCATCGTTGTAGAAATATTTCTTATCATCAATAACTATAGATTTGTAATCAATCTGCGAACTTGCAATCGGAGTGAGCTTGAGGTCAAAAAATTCAGAAATATTTTCAAAACCGTAAATTTCCTTATCCGGTATTTTTGCTAGCGTTGTTGCAATTTCCATCGGAGCGATTATTTTCTTGTATTTACTACCTAAAACTATCGCAAACATATCGTTGGTAGCTTTGATACTACCATCCAAACCCAATTCACCCAATACTAGATATTCACTCCAATCAACATCTCTATTTTGAAACAATATCGTAAGGGCTATTGGTAAATCAAGGGCTGTAGATTTTTTGGGCAAATTAGCGGGTGAGAGATTGGTGATGATTTTGAGTGGAGGAAATGTAAAATCATTGTTCATCAAAGCTGCTTTTATCCGCTCTTTACTCTCTTGAACGGCATTACCAGCTAATCCCACGATACTAAATGAGGGCAAGGCTTTAATAAAAGTAGTCTCCACTTCTACATAATGAACCTCGCCATCAAAAATCGCTGAGTTTATTTTTTTTGTTTTAGTTTCTTTTTCCATTCTTTTTCGAATTTTTTTCTTTTAATGTAATCTAGCCTCTCAATAAACAAATGTCCATCTAGATGATCTGTCTCATGTTGAAACGCTACACTCAAAAGCCCGCTAGCATCGACAATATGCTCTTTGGCGTTTCTATCAAAATATCTCACCTTCACATTAGCATATCTCTCAACTTCATCATAATAATCAGGCACACTCAAACACCCTTCCGTATCTTTTTGCGTACCATTCCACTCCAAAAACTCCGGATTGATTACTTCAAGTAATGTATTTTTACTCTGATTACCGTCTTCATCTCCTATATCAATCAACAATGCCCTAATAGGGATACCCACTTGAATCGCAGCCAATCCAACGCCATTATTTTTCACCATTATCTCATACATCTCATCAAGTAATTTATGTAGTTCTTTATCAAACTTATCTACCGGTTTTGATATCTGTTTTAATAGTTTATTTGGGTATGTTATAATCTCCATCAGTCATCCTCGCAAATTTTATACAACACACCATCTTCTTCGGCTTCTATTAATTTGTTATTTGCACACTCAACAATCTCTACTTCGTTTTTCTCACCAGTAATCTCACTAATACCTATTACGATCTTCACTTCAAGCTCATCACCTTCGATAAAAATCGTCGAAGTTGATATCATATCAGATAGCCTCTCACTGGTTTTCATAGCCCCTACTTTGTCTGTGTGCTTTAATAGCATAGCAAATACACCATCACCTAGATGGGCTATAATATCCGTCCTTCTTGAAGTTTTTAGCAAAATTTTCGCAACAAATCTATTTACTACTATTTTACCTTTATCAGATAACGAACCCATTACCTCTTTTGAAGCTTTTAACAACATCAAGCTACTTGCATGTTTAAATTTCTTAACTTGAGCAATTTCCTTTTTTACACCTTTTAGGAAATAGTTTTTGTTATACAAACCGTATAAAGCATCAAACATAGATTCTTTTTCTATCTCTTTGAGGGTTGTGATATTTTTGGCATATACATCTTTCATTTTGTGGATTACTTGATCTAGTTTTTTAGAAAGCATTTCGGTATTTTTTTTGAATGTTCTTAACATATTCTTGAAGGCTTGGGGAGTTGAGACACTCTCAGCTTCTTTTAAAAACATTTGATTTTTTTCTTTTAGTGTATTGGAAATTTTGTATATCATAGCACTATCTTGCAATAATTCTTTGGAATATTTGAATGATTCTTTTAATTTTTGTTCAAACTTCAAGTCCTCTTCTAACTCGTTGTTACTCTCTAAATCAATCAATTCTTTTACAGTCTTTTGAAAAGCCTCCGGTTCTTCATCTAACATGTTAAAAAAGTAAATACTATAATAATACGGGATAGGCTCCACGCTATCTTCTATTAATTTATCCAATACCCTTTTTGCAAAAATCTCAATCTCAGTTGAAGGTTCGTTTAAACTTAATGCTTCCATAACTACTTCCTATTTATTCCTTTTTTTCCAATACTTTATCAATTAGCCCATATTTCAACGCTTCCTTAGCAGACATGAAATTGTCTCTTTCAGTATCGGCTGTAATTTTTTTCAAAGTTTGACCGGTATTTTTGGCTAAAATTTCATTTAATTCTTTTTTCATTCTTAAGATTTCTTTAGCGTGAATCTCAATATCGGTAGCTTGTCCTTGTGCTCCACCAAGCGGTTGATGGATCATGATTCTAGCGTGAGGCAAAGCGTATCTTTTTCCTTTGGCTCCACTACTTAGCAAAAACGCCCCCATACTCGCAGCTTGCCCCAAGCAAATAGTCACAACATCTGGTTTGATATAATTCATAGTATCATAAATACTCATACCAGCAGTCACCACTCCACCAGGGGAATTTATATATAAATAGATATCCTTTTGAGGATCTTCCGCTTCTAAAAACAACAACTGAGCCACAATCAAACTAGCTTTATGATCTTCAATCTCACCACTTAAAATAATAATCCTATCTTTTAGTAATCTTGAATAAATATCATAAGCTCTCTCACCTCTTCCGGTTTTTTCTATCACTGTAGGTATTAACATCTGTATCCTTTTTAGATTTAATAAAAAAATATATCATTTTCTCATCAAATCCAAAAAAACCAAAGAAATTATTTGGCTTTTTTGTCTAGTAGATGAGTAAATAATTTATCTTCAATTAAGCTCATTTTTACAGCCGGTAATAGGTTGTTTTGTTTGTAATAATCCAACACTTTCTGGATATCTTCACCAGCTCTTAACGCCTCAAAATAGATAAGTTGTAATACTTCGTTATCACTTACATCGATATTTTCTTTTTTAGCAAGTTCATTTACGATAAATGTCAGTTTTACTCTATCTATTGCTTCTTTTTTTGCTTCTTCTTGGAATTGTTTTAATTTCTCTTCATTTTGTGAAATTTCTTGTAACTCTTCTGGTTTTAGTGTTGATGCTTTTTGATTGATGATGATTTCCGCTTCTTTGTTTACGATAGTTTGAGGCACATCAAATGAGAATTTTTTGATTAGATTTTCAGCTAATTCTTCTTTTTTTGGATTATATATTTCCGCTTTTTTTGCAAGTTGAAGTTCTTTTTTAATTTCCTCTTTTAATTTCTCAACATCCGCATTTTCATCTTGTAATAGTTTTTTAGCTAATTCATCGTTAATTTCTGGGACTTTTTTCTCTTGGATTTTGTTAAGTTTTACTTTAAATGTCGCTTCTTTACCAGCTATCTCTTTTGCGTGGTATGATTGTGGAAATGTTACTTTGATATCTTTCTCTTCTCCTACCTTCATCCCTACAAGTTGCTCTTCAAATCCAGGGATAAATGTATTGCTTCCTATCTCTAATGGATAATTCTCACCGCTTCCATTCTCCATCTTCTCACCATCAATATACCCTTCAAAGTCGATTACCGCAATATCTCCGTTTTCTGCTTGAGTCTTATCGCTATCTACCGGCTCTGCCGCATCTTGTGCGTATTGTTTGATTTTATCATCAATCTCTTCTGGAGTAACTTGAGGTTTGTTAACTTCTGGGATAGCATCTTCATAATCAGTTATTTCCACTGTAGGATTAATTGAGATTTGTATCTCTAGATCCACTCCATCATCAGATTGCTCAAATTTAGTAAAAATCGGCTCTCCAGCTAATTGACTTCTTGAGATGTTCAATTCTTTTAACCCACTCTCAAACTCTTTTGCTACTAACTCATCTATCGCTTCTTTTTCGATTTCGTTTGCATACATCTTTTTTACTATAGCAATTGGAGTTTTACCTTTTCTAAACCCGTCTACTTTTACTTGTTTTGCAAGCTTTTTAGCAACTTTTTCTTTTTGTTTTGCTATGTCATCTTTGCTAATTTTTGCTTTGATAATAAAATTTGCAGTATCTATTTTTTCTACCATTTAAACACCTTTGATATTTTTTTGATTGAGTATAATATCAAAAAAAAAGAAAAAAGTCCAATTTTTGATAATATTTTTTAGTGTTGACCGATATGGTAAAATATCGCCTTTGATGAAGAAGACGTATTTATATACTCAAAGGCATTACGATAGTTTGAAAATTTCCATCTTTTAGAGTAAAAGGGATTTCTGGTTCGTTTAGACACAATTCTATCTCATTGCTATCAACCACATTTAAAAATTCTAAGACAAACTTTGAATTTATCGCAAATACGAAATTTTCTATAGGAGTGGTAATTGGCATATCTGTTTTTGCTTCTATTGATTCAGATGAGATAGATTCAAACTCCATCATATTTGGCATAATAGTTATTTTTACTTCATTGGAAATAACGTTGATTCTTTTGATTGCTTTTATAAAATCGTTTTTATTTAGGGTAAGTGTGTATTTGTATTGAGTTGGAATAATACGTTTATAATCCGGAAATACACCATTGATAAGATTGGTAAAAAAAGTGATATTGTTCGATTTTACAGCTAATTGAATATCATTTACAAATACTTCAAAGTTATCTAAAAACAATTTTTTAATTTCCGCAATCGCTTTTTTGGGAATAATAATTTGAGGATGTTGTTTTTGATTGGGTATAGCAAATAACGCTAATCTTTTGGTATCTGTGGATACTATGTTTGTTTGGGTATCATCAAAATCAATCAAAGCCCCATTTAGTTCGTATTTGGCATTGTTTGTATCTATTGTTACAAAAGTTTTTTTCAAACCTTCTATAAATAGGATTGGATTAATATCTAGTTTTACAAAGTTATCATCTATTGCTGGAAATTGAGGATATGTACTTACATCAAATGCTGGCAATTTATAGATAGAATCTTTTTGAGAAATTATGTTGATTGAATCTGTTGTTTTTATAGTAATAAGATCATCATTGAGTGTTTTGATAATCTCATGAAGCTTCTTTCCGTTAATGCTAGTAATCCCCTCTTCTTGTATGTTATCTACATTTATTGTATAGATGATATTTATTTCCTTATCAGTAGCTTTTAGAGTTATTGTGTTGTTTTGAGCTTGGATTAGTATATGAGATGTTATTTGTGAGTTATCCTTGTCTGTGAAATTGACCATTTGATTTAGAATGTTATCTAAGATAGATTTTTGGATTTGTATGTTCATTTTTTCTCCTTAAATTATTAAATATTTTTTAGTAATAGTAATAAGCATAGTGAATATGTGAAAATACCATTTAAAGCCCATTTTATGGGATTTTTAACGGTGAAAAATCTGTGAAAATATTTTCACATTATTCACTATTTTTGATTTTATTTTTCAATTCTTCGAGTTTGATTTTAAAGTCTTTATCATCTTTAATCTTTTTATTAAATGCTTTTATAGCATGACTTACAGCACTGTGGTCTTTTAATCCGAAAAATTTAGCGATTTGTGTGGTTGATTTTTTGGTTAATTCACGTGCTAGAAATATTCCAGTCCTTTTTGCTAATACGATAGCCGGTTTTCTGCTTTTGGTTACTACTTCACTTGGTTTTAGATTGAATTCTTTTGATATGATTTTGATTATTGTATCTAGTGTAATTTCCTTGTTATCCATCTGTTCTTTGAATATCTCTTTGGTAAAGTCGAGACTGATCTCTGTTCCGATCATATTGGCCATCGCGTAAGTTTGTGTAATCATACCTTCAATTTCCCTAATGTTATTATTTAGTGTAGTAGCGATGAAGTGAATTACGTCATCTGGTAACGTGATGTTGTTTAATTCACACTTTTTTTTGATAATAGCGATTTTTGTCTCTAATTCCGGTGGTTGAATCTCTGCAATAATACCTTGTTCAAATCTCGTAGATAGGCGTTTTTCTATCCCAAGTATGTTTTTGGGGTGCCTATCTGCGGTAACGCAAATCTGTTTTTTGTTGGCTATGAGCTCGTTGAAAGTGTGAAAAAATTCTTCTTGAGTTTTTTCTCTATCCGCAAAGAATTGAATATCGTCTATTAACAACAAATCACACTGTCTGTATTTTTTGTGGAAATCTTGCATAGAGTCATTTCTTAAGTGGTACGTAAAATCATTGGTAAATTGTTCGCTAGTCACGTATGTGATTTGTAATTTGTTTTTAAGTTCGTTTCCGATAGCTTGGAGTAAATGAGTCTTTCCAAGTCCAACTCCTCCATAAATAAACAATGGATTATATAATGTCCCAGGGGATTTGGTTACTGATTTGGCAGTGTTGTAGGCAAATAAATTACTCGCACCATCTACAAAACTATCAAAAGTGAATTCAGGCACCAACGTTACTGTGGAGTTAGTGAAATCCTTCTTAATAGCTTCTTCAAAATCAATTTTTCCTTGGTATGATTTGGTGATGAATTCTATCTTCGGGACGATTTCAGTCTCCCTTTGGTATATATCGATAAATTTTTGCTTAAAATGTCTTTTTAGGTACGTTGCTATATATATATTTGGGGCTTCGATTTTTAGAAATTGTGAATTAGAGCTCTTATCTAGCTTTAGATTCTGGATATATCGCTTATAAACTATCTCATCTTCACTGTATTTTAATGCTAATTTAATCTTATCAAGCAAGCTAACCCCTTCAATATCGAAATAATCTTAATTATACCAAAAAAACCGTAATTTTCCAAATTCTTATGGTATAATTCCCCAAAATACACGTTATAAAGGATGAAGAATGATTGTTATTGCCGGACCTTGTGTTATAGAGAGCAAAGAACAAGTGATGAGAATTGCTGAAAGTTTGCATTATTTAAAAGAGCATGAGTTTTATTTCAAAGCAAGCTTTGATAAAGCTAATCGCACAAGTCTTGATAGTTTTAGAGGTGTTGGGATGGAGGAAGGATTGAAGATTCTACAAGAGGTTAACAACGAATTTGGATACAAAATACTCACAGATATTCACGAGACTTCACAAGTAAAACCGGTTAGTGAAGTGGTGGATGTATTGCAAATACCCGCATTTTTGTGTAGGCAAACAGATTTGTTGGTAGAAGCGGCAAAAACCGATAAAATTGTGAATATTAAAAAAGGGCAGTTCATGTCACCGAATGATATGAAATTTTCCGTTTTGAAGGTGCTAAAAACACGTGGGTGCAATGAAGTGAATTACGATAATTCACTAAAACATAAAGTTTGGCTTACAGAGAGAGGATCAAGTTTTGGTTATAATAACTTGGTAGTGGATATGAGAAGTTTGATTATTATGAGACAATTTGCTCCTGTGATATTTGATGCTACACATTCTGTTCAAATGCCTGGAGGTGCTAATGGCAAAAGTAGTGGTAAGAGGGAATATGTGCCGTATTTAGCTAGGGCAGCAGCGGCAGTTGGTGTGGATGGATTCTTTTTTGAAGTGCACTATAATCCACAAGAAGCTCTAAGTGATGGAGATAATATGCTAGAGTTAGAGCAATTACAAACCCTTATTCCTCAACTAGAAAAGATTAGTACTATCCAATGAAGACTTTGTTGGAAAATTGGATTTTACATGATACTGATGCGTTAATTATATTTAACAATAACGCCAAGGTTGTGTATACTAACTATGCCGGTGAATATTTGCTCTCGTTCGTATCACCAAAAGAAGTGTATAACACTATCATCGGCTACGCTCCTACCTCACCAGACTTTCGGTATGTAAAACATGAATTCGTCTTTGGGGAATTTGTGTATGATTATGCGTTAATAGGGTATGATAATTATGATGAAATTGGGGTGAAGTTTTATAAACGACTTACAGAAAAGAGCTGTAAAGTCCAACTAATTCTTGAGCCTATTAATTTGTATTTGGTAATTGACTTGGCCCGTACTTATGTGTTTATTGATAAGGATGTGACATTTGTAGATGAGTTTGATCCGGATGTAGCCAATATTTTGTTTAACCAAGAAGTGGTGGTGGAAATTTTTAAATTGTTATATAGTGCACTCAAAAACAATTCAATCATCAAAACAGTCGTAAAAATTAGAATAGGGGAATACATAATCATCGATCACAAAAAACATAAATTATTAGAAATTACTCTTTTTGCAAAAGATATTCAAAGAATTCACATCAATTATGAAAATATCAAAGTGGAGTTTTTACCAGATAAAATAAGTGTGTTATTTCCGTTTATTACGCAATAACACATGTGTGGTGAAATAGATAGATTGAGTAATTAACACCAAATCACATCTATTTCACCGTTTTATTCACGGAATTATTTGAGATGTTGAAGGGCTTTTTGAAGTAATTTTGCGTGATATACCTCTTGTCTTGATATAAAGAGCAAAAAGTCACTCAATTCTTTATTTCCTATCTTCTGTGCCAATACCAAACATTCCTTCTCAGCACCAATTTCCTCTTCTATATTTTCTTTTAGGAATTTTACTATTTCCACATTTTGATATTTACTTTTATCTACGCTTCTTACAAACGACAAAGTTCCAAGTTCTGCAGCAAATTTTGCAAATCGTTTGAGATGGTAGATAGAATCACTTGCCAAATCACTAAAACAATTTACAGCTTCTACATTGTTATTGATGTGTGCTTTTAGATATGAATATATAGTGATTAATTCATATTCTTTAAATGTTTCTCCTATTAAAAAGAAATTAAACGCATCTGCTTGTTGTGGAGTTAGGGAAATATTCTCAAGTGTTTTATGTTCATCAAATGCAGTAATTTTGGTATTGTCGTTTAGTGTATTTAGGGTATTTAACATATATTCTTCATCGCTTTTAAATCTTTGTAGAGTTTCGTGGTCTATCCCTTTGGTATTTGTATTGTTTAGTGATTGGTTGAGTGTATCTTTTAATTTTGAAATTAATTCGCCGGTATTTGTGACTTTAAGGTCAATGTTATCAATATCCATATCAAATTCAACACCATTATTTACCATATCATTCATAGCCCACATCATATGTTTATATTCAATCAAGCCAAAATCTTCAAAAATTTCCGCTATTTCTCTATTGGGCGTCATAAAAGAAGCGTATAAGAATCTAAGATAATTCATTTGCTTTTGTTTTATCATAATGTAATCCTTTTTTTTATTGAATGATATCATAAAATTTGTAAAAAACAAATAGCAAATAAGAGTAATTTTGTGTTTTATTAGTGGAAATGTAACTTTTTGTTATTTTTGATATAATTTCAAAAAACTTAGAAGGAGTTATGGATGAATTACGTAGTGGATACCTTGTTTGCATTATTTAGTTTTGTGCTGATTATCATGATGGTCCCTGGTTTTGCTATGCTTGAGGCGGGACTTGTAAGGACTAAAAATGTTACAGCAGTTTTGACAACTAATACGATGATATACTTAGTAGCTAGTATGATGTTTTTATTAAGTGGTTATCATATTGCTTTTGGTGCTTTTGGGAGTGATAGTATGAGTGCATGGGCTGTATTTTTATTTCAGATGGCCTTTGTAGGAAAGACTGTTAATATTATGAGTGGTGGTGTGAGTGAGAGAACTCGCTTAATTCCGTTAATATTCTTTACGATTGCTATGGGTGGTTTTATTTACCCTTTTATTGTGAATATTACATGGGGAAGTAATGTATTTAGCGGGACATTTTTGGATATTTCTAGTATGCACGATTTAGCCGGATCAACTGTAATTCACTCTACTGGTGCATGGGCTTTGTTGGCTGCTATTATGATTATTGGACCTAGGAAGGGAAGATATAAAAATGGTAAGATTAGAGTAATACCAGCGAGTAATATCCCTTTGGTAACGTTAGGGGCGTTTTTGTTGTGGATTGGTTGGTTTGGTTTTAATGGAGGTAGTGTTGGTGCAATTTCATCAAAAGAAAACGCCGATGCTGTAGCACTTACTATTATGAATACAAATACAGCCGGTTTAGCGGGTGGAATAATGGTAATGTTACTATCTTATATTATGTATAAAAAATTTGATATCACAATGATACTCAACGGTGCTCTAGGAGGACTTGTGGCTATTACTGCTGGGGCTGATGTAGTAGGGATTTATGCTCCTATTATTATAGGAGGAATTGGTGGAATTTTGGTGTTTTATTTTGTTATGTTTTTTGATAAACTACAAATAGATGATCCGGTAGGAGCATTGAGTGTTCACCTTGTAAATGGTATTTGGGGAACTATTGCTGTAGCTTTATTTAGCGATTATAGTTTGTTAGCTCAACTAAAAGGGATTGTGGTAGTGGCTATTTTATCGTTTAGTATTAGCTATGTTGTAATCTATATTATAAACAAATTCTCGCCATTTAGAGCTGATGAAGAACTAGAAGTAGAAGGGCTTGATAGTGAGGAATGCGGTATTGAAGCATATCCGGAATTCAAAAAATCATTCTAATCCCAAATTTTGGGATTTTTGTGAAAATTTACAAAAAATTTAAAAAAATTCTTAAGTTTTTTGTAAAAAATACGATATAATTATCAAAAGGGTTGACAAGGAAGTCACTCTTTAAACTAAACCAAAAAGGAGTTTAAAATGGGATTTAGAATTAACACAAACGTAGCTGCACTTAATGCACACGCTACGGCTACAATGAACAATAGAGCTATCAATGAGTCTTTAGAGAAATTATCTTCAGGACTTAGAATTAACAAAGCAGCGGATGATGCGTCTGGACTTCAAATTGCAGATAGTTTAAGAAGTCAAGCAAATGGTCTTGGGCAAGCTATTAAAAATGCAAATGACGGTATTGGGATCATTCAAACAGCTGATAAAGCTATGGATGAGCAAGTAAAAATCTTAGATACCATCA
>JAADDX010000044.1 GCA_013153685.1 Campylobacterota bacterium | reverse complement strand
TTAAATCAACTCACAACGTTTCTGATAGATTAAAATGGAACTTATGGGCTCCAGATAGTTTCTTAAGAACTAAAGGTGCTGAAACTGCTGGATGGGCATGGTGGAAAGGTGCTGGTAAAGTTGAATGGGGTAAAACAGTAATTAGAGGAAATGCTAAAGCTGGTAACCCTGAAGGACCAGAAGCTGCAAGAAGCCAAATGAAACAAGTATGTGCTACTTGTCACCAAGCAACATTCACAAACAATTATTTCCAAAGAGTAGATGCTGCTGTAAAAGTATACAATCAATATAAAGCAATGGCTAACAAAATGATGAAAGACCTAAAATCAAAAGGTTTAATGAAATCTGACGTATGGTCTGATCCATTCTTCAAACTATACTACTACTTATGGCATCATGAAGGAAGAAGATTTAGACATGGTGCAGCTAT
Source organism: Campylobacterota bacterium (assembly GCA_013153685.1). Classification (GTDB taxonomy): domain Bacteria; phylum Campylobacterota; class Campylobacteria; order Campylobacterales; family JAADDX01; genus JAADDX01. The sequence continues at coordinate 9,554 of JAADDX010000044.1, read as the reverse complement.
GGGATCACCTGATTACGCTCACTGGCATGGTGTATTCCAAGTAATGCAAGATATCAGAGAGATGAAAGATATCTACAACTACAGAATGAAAATGCTTAAAAAATACGGAAGTGCTAAAAAAGCAATGGAAAACGAAATTCCAATGCCTGTAGTAACTCACGAATAAGATAAAGGGGATTTTTTGACCCCCTTTATTAAAATACCTACCAAAGATGGTAGTTGGACACTCAAAAATCCCCACTTTAACGAATGTTATCATTCAAGCGAAGGTGCTATAACCGAAACGTTATACAAGCATGTATATCCCGCATTCAAAAGTGTTAATCAACCAAACATCACTATACTTGATATATGTTTTGGATTGGGGTTTAATACGTTCTTATCTATACTTAATAGACCAAAAAACAGCAATCTAAAGATATATTCTCCTGAGCTAGATGAAAAGCTCGTAAAAAGTTTGATTAACTTTGAGTATCCAAAAGAGTTCGATAGTATAAAAGATATCATCAATGAAATCAGTAAAAAGGGATATTACAAAGATAGCTCTGTAGAAGTGGAAGTGGCATTTGAGGATGCACGCACATACATTACAACTCTACCTCAAGTAGATATCGTATACCAAGATGCCTTCTCACCAAAAGTCAATACATCACTATGGACTATAGAATATTTCCGTGATATTGATAATCTCAATCCACAAATTATCACCACATATTCCGTAGCAACGCCTATTAGATATGCTTTATACACATTAGGATATACTTTATACACACATGAATATGAGCACATCAGAAAAGGCACCATTGCAAGCAAACATTCACTCAACTTTGAACAAGTTGACTTTGAACAAAAACTACAAAGAGTCACAAATCCTTTTTATTATACAGATTAGCTAATAGAAATTTTATAATCTCTCTTTCGTTGGCGAGATGTAGGGATATCGAGTGCTTTTCTATATTTAGTCACTGTTCTTCTTACAATCTTAATATTGAATTTTTCGTTTGTTAATTTGGCTAATGTTTCATCATTAAGTGGTCGTTCTTTATCTTCGTGCTGGATTAGATATTTGATATAATCTTTAATTTGTGCATTTGAGGTATTATCATCTAACGCTTTTGTAAAAAATGACTTAATTGGGATTAAACCTCTATTACACAAAATATATTTGTTGCTAATTGCTCTAGAAATTGTTGAGAGTGCATATCCCAATTCATCCGCCACATCCTGTAACTTCATAGGCTTTAGTGCTCCACCCAAAAAAAAGTCATATTGCAACTCTACAATCATCAAAGCAAGCTTATATAAGGTGCTTTTTCGCAATTCTAGGGCTTCAATAAGACTTTTTGCTTCTTTGAGTTTCTCTTTGGCAAAAGAATTGTCTATATCGGCTTTGATTTGAATATCCGGATAGTAATCTTCATTGATTTTTATCTCCAAATTTCCATTCTCATTTAATACGATGATATCTGGAATAATGTATTCGTTATCAACATACTCAAGTGCTGGGGTAATATTAAACTGGCTAATTACATTCAATGCTTTTTTAAACAATTTGTGATTTTGGTATTTTTCTAAAGAATCAAAATCTTCTATCAATTTTACACAAAACTCAAACAATTCATCATCCACTTCCACATTCTCAAGCTGAAACAAAAAGCTCTCTTTCATATCCTTAGCCCCTACTCCAGCCGGTTCTAGTAAACTAAAACGCATCCTAACCTTTTGCACTTCACTCACATCCACACCCAATTCTCTAGCAATACTCTCTTCATCAGCACTAAAATACCCATCCACATCTATATCTTCTAATATTCGCAAAGCGATGCGTTGAGACTTTTGAGATGGAAATATTCTTGATGATAAAATCTGCATACGTAATTCATCATATAAAGATGATTTGCTAGTAAGCCTATTTTCTATAATTTCCGATGAAGAATTTTGGACATATTCACTAAATGCAATTGTTCTTTTGTATTTGACATCAATTAATGGATTTTCTTGTTCGACCTCTTTGACTATTTCATCAATCTCTTCAAAAGAAGATTTTAAAATCGGTAAAAAAGTAATAAGCTTATTGGATAGTTTGTTTTTATTGCTTATTTTTAATTTCACACCAAAAATCCTTCTCCCAAATAATATTTCTGCACGTTTTTATCGGCAATAATCTCACTAGGAGTCCCTTGGCTTAACATTTCTCCATCTTTTAGCACGTATGCTCTATCACAAATATCCAACGTTTCTTTTACATTGTGATCCGTGATCAAAACCCCAATATTTTCATTTTTTAAGATTTTGATAAGATGTTTGATATCATTTACATTAACCGGATCTACCCCAGCAAAAGGTTCATCCAAAAATAAAAATTTAGGCTTAGGCACCAAGCTTCTTGCGATTTCCACTCTCCTTCTCTCCCCTCCACTCAAATTAATCCCTTTTCTTTTGCGTATCGTTTCTATATTGAACTTCTCAAGCAAACCTTCTACTATCTTCTCAGCTTCCATACTCCCCGCTCCATAACACAGTTCACTTACCAAATACAGATTATCCTCTACACTCAAATCTCTAAAAATAGACGCTTCTTGAGCTAAATACCCTATCCCTTTTTGGGCTTTTTGATGTAAAGGTAGTGTAGTTATATCTTCATTATCAAGTGTTACCATCCCACCATCTGGCGGCACAAGTCCACAAATCAAATAAAACGATGTCGTCTTACCAGCACCGTTGGGACCAAATAACCCTACCACTTCTGATGAGCATACCTCCAACGATACGTTTTTAATAATCTTGGTTTTTTTGATAATTTTTTCTAAATTCGTGGCTTTTAATGTATGCAATTAAAAATCCTTTTGTTGTTTTTCATCGTAATTTCCACAGTCAAATATTCAAACCCATACAAATCCAAATATTTCTGCAGCTCTTTTGGCCATTCAATAAAATGCATCCCATCTTTTTGCAGCTCTTCTAACATACCCATGGAAATAAACTGCTCAATCTCTTTGTTGTATAAATCGTAGTGATAAATAGTATCATTGTAGATATTTTGCAAAGAAAACGTGGGTGAAGTCACCGTGATATCGGGATTTATACTCTTAGCAAATTCCTTAACCAAAGTAGTCTTTCCACTACCCAAAGTCCCCTTTAGCAAAATAATATTCTTACCGCTTGTTTTGATACATTCAATCACTTCATTTATACTCATATCTCACCTCTAAGAATGTAGCGTGCCATATCACACATTCTATTAGCATAACCCCATTCATTATCATACCAACTCATAATCTTAAGCATATTTCCACCTACAATCGTGATTAGTTTGGTATCTACATTTGATGAATAAGGATTTTGTAATATATCAGTACTTACAACATCACTAGTTAGATTAAGAATCGTTGGGTATGTTTGTCGATATTGTTGTAAGTGATAAATAACTTCTTGTGCGGTGAGGTTGGAATCCAATTCTACATTCAAGTCCACAATAGATACATCCGCAATAGGCACTCTGACTGATTGTCCATGCAATTTCCCTTTGAGTGATGGGAGGACTTTATACATCGCTTTAGCCGCACCGGTGGTAGTGGGGATCATATTCACCCCCGCTGCCCTACCGCGTCTGATATCTTTTTGATGTTTGACATCAAGGATTTTTTGGTCGTTTGTATAGCTGTGAATAGTCGTCATCAAACCTTTCCTAATCCCAAAATGCTCATCCAACACTTTGGCAATAGGACCTAAACAATTGGTAGTGCATGATGCATTGGAAATAATTGGTTGGTTTTGATAAGCTATATGATTGACACCCAAAACAAACGTCGGCGTATCATCAACAGCTGGTGCTGAGATAATCACTCTCTTAGCACCCTTATCGATATGATGTCTTACAGACTCGGTGGTGAGATTTCTACCGCTACACTCAAATACCACATCAGCCATAGAAAAATCTATATGTGAATTATCAGCATGTGTAGTTGTGATAACTAGCTTGTTGTTGATATATAAATCATTTCCATCAAAAGATACTCTATCACATCTGCCATGCACCGAGTCATACTTCAGTAAATAATACAAACTTTGAGTATCGTATAAATCATTTATCGCTACTAACTCCAAATCATCGCTGTTAGCTATAACTTTGGCTATACTTCGTCCAATACGCCCAAATCCGTTAATTGCTATTTTCAAAGCACACCCTTAAAATTCATCCGAATCTTTTGATAATTCAATTGCCACAAACACAAATGAGATAATATTTGCCAAAAAAGCACCAATAGCAAGAGCAAGTGCCGTATTGCTTTCATGTTTGACAACTTCGTAATATGTAGCCGGAATAAGATGCAAATCAGCCACCAAGCTAGCTGCAAACAATTCCGCCGATAGGAGGTTTTTTACACCTATTTTCAAGACAGTTGAGATAAGATTCACCCCAAGAGCTAAAAACAACAAAACACTACTTGTCTTATCGTAAATATACCCACCAACAGACGTCAAAGACATCAAAGAAAAAAATACATATATAACCTTACCAAAATCCATTATACAACTCCTCCTTCGAATTGAGCTCTTAGCTTTTCTTTCTCTCTTCTTCGTTTTTCTTTTTCAGCTAGGTTTTTTCTAAAATCATCCACATTGAATTTCAACCAAATAAGGAGTGGAGATGCAATAAAAATAGATGAGTAAGTCCCTACAATCACACCTACAAGCAATGTAAAACTAAAAGGCTTGATAATATCTCCACCAAATACAAACAACATCAATACCACAAAAAATGTCGTCAATGAAGTAAGCGTGGTTCTTGAGAGTGTTTTAGAAACCGATGAATTGATAATTTTTGCTAAGTTTTTTTCTTTTGTTTGGATAATTTCCTCTCTAATTCTATCAAATACAACAATCGTATCATTTAGCGAATACCCCAAAATAGTAAGCAATGCAGCAAGCACATCCAAGTTCACATCTACATCAAACAAACTCACAAACCCGAGGGAAATAGTGATATCATGCACAAGTGCCAACACAGAAGCCAGTGCAAAGCTCCATTCAAATCTAAAAGCTACATATATCAAAATACCTACAATAGCGAGCAACAAGGCTTTAAGACCCTTGTGAGTAAGCTCATCTCCTACCTTTGCTCCTACAATATCAACTCTTCTAACTTCAAATTTCCCAAGAGGTAAAAGCAATTTACTAACCGTATCACCCATATCTTTTGTTACCGAGTTTTTTACTTTTGTGGGAAATTTGATAATCACCTCTTTATCGCTACCAAAATTCGTAACACTCACACCCTCGTATTGTTTAGATAAAAGTTGGCGAATTTTGGCAATAGGTGCTTTATGCTCAAATCGAATCTGCACTACAGTCCCACCTCTAAAATCAATCCCCCAATTAAATCCTTTTGTAAATATCAATACAAAAGAGGAGATGATAAACAATAAAGAAATTGAGACAAATAGATTCCTTTTTGCCATAAAATCGTACGTTTTGTTGTGACTAAATATTTCCATAATATCCCTTTTTGAAATTTTAATGAATTATAACATATTTTCTCTACTCTGTCATCAAATCGATTAAGACTTTTTGAGTTTGTTGAATCATGTTATTGGCTGAAAATTGTTTGTGGATTTGTTTGTATATCGAGGCTGATGGCATGTGGATTATTCGTTTCATAGCATGATACATACTATCAGCGTCGTTTGGAGGGATAATGATAGTATTTTCATTGGCAAGAAGGTGATTATCTCCTATATCGGTGATAATACATTTAAGATTGCACGCCATAGCTTCGATTATGGAGTTGCTAAACCCTTCTGATATAGAAGCAGATACAAATACATCCAGACCATTGTAGACTTCTTGGGAATTACAATAGCCTAAATACCGTATTTTGTGATTTAGGTAAGATTTGATTTTATTAACATCCCCCGCACCGGCGATGAAGAAATACACATTATCCATCTGATGTGCGATTTTGCTAGCTGCTTGCAAGAAAATATCATACCCCTTCACCTCATCCAATCGTGCAACCATTCCAATTGCTATATCTTTATCACTAAGGTGATATTTCTCCCTAAAATTCGCTCTTTGTAAGACATTGGGAGCAAATATGGAGGTATCAATCCCATTGTAAATAACTTCTGCTTTTGGAGGTATGCACCCTACTTTGCGATGAAAATTTAGATTAGAATATGAATTTGCTATTGCCAGATCTATAAATGGTGCAAATTTTTTTTGCAAAAAAAACACAAACATAGAAAATTTACCATACTTAGACAGATCCATATCTCCAAAACGAAAACCCCATACAATTTTGCTATATTTGGGCTTAGCCCATAGAGAAAATAGATTCATCTCTGGTAAAAACGAATAGATAATATCGGCACGAAGTTGATGGAGGAGTTTTTTGTAAGCAAAATAAGATCGAATATCAAATCTCCCTTTTTTATGGAGATTGATATGCTTGGTTTGTAATTGCAAATCCAATTGCCCGCCATACATAGTCACTACAGTGACATCAAAAATACTCTTATCTAAATTGTTTGCCAACAAAACAAACTGTCTCTCAGCCCCACCCATATCCAAAGAGCGAATAGCCAAGACTAATTTAATTTTCATTACTTAAATAAACTTTAATATAATCAAATCCGCTATAAACTGTCAATATAACCGCAACCCAAAGCAACACTTCACCACCATACCAATTCATAGTCAAAAATCCAATAGCACCCATTTGAGCTACCGTTTTTACCTTTCCTGCCATACTTGCGGCTACTTTTTTGCCTTCACTAGCCATTTGGATACGAAGCCCTGTGATGAAAAATTCTCTAACTAAAATAATATAAATAGCCCAAGGATTTGCTCTATCTATCATCATAAGTCCCAAAAATCCAGCTAATACAAGCATTTTATCAGCAAGCGGGTCAAGTATTTCTCCAAGTTTGCTTTTTGCATCAAAATTTCTAGCAATATAACCATCAAAAAAATCAGTAATTGATGCCAATGTAAAAACTAAAGCAGCAAAATAATCACACCAACTTGGATGACACTCAAATAGGTCTCTATTTACTAAAAACAAAAACATCAAAGGTGCCATAAGCACCCTTGAAAATGCCAAAATATTTGGGGCGTGTTTTAGTCTATGAGACCATTTTTGCCATCTATAAAATTCAAGTCCTTCTTGTGTAACAATCATTTAAAACTTGTCCCACCATCTATAATAATAGTTTGTCCTGTAAGCCAACTACACTCATCAGTGCATAGAAAATAGCACATTCCAGCCAAATCTTTTGCTACACCCATTCTACCAAGTGGACTTCTTTTTTCTACTTCTGCTTTTACTTCTTCGTAATTTGGGAATTTTTTAAGAGCATCAGTATCGATTGGTCCTCCACTTACCGCATTTACTCTAATCCCCATCTCTCCAAGCTCTGCGGCCGCATATTTTACCATCGTCTCAACTGCTGCTTTACTACTTCCATGACCTGCATAATTTGGAGTATATACGATATTTCCTGTTGAACTTAAGCTTATGATACTACCACCACCTACTTTTTGCATTCTCTTAGCAGCTTCTTGAGCTCCTACTACAAAAGCTAATACGGTTGCTGTATAGATATTGTTTAATCCTTTTGGTTTTAGTCTCATAAAAGGAGCAAATCCTCCTACTACACTTCTACCTGAAATAATTGCATTTGAGATAAAAAAGTCAACTCTATCAAAATCTTCATCGATTTGTTTGAATAAATTTTTATAATCATCCGGCTCAAGGATATTTAATGGATAATATTTTGCTTTGATATTATAGTTGGTCTCTAAATCTGCTGCTATCTCTTTTGCTAATTCTTCATTGGAGTTGTATGTAAACGCAATATTTACACCTTCTTTTGCAAATCTATAAACTATCTCTTTTCCTATACCTCTTGTTGCACCACTAATTACTAATGTTTTATCTTTCATCTTCATCCTTTATATTTGCTATTTACCGGCTATGACTAAATCGTATATTGTGCTAATACTTCCTGAATCTTTTGCATATTTTCGGCACTTGGCGGTGTTAGCGGCAATCTATATTCAAGCTCGCAAAATCCCGCTATGTGCATCGCATACTTGATAGGAATTGGATTACTCTCACAAAATAATATTTTGTTAATATCCCATAATTCTTCGTTGATTTTTTTGCTTTTAGCTAAATCACCATCCAATGCACTATGAACCAAATCCGCTATTTTTTGAGGTAAAATATTTGCTGTTACGGAAATTACCCCTACTCCACCACTTGCTAAGATAGGGTAATTTATCGCATCATCCCCACTTAAAATATCCATATTGCTTTTTGCTTGATATTCCACAACCGTGCTAATATCACCGCTTGCTTCTTTGATGGTAGTGATATTTGTGCATGCTTTTGATAATTCAATAGCTGTTTGAGGTAAGATGTGAGAATTTGTTCTACCTGGGACATTATATAATACCACCTCTATATCAATAGAGTCGGCAATCGCCTTGTAATGTTCAAAAATCCCTCTTTGGGTGGGTTTGTTATAATACGGAGATACACTCAAAATCGCATCAGCACCACAAGATTCCGCAAATTTAGCCAAATCAATAGCTTCTTTTGTAGAGTTACTACCTGCACCTGCTAATACTTTGGTATTGGTGTTTTTACATACGTTTACCGCTATTTCGATACATTCTTTATGTTCGTTGTGACTTAGAGTAGCACTCTCTCCAGTGGTTCCTACCGGCACCACATAATCGATCCCACTATCTATTTGTCTTTTGATAAGCTTAGCAAAAGTCTCAGTATCAATTCGTCCATTCTTAAACGGGGTTATCAAAGCCGTCATTGCTCCAGTCATAAAATATCTCCTTAAAATTTTTTTACATGATACTTTATTTTGTTTTAAAAGTCAATAAAAAATATTAAAAAAATAAAATTCGGTAAGCAGAAATAAAGAGGAGATTAGAAGCTAACTTTTCTCCCTTTGATAGTGTAGTTAGCATCTTTAATAATCTCTCTCAATCCGGCACATACCGGTGCTGAATTAGAAGACTCCGTGCTTAGTAATAAAGCAGTAGAATTCACCTCAATATTTACACACGCACTCCCAGTATTAACATCACCATCAGTGTAAATAGTTAGCTTCTTTCCGTCTGAGCTTTGAGTAGCTTGGTTTTGGTGTACAAGCTGATCAAATACTCTAGACATTTGAGTAAGAGGAGTGCTATCTACAGCGGTAGATTGTGCTGTAGCATACGACGTAGCTTCCTCAACCCCTGATTGGATACTTTGTGCTAGAGATGATATCTTGGCATCGGTTCTAGTAGCACCAAGCCTAGGTAAAGCTACTGATGCCAAAATACCCAAAATTACAATCACAAAGATAAGCTCAATCATTGTAAATGCTGATTTGTTCATGTAATTATATCCTTATTTTAGCTCTTGCCAACTACGATTATCCGAACTTCTTAGTAAGATCGCATAAGCTGGCTCAGCCGATGTACTATCTTTTACACCGATTGTATAGTAGTAATCACCGATTTTGATTCTTACGTATTTTGAC
>JAADDX010000081.1 GCA_013153685.1 Campylobacterota bacterium | reverse complement strand
ATTACAAATGGCAAAGCCACCCTTTGGGTTGAGTGTAATTTTTGAGAGATTTCTCCGCTAAAAAGTAAAATTCTTTCATTCAAGGAAATATTAGCTTATCTTAACATATTTGTGTTTATACTAGTAATATGATAACATCAGAATATGAAAAGAAAATGAAAATAATTACCAAATTTTTGTGAAAAAACTTATCAAAAATCCGAAAAAAATATTATAATAACAAAAATAAAACACAAAGGAACAAAAGTGCAACCAAATCATATAGAAGATTTAAAGCTTGAAAATATCGGGAAGATCATCCATAATCCCACTTATGATGAATTGATTGAGCAAACTTTACAAAATAATGAAGTAACTTTGACTAATTTAGGTGCAACGGCTGTGGACACTGGAATTTTTACCGGTAGAAGTCCCAAAGATAAGTATTTTGTAAAACAACCGCCAAGTGAAAAACATATCGCATGGGGTGAGATTAATCAACCTATCTCAAAAGAAACATTTGATTATTTATTGGAAATCTCAAGAAAAGAATTATCAAATAGTGATTTGTATATTATTGACGTTTTTACCGGTGTTGGAAATAGTAAAAGAGCTATTAGATTTGTGACAAAAACCGCATGGCAAGCACATTTTGTGACTAATATGTTTGTAGTGCCTAGCAAAGAAGAACTACAAACGTTCAAGCCGGATTTTACTTTTTATGTAGCAAGTGGTATTAAAAATGACAAATTCAAAGAACAAGGACTTAACTCAGAAGTATTTATTGCGTTTAATATTGAAGAAAATATGGCAGTAATGGGTGGAACTTTGTATGGTGGAGAGATGAAAAAAGGTATTTTCACCATGATGAATTATTGGCTACCTCTTGAAGGAAAGTTATCTATGCATTGTAGTGCAAATATCGGTAAAGAAGGTGATGTAGCACTTTTCTTTGGACTGAGTGGAACAGGTAAGACTACATTATCAACTGACCCAGAGAGAAAGCTTATTGGTGATGATGAGCATGGTTGGGATGATGAAGGTGTATTTAATTTTGAGGGTGGTTGTTATGCAAAAGTGATTAATCTTGATCCAAAAAGTGAGCCGGAAATTTTCGGTGCGATTAAAAAAGGTGCACTTCTTGAGAATGTGGTAGTAGATGAAAACGGTGAGGTTGACTTTTCGAATGGAAGTAAGACTGAAAATACTAGAGTAAGCTATACGATTGAGCATATTGAAAATCACGAATGCACTCTTAGAGGAGGGCATCCAAAAAATATTATTTTCCTTACAGCAGATGCATTTGGTGTGTTGCCTCCGGTGAGTAAACTAACAAAAGAGCAAGCAATGTATTATTTCCTCAGTGGATACACAGCAAAAGTAGCTGGGACAGAAAGAGGTATTACAGAGCCAGTAGCTACATTTAGTGCTTGTTTTGGAGAGCCGTTCTTGCCTTTACATCCGACTGATTATGCTAAACTTCTTGGGGAAAAAATTGATAAACATCAAGTAAACGTATATCTTGTAAATACAGGTTGGACTGGTGGTCCTTATGGAGTGGGAGAGAGAATGAGTATCAAAGATACGAGAGCTTGTATCAATGGTATCTTAAACGGAAGTATTAATGAAGCAGAGTTTGAAACATTACCAGTATTTAATCTACAAATTCCAAAAGCATTAGATGGTGTAGCAGATAATAATGTATTAAATCCAAGAAATACATGGGAAGATAAAGAAGCTTATGACAAACAACTCAAAAAATTAGCTCAAATGTTTGTGAAAAATTTTGAAAGATACGCAGATGCTCCAAATGCGGAAGTGTACCAAAAGGCAGGTCCTAGTCTCTAGGATCTCTTAAGGATATTTATTGAAAGGAAAAGTTACTAGCTTTGACCCTAACAAAGGGGTGGGGAAGATTTTTGTCGCTAACTACGGTGTGAAACCCTTTGTGCTGGAACAATGGAAATCACCAAAACAACCAGAAGTTGGGATGGAAGTGGAGTTTGAATTACAAAATAATAAAATTACAAACATCACTACTGCTCTAGAGCCTTCAGAACTATTTAAATTAGCAAAGACACCAATTACATATAAATTGCCGACTAAGCTTAGAATCAAAGAAGATGTTCCTCTTGATTTGTGTTTGGATGCATTTTTTCAAAGATTTATCAATGTAGCCGATAAATTCAAATCTCACTTGCAAAATAGTCTCTCATTGCCATATAAAAAGGTCAAAAGGTTTATTCTTACAGCATTTCACAATCTAGTAGAAATCGATGCAAATATCAATAACAACACATTGCATATGACTTATAAAAAACTAGAAGAGATTGAGATGTATCATAATGCACTCTTAAAAGAAGCACGTATTCCGCTAGAGATAAATATAGCAGCCGTATTGGATAAAGATGCCGATGCATCGGTAAAAACCAAGATAGAGAGACTATTGGATATCCCGTTTACCAAGATATATCTAGATAAACAAACCAACTACAACAAGCTAAAAGAACAATTTGAACAAAACAAACAAATAAGTGCCCAATCTCTCTCTAATGCCAAAATGCTAGAGCCCAAGATAGAAAAACTAGAAGCAGAGTTATTAAAAATGAGCACACGCTCAGCTGCATACGCTAAGATTGAAGCACGTCTAAAAGAGATGAGGAAACAGTATGTAGATCTCATAGATAAAGCTCAATCACTAAAAGAAGATAATGAAAATATTATAAACGACCTCAGAGAATTTAGAGATACGTATAGGCTTATATTTATCAAATTTTTCTTTCAAAAAGCAAAAGTGCTAGCAGAAATACTAGAGCGAGAGATGAATTGTATCGCTTATGAGTTTGATAAAATATTATGGGATAATTCCAAAAAATCCCGCTCTATTCAAAACTTCTTCAAAGAAGCCAAAATTGAAGGAAGTTATTCAACCAAGACATTTATTAAATATTATCTCAAAAACCTTAACGAAGGTAAAATGAACAAAGATGATATTGAATTATTGGAAATATTTGACGAATTATCGGCAATGAGTGAAAATATTGTCATTTATGACAAATATAGAAGTAGAGCAAGAGAGTTGAGCCTTGTATTAGAAAATCTAAATCACAACTGTAGTGTAGAAATCATTGATAATTTTAAAGAGTTTATCTTGTATACCAAGCAAAATTTCTCTACTATCAAAATCGTGCTTGTAGAGATAGAGGATGATACGAAACATATTGTTTATAAGTTTTTACCATCTCTTAAAAAGCTGGGTCTAAAAGTATTGCTTTTTTCCGATACTTTACAAGGTGGTGAGATTATACCGACTAACAAACTAGAGACAGAACTAAAAAAAATATTCTAAAGGAAATGGAATGATTGATTTAAAGCTATTAGAACAAGACTTTGAAAATATAAAAAAAAGATTATTATTAAAAAAAGTGGATGAGAAATTATTACAGGAAGTTAAGACGTTTTTTGAGATGCAAAAGCCTCTTAAAAAGCAGATTGAGCAGCTTCAAGCAAGAAGAAATACTTTATCAAAAGAGATAGGGCAATTAATGAGAAATAAAGAAGCTCAAAAGGCTGAGGAGATCAAAAAAGAAGTAGAGGAGATTAAACATCTAATATCGAATCTAGAAAAGGAATTAAACGACCTAAATGACAAACTTACTCAAAAAGCTTTAATGATTCCTAATATTCCAGATGACGATGTGCCGGTGGGTAATGATGATAACGATAATGTGGAAATCGCAAAAATCGGTGAAATCCCTACTTTTGATTTCGATATCAAATCTCATGACGAGCTTGGAGTAAAGCTAGATTGGCTTGATTTTGAGAGAGGAGTAAAATTAGCCAAAAGTAGATTTACGGTACTGAAAAACCAAGCCGCAAGGCTTGAGAGAGCTTTGATAAATTATATGCTTGATTTTAATAGAAGCAGAGGATTTGAAGAAGTTTATGTACCTTTTATGGTAAATAAAGAAACAATGACCGCAACTGGACAACTTCCAAAATTTGAAGAAGATTTATTTAAAATTGAAAAAGAGGAGTTATACCTTATCCCCACAGCCGAAGTGCCTCTTACAAATCTTTTTAGAGATGAGATTATCAAAGATTTAGACCAACCTATTAAAATGACGTCTTATACACCGTGTTTTAGAAAAGAAGCGGGGAGTTATGGACAAGATACAAAAGGGATTATTAGACAACATCAGTTTGATAAAGTAGAAATGGTATGTATAACCAAACCAGAAGATAGTGATAAAGTATTTGATGAGATGGTAAAATGTGCAAGTGATTTGCTTACATCTCTTGGGCTTGCCCATAGACTTGTCAATCTTTGCACGGGGGATTTGGGATTTAGTGCGGCAAAAACGATAGATTTAGAAGTATGGATACCATCGCAAAATAAATACAGAGAAATAAGCTCGGTTTCAAATGTTAGAGATTTCCAAGCAAGAAGGGCTAAAATCAGATATAAAGATGGTAAAAAAAATAAATTAGTCCATACTCTAAATGGAAGTAGCCTTGCAGTAGGTAGGACGTTGGTAGCTATTATGGAAAATTATCAAGATGCAAACGGAGATATACACATTCCAAAAGTCCTAGCAAAATATCTATGATAAAATTACCCAAAACCAAAATATATTCACGCAAACTCCAACTCCAATACGAAAATACTCTTATCATCGGACCGCCAAAGGTCGGTAAGACCTTTTTGATATTGGAATTTCTCAAAAACTTTGATAAGAAATTTTTATATATTGATTTGAATGATTTAAGAGAGAGGCGTTTGGATATTTTGGGTTATGATTTGGTAATAATAGAAAATTACAATCGTTTCTATCCTATCCCAAATACTACCACTTTCCTTACCTCACAAAAAGATATAACTGTTAGAAATTTTAAAAAAATATATCTTAACGCTCTAGATTTTGAAGAGTACTATTCTTTTGACAAACACCAAAACATCACACACTCTTTTAATACCTTTTTGCAAGACGGTAATTTTGCTGAGTTGATATTTTTGGATGATTTTTTCAAAATCCAAAGATTACAGGAAATTTTTAGATTGATGCCTTATGATATGGATATTTTGAGGTTTTTGTGTTCTCATATTGGGGAGAAATTTTCTTTGTATCAAATATTCCAAATCTTAAAAAAACATAAAAAACTCTCCAAAGATACGTTTTATACTCAAATAGATTTACTTCAAAAGGATGGTATTGTGTTTTTTGTAGACAAATTCAATGCACTAAAGGCACCCAAAAAGGTATTTTGTTATAACTTTGGCTTCAAAAATGCACTAACTTATGATAAAAATGTGACTGGAGTATTGGAAAATATGGTGTTTTTGGAATTAAAAGAGGAGGTGTATTATCTAGATAATGCTACCTTTTATTTGCCTCAAAGCAATAAGATTGTACTAGTATATCCATTTATCAACCAGCAACAATTACAATCAAAGCTTAAAAAATTACCCAAAAATCTATCAGATTCTATAGAGGTTGTGACTATCTCAAATGAATTTGAGATGCAATATAAAAATTATGAAGTGGAGGTAAAACCGTTTTGGATATGGGCATTTGTGGAATAGATGAGGCTGGTAGAGGACCTATTGCCGGACCGCTTGTGGTCGCTGGAGTTAAACTTACATCACCGATAGATGGACTTGATGATAGCAAGAGACTAACTCCTAAAAAGAGGGAATTGTTATTTGATGAGATTGTTAATAATTCTATTTATGAAGTGGTATTTGTGGATAATGTAACCATCGATAAGAAGGGCCTAAGTTATGCTATTGGATTTGCCCTAGCACAAATCAAAGCAAAAATTCAAGCTTGTAGGTATATTTTTGATGGTAATTGTAATTTTGGTGTAGATTTGGAGACAATGGTAAAAGGTGATACAAAAGTAGCCCAAATCAGTGCCGCTAGCATTATTGCTAAAGTAAGTCGAGATAGATTTATGTGTGAGATAGCCAAAAACTATCCCAATTACAATTTCTGCAAGCACAAAGGCTATATTACAAAAGCCCATATTGAGGAAATTAGGAAATTTGGTTTTAGCGATATTCACAGAAAAAGCTACAAACTCAAATCTCTTTATAAGCAAAATACTCTTTTGTAATGTATGTTATAAGATACACTTATCTTTATAAGTGCAAAATTTCTATAATAATGCTTCATTTGCATTGATTAATTGCGTAAATTTGGGTATAATGATGCTCTTAAATTAACAAAGGAGTGTGAATTGGCATTAAAAAAGATGAGCATTAAACAAAACATCCTTGCAACCGTAGTAAGTTTGGTGTTGGGGTTGATAATAGTTTCGTTTATTGCATTTAGAGGTTTTGAAGTGTTAAAAGGCGGTGTAAAAGAGATCGCAGAAGAGCAGATCCCGCTAAATAACATAGTAAGCGAGCTTAATAAGGATATTTTAGAAGAAAAAGCGTTAGCTTATAAACTTGTAATTAGTCACAATCCTACGGCTATTCGAGAGATTGAAAATCAAGTGCAAGAAAACTTCACAAAAGCGGAAAGATTTACCAAAAAACTCATACGGCAAACAGAAGATCCTATGGCTAAGAGTAAGTATAAGGAATTTTTACATGAGCTTGATAATATCAAGCAAAAACAACTAGAATTTTTACAATCGTTAAAAAGTTTTAATAGTTATGTAACCAATGGGCATCAGATCTTGCAAAGTATGAAAACTATTGAAAATGAATTGGATGCAATGGATGGAAATATTACTGCACTAACTACACATCTGGATAAATTACTTACAAATACCACTAAAAAAGTAGAACAAGAAGAAGAGCATGACTTATATATCATGAGTTCCACATCATTGGCGATGATTATTTTGGCCTTTATTATCGGATATATTTCATCAAGTATTATTATCGGTGTATTACATAGATTTAGTGAGGCGACTAAAAACAACGACTTAAGAATCGTTCTACCGACTGATGTGCCAAAAGAATTGAGCGAAGTGGCTGTGAATTTGAATAAATTGCTAAATAGTTTTAGAAATTTGATTATTAAAGTAAAAGAAGCGGTAAGTGAGAATACATCTATCAGTCACGAATTATCAACTACTGCTCATCAAGTGGGTGTAAATGTGGAAAATTCTGTCTCTGTAGTGACAGATACCAATAACAAGGCAAAATATATACTTGATAATGTGCAAGCGTTTGTGCACGCAGCTAACCAAAACAAACAAGAAATTATACAAGCAAGTGAGACTTTATCACAAGCAAAAGAGGAGATTGACGCACTTGCTCATCAAGTGCACATTACATCTGAGAGAGGGGTAGAACTTGCACAAAAAGTGCATAATTTATCGGATGAAGCTAATTCGGTAAATTCTATCTTAGATA
Source organism: Campylobacterota bacterium (assembly GCA_013153685.1). Classification (GTDB taxonomy): domain Bacteria; phylum Campylobacterota; class Campylobacteria; order Campylobacterales; family JAADDX01; genus JAADDX01. The sequence goes on along the minus strand of JAADDX010000081.1, from coordinate 2,720 downwards.
TGATAAGCGATATTGCGGATCAAACTAATCTTTTAGCACTTAATGCCGCTATTGAAGCTGCAAGAGCAGGGGAGCATGGTAGAGGATTTGCTGTGGTGGCAGATGAGGTGCGACAGCTTGCTGAGAGAACTCAAAAGTCACTATCGGAGATCAAATCTACCATCAACGTGATAGTCCAATCAATTAATGACGTTAGTGAGCAGATGAGTATTGATTCAAAAAGTATGCAAGATTTGGCGGATCGTGCGGTGCGAGTAGAGGATACAATCACCAATTCTACCAGCTTAGTAGCCAAAACAGCCAACATGACGCAAGAGACTGTAGACAATTTTGAAAAAACCGCTACGGATATTGAATTTATCACTAAAAAAATCGAAGAAATCAATGAAATTTCTTCATCAAATGCAAGAAGTGTAGAGGAAATTGCAAGTGCTAGTGAATATCTCAATCATATGATAGAAGAGTTAAATCACGAATTGGAGCAGTTTAAAATATGATAAAAGGGGGATTTTATGGTTCAAAAAGTCGTATTAGTAGGGACTTCTACAGGAGGTCCCAATCGTGTCAAAAAAATAGTAACATCATTACCAAAACTACAAAAAACCGCAGTTATCATAGCTCAGCATATGAGTTATGATTTTTTAGCAAGTTTTGCTAAAGAGTTGAATCGAAGAAGTAATAACGAAATTATTATTCCTCAAAATTATACTCCCATTAACCCTGGTATTTACCTATGCGAAGCTAAAACTTATCAAAAAGGGATGAAATTTTACAAAGACGAAACTATCGGTTTTAATCCGGATATCAATGCTCTTTTTGAATCTTTTGTGGATACGCAAGGATTGCAGATATTAGGTGCTATCTTAACAGGGATTGGGGATGATGGAGTGTATGGGTGTTATAAACTACACCAACAAGGAGCTACATGCTTGACTGAGACGTCTGAGAGTGCGATTATCGATGGTATGCCCGCACGAGCTAGAGAAAAGGGAATACGGGCGTATAGTTTTGAGGAAATTTTACAAAAAATACTGGAGTTTAGCGAGTGAAAATCTTAGATTATTTCAAAGAAGAAACTGGTGTTGATCTGCATGTCAAGCCAGTAATTACCAAAAACAAGATTAGGATGTTTTGTAATAAACACAATATAGATGAGGATAATTTGTTGCATATTTTACGCACAAATCAGCAAATCAAACAAAAACTTATAGATTATCTAACCACCAACGAAACTTACTTTTATAGAGAATATCATCAAATCGAAACACTTGTAGATAAAGCCAAAGAGATGCAAGGGAGGATTGATATTTTATCACTTCCGTGTTCTACGGGTGAGGAGCCTTATAGTATAGCAATAGCACTTCTTGAGAACGATATTCAAAATTTCCGCATCGTAGGTGTAGATATCAATCAAGAGGTGATTCAACATGCTAAAAGAGGTATATATCGTAAGCAGAAATTTAGGAATATGCCAGAATATGTGATAAATAAATATTTTATCAAACAAGATGATAAATACATATTAAATAGCTATATCAAATCTTTGGTGGAGTTTAAGGTGATGAATCTATTTGAGAATAGCATTTATACACTTGGGAAGTTTGATTTTATTTTTTGTAGAAACTTATTTATCTATTTTGATAAGCCAACCAAACAAAAAGCCAAAGAGATTTTACAAAAACTCAAAAAAAGTGAAAATTCGATTATATTTTATGGACATGCGGACTTGTTTTAGTCGTTTTTATGATATAATATCCCATCTTACTCATAAAAGGATTTATGATGAGAATTATTGTATTGATTTTTTTATTTTTAACTCTCTTAAGTGCCCAAGAAGAATTGTTGTTTTATTGTGGGACTACTATGGCTAAAGCTATGAGAGAGATTGCTCAGCTTATGGAGCACAAATATAACATAAAGATTCAAATCATCCAAGGTGGAAGTGGAGATTTGTATAATTCACTCTCGATGTCAAAAGTAGGGGATTTGTATTTACCAGGGAGTGATAGTTATATCAAAAAGCATCAAAAAGATGGTTTGTTTGGCTATAGCAGATATGTAGGTTACAATCAAATAGCAATCGTAGTAGCAAAGCACAATCCTAAGCATATCAAAGGATTGGATGATTTGGTAAGAGAGGATTTGAATGTAGCACTTGGTAATCCAAATACATGTAGTATAGGTAGGGCGAGTATCAAAGTATTAAAACGATATAAAGGTGATAAATTTGTCCAACAAGTAAAAAATAACATTATAATTTTTGTAAACGACTCAAGAGATATGAACCAAAAGATTAAAACCCACGAAATTGATATGGGGCTTAATTGGAAGGCAACTGCCTACTTTCCGCAAAACAAACCATACATAGATGTTGTAGCGATTGATGAAAAATATGCTCCAAAGAAAAAATTATTATTAACTATGTTAACATTTTCGACTCATAAAGATCTTGCAAGGAAATTTATTGATTTGGTAGCATCAAAAAAAGGCAAAGAAATTATGAAAAAATACGGATTTTTAGATGAATAAGAGGATTTTTGCACTACTATCACTGCCTATTGTGGGATTTATTGTTTTTTTAGTAGTTCATTTTTCTTTTTTGCAAATTATCAACACAGCGAAATTACAAAATGAAAATTTACGCTCTAAAGAGGTAATTTCTACCGATATCAATTCCGAAATTTTCAAAATCAAATCTCTCTTTTACCAATTTCCGCTAC
>JAADDX010000037.1 GCA_013153685.1 Campylobacterota bacterium | reverse complement strand
TAATAGAAGGATTATTGATGAACAAAGAAATGTTAAAAGAATTAGAAAGGCTAAAAAAATATCTCAATTAGAATTATCTCAAAGAATAGGGCATAAATCTGTAAGTATTGTCTCTTGTGCTGAAATAAATCATAAAAATCACCACTTTAATATCGAACATTTACTAAAAATCGCATATGTGTTAGAAGTAGATGTATGTGAATTTTTTGAAGGGATAGAGTTTCCAAAAAAGGCATAAAAAGTCTTTTTAAGTTAAAAAAATACTCCTTTAACTACATAACCAAAAATCAAGCAAAATCATAATTCAAAACTATAATTTTAAAGGTTAAAGATAAAAAAGGCTGTAAGTCAAAAATAAGTCTTTTTTGGCATAAAATTACAAAAAGTAACAATGCGATAAAATATTGTGAAATTTAAAATGTGGAAATTTATGAGATTTCGTGGTAGTGAGAGGGAGACTTGAACTCCCGACCTCCGGCTTATGAGACCAGCGCTCTAACCAGCTGAGCTACCTCACCGCAATGGCTCCCCGAACTGGATTCGAACCAGTGACCAAGTGGTTAACAGCCACCTACTCTACCGCTGAGCTATCGGGGAATGTGTTTTAAAGGGATAAAATTATATTAAAAGTTTGCTTAAAATAAACTTAAATTTTACGCGGACTTTTACGTTTTTGGAGTTTAAGTAATTGTGGACGTATAGTTATATCTTCTATAATCTCATCGGTGCACAAAGCAAGATCGATGAGTTTTACTATGCTTTGTGGTGCGATATAACTATCTCTATCATCGCTATAACAGAAATTCAACTCATCAAAGAAATTTGTTTTTGTGATATCTGGATTAATGGAAATAACTTTGACATCTTTTCGCACTTCTTCAAACAAGCTCATAGAAAAAGCACGCAACCCCGCCTTTGTAGCGGTATACAGTGCTGAAAATTTGGAATGACGTAATGCTTCTATGGAAGTGATATTAAAGATATACCCTTTGTTTTTTTTAAGAGTTCTTAAGGTAAGCTTAGAGAGTATTATCGGTGCTGTGAGATTGGTGTCTACTAACCTTTGTATATCTTGTGTTTGGATTTCCTCATGTGGTTTAAATATCCCAAATCCGGCACAATTTACCAAGATTTTGAGATTTTTATCTTTGATGCATTCTAGTTTTTCTAGTGCCTTTGTATCGGTAATATCGACTCCATCACTTCTTGATATATTATACACTTTATATTTTTTGCTCAAATATTCAGATATAGCTTTACCAATCCCACTGCTGCTTCCGGTAACTATAGCACTTTGCATAATCTTACCTATTTACCTAATTTCTAACAAATCCATCAATGTTTGTTGTATTGTCTCTAGAGCTTCTTTGGTGTTTGCTTCAAATCTGGTTACAATTACAGGTGTTGTATTGCTAGCCCTAACAAGACCCCAACCATTCTCAAAAATTACCCGAACGCCATCTACGTCGATAATTTGTTTGATTTGTAAGTTTTCTTTTTGAGAGTCTAACTTCTTTTTTAATTTTTCTATAATTACAAATTTTTCATCTTCACTTGTTTTGATTTTGATCTCATCGGTATTGTAAATTTTGGGCAAATTTTCATACTCTTTATCAAACTCAAACCCGTCTTTGATTAGCTCCATTATCCTAAAAGTCACATAAATAGCATCATCAATCCCAAAATATCTATCATTAAAAAAGATATGCCCACTAACTTCTGCTGCCATATCGGCATTTAATTCTTTGATTTTTACTTTTAGGTTTGAGTGCCCTGTTTTATACATGACGCTTTGACCTATTTTATCGATTTCGTCATACATTATTTGTGTTGCTTTTACTTCTGATATGATCAGCGGATTTTGCATATTTTTAGCAAAAAATAGTGCTAGAATATCCCCTTTGTAGTTGTATTTCGTATCCATAAAAGCCACTCTATCCGCATCTCCGTCATATGCAAATCCATATTCGATTATCTCTTGTTTGATATCTTCTAAATTTGCTTCTTCACTTGGGTCTGGGTGGTGATTTGGAAATGTTCCATCCGGATTTTCATAGAGGATTTTATAGTTTTTGATGCGTAATTTATCCAAAATTTCCCGCAACACCACCCCAGCAACACCATTTCCGCAATCAAATACGAAATTATTCTCAAGTCCTTGAAGATGTGAAAATTGATTAATGATATAATCAATATATTGCCTTTTTAAGTCATATTCTATAATAGTGTGATTATCTTCTATTTGTATATCGCTTTGCAAGACTTCATCGCCAAGTTTATAAATTTCTTCCCCAAAAAATGGCTTTTTGTTGATAGTGATTTTAAAGCCGTTATATTGTGGCGGGTTGTGACTACCCGTAATTTGTACTCCACCACCTACTTCAACTGCACCAACATTCTCTAGGCACAATTTCACAAAGTTACCAAAATAATGTGCTCCAGTAGGCAACATTCCAGCTACAATAACCTTTTTACCAGCTTTATTAAATCCGGATATTAACCAATTTGCAAGCGTAGGAGAATGTATCCTTGCATCATAGCTTACCAATACATACGTTTTGTCAATCTTTTGACCGAGAAAATATCCTATTTTTTTGACTATATTTTCATTAAGTTCTTCTTGAAAAATTCCTCTAATATCGTATTCTCTAAAAATGCTTTTCATAGGAGTCCTTATTTTGTATGATATGTGGTGATAATTTTGCTATCTGGGACTATTTCATCATCTTTGCCTTCGTATTCCAGCTTTGATAAAATGTCGCGAATTACGTTTAGACGTGCTCTTTTTTTGTCGTTAGCATCTACTGTTACCCACGGTGCATACGCAGTATGGGTAGCCAAAAACGTATCCTCTTTTGCTTTTTGATAATCATCGTAATGTTTATGACTCTCAATATCAATAGGACTTAATTTCCACATCTTTAGTGGATCGTTTTCTCTGGCTTTTAGCCTTTTGAGTTGTTCTTCTTTGGTAATATCAAGCCAATATTTAAAAAATTTAATTCCATCATCCACAATCATCTCTTCAAACCTCGGGCATTGTCTCATGAAACGCAAATATTCTTCATGTGTGCAAAATCCAAATACTCTCTCAACCCCGGCTCTGTTATACCAGCTTCTATCAAACAATACGATTTCCCCACCAGCTGGAAAGTGGCTAACGTATCGTTGGAAATACCATTGTGTTTTTTCTCTATCGCTGGGTTTATCTAATGCTACGATTCTTGCACCCCTTGGATTGAGGTGTTCGGTAATTCTCTTGATTGTCCCCCCTTTACCGGCTGCATCTATCCCTTCAAAAATAATCAATATCCTATCACCGGTAGTTTTTACATGGTTTTGTAATTTTACAAGTTGGATTTGTAATTTGATCAACTCTTTTTCATAAAAGTCTTTTTTTAATTTCCCCTTTTTCGTAAAGACCTTTTTTTTGGGTTGGGTATATTCTGGTAGTTTTTCTTCTAATTTTTTTAATTCCATACAATATCCTAATAAAGACCAAATTTTCCGTCTTTTCTTCTATATATCACTCTAGTATCCCCTTGTGTATCTTTAAATACCATAAATGCTTCTTGGGTTTGTTTGAATTCCTCTATTGCTTCTTCTACACTCATAGGTTTTTCTGCAGCCAAATCCACCGCTACGATTTCCTCATCCGCATTATCCACTACAACTGCCGGTATTTCTTGTTTTACTCTATGTGATTTGATTTTGTCGTGATATCTTCTAAGAACTTTTTCTAATCTATCTTTAGCCAAGTCACATGCTTTATAAAAATCTTTATCTTTTTGAGTGATTACAACAGTTCCTTTATTGGCTACTTGTACGTTAAATTCTACTTTGAATTCCCCCTTTTTATTTTCTTCTACGATTGCTTTTACAGCAATGATATCTAAATGATATTTTTTGATGTCTTCAACTACTGCGTTGATTGCAGATTTCATCCCTTCTGTTAATTCTATATGTCTTCCTACAATACTTGTATTCATTGTCTCTCCTTATAAAATTATATCTGTTTATTATACCATAAATTGCTTGCGGAAATTAAGAATTGGTTGTGATATCGTAAATTATTGTAGTTTTATTGCGGGTTTGTTGAATCTCTTTAATCGATAAATTGGGGATTTTGAGGTTTAAGAGCTCCTCTTTGGTGGAAATATTGTTTGTGGCTATCTCTTTTAGCACCATCCCTCTGTATGCTTTTGCCCAATGGCTGACGATTTTGTTGTTTTTGAGAAATTTCATGGTGATAAAACGGATCGGTTTGTAAAATTTATCATAATGACCAGCTCTTAAATCGACTACAAGCTCATCTTGCAAATACTCATCCAATTTATTTTTAAAATGTGTTTTGTAATATTTATCAATTTCCACATCCGGTATATTTCTGCCTTGCTTCATCCGATAAATAGGCAGCAAATCATCGGCTTTTATAGGCCCAAAAAGATTGCTAAAAATAATAGTATTTTGATCTATATATTTTTGTGCTTGTGCTTCTAAGGTATCATACTGCAAATAATCATACGCCACGCCACTGTATCTCAAAATAGCCTTGCATGTTTTTTCATCAAAGATATTTACCCTAAAATCCACACCATTTTTAATCCCAAAATATTCATTTAGTTCCGTATCGCTCAAAGAGAAAATATATTTGTTATACTTATCCAAAATAAACTGCCTCTTATCAAACAACTCTGGAAATATGAAACTATTCTTATTTATTGGAGGGTGTATACCCAAAGAGGTCTTACCTTCACTAGGTGAGAATAAAATTTTCATCAATCCGCTTTCATAATTTCCATCGCTAATTGCGTTAGTTTATTTCTGTAGATGTTTTTTAGCTCCACATGACACAAGGCTTCATGCGGTAAAATTTCTAGTAGTTTATTTAATCCGGAGTCGTGTTGGTGGATTGTGTGATAAGTTTGCTTCAAATCTCCAAGCAAAAACAATTTACTCCCTTCGCTCATACGCGATAGAATCATACTCATATATTCTTTTGTGACAAGTTGCACCTCATCAACAATTAAAATTTCCCCCTCCAAAATAGATAATCCCTGAATCATATTAAGTGGAATAAGTTCAAATTTTTCAAAAAACAAAGCGTTTTTTATATAATCATAGCTCATTTTGGGGTTTTTCTTGTAAATGAAATTTAACGCACTTACAAATCCACCGGACCAATGCAACATTTTCTCATCTTTATCCCCTGGCATAAATCCGATATCATAAGCACTACTAATCCCTATCGGTGGACGTGTGATGAAGATTTTTTTATTTGTTTGATGGAGTGCCATAGCTGTAGCTATGAGTGTCTTTCCGCTACCAAAGCTTCCAGTAATCAAGGTAGCATCAGCCTCACTCATCCCATAAATTGCCATTTTTTGATAAATATCAAGAGGTTCTATAATACCAGCATCTTTTAGTCTGATTTTTGAAGTTAAAAATAGATTATCAATCCTCTCAATTACGTTTTTTTGAGGATTGTAACAATAAGCAAGCTCTCTTACCTCATCACTAGTAACTACAAAATCCCAAGGATTAAGAGAGATGTGAAATTTGTCTTGGATATATGCCCTAAATTGCTCAACCTCCACACTCTCCCCTCTAAAATGGGAATATGTAAAGTCACTATCGTAGATATACATTATTCTATGTTGTAAACTTTAGTGATATTAAGGTTGTTATCAAATTCATACACACGCGGAATTCCAGTCGCTATTTCAAATTGTGAAATATCTTCATCGGAAATATTTTCAAATTCTTTTGCCATTCCTCTAATGGTATTTCCGTGTGCGGTAATTAATACGTTTTTCCCTTCTTTTAATAAAGGTGCTACTCTTTGGTTGAATGCTTCAATAGCCCTTTTTTGGTTGTCTTTTAAAGATTCTGTTGAAGGGGTGTATGGTAAATTGCTGTATTTTTTGTCGTTTTTTGGGTGATACGGGTCATTCTCATCTAGTGCAGGAGGTGGTGTATCATAGCTTCTTCTGTATATTAAGAATTGTTCTTGTCCTAATTGTGCTTTTACTTCATCTTTGTTTTTACCCGTAAGTGCTCCATAATGTCTTTCGTTAAATCTCCAGTCTTTGAGATGATCAATATACAATTGATCCAATTCATCCAAAATATAAAATCCCGTCTTAATTGCTCTTTTTAACATGCTTGAAAAAGCGATATCAAATACGATATTGGTATGTTTTAATCTCTCTCCAGCTTTTTTTGCTTCTTCAATCCCTTTTGGACTCAAATCCACATCTACCCATCCAGTAAATTTATTCTCCAAATTCCAAACGCTCTTACCATGTCTTACTAATACTAATTTTGCCATTGTTATCCTTTATGCCATATTTGTGTATACGTGTTGCACGTCATCATCATCATCAAGTTTACTTAGAAATTCTTCTATATCATTTCTCTCTTCTGGAGTGAATTCTTGGGGATTGTTAGGGAGTCTTTGAAGTTCTGCTTTGACAAGTTCGATCCCTAATTCTTCAAATTTATTCTGTAGTGAACCAAAATCTTTGTAATCACCACTTACTAATACTACCCCATCCTCTTCTTCTAGCTCTTCTAAGCCAGCATCAATCAACTCCAATTCTAACTCTTCCAAATCCATATCATCTGTTTTGTTAAATTCAAACACCGCTTTTCTATCAAACATAAAATCCAACGAACCGGTTGTCAAAACTTGTCCTCCAGCCCTTGAGAAAATATATCTGATATTAGCAATAGTTCTAGTAGGATTATCAGTAGCCGCTTCTACCACCACTAATACACCGTGTGGACCTTTACCTTCATACACTACTTCTTGGTAGTTATCCATATCTTTACTTGTAGCACGTTTTATCGCAGCTTCTATGTGAGCTTTTGGTAAATTTTGTGCTTTTGCATTTAAGATAGCCGTTCTAAGTGCAGCATTTGTCTCTGGATCACCGCCACCTTGTTTTGCAGCTATTGTAATAGCTCTTTGGAGTTTTGGAAATAGTTTTGACATATTTCCCCATCTTGCTAGTTTAGCTGCTTTTCTATATTCAAATGCTCTACCCATACAATCTCCTATTTTTTTCGCAATTATATCATAAACATTTAAAATTTTCTATTGATTAACTTGAGCATTAGATCTTGTAAATATTGATCTTTGATATTTTGTATACCATCATGTGCCAACTTTGAAGCTTCGTTATATGTTTGGATAATAGCTGGCTGGATTTTGTGTTTGATCCAATCTATCTCTTTGTCGGTGAGTTGTTTTTTAAAGAGGGTGCGGAAATATTGCTTGTCTTGTTGGTTTAGTTGTTCATACATGTATATAAACGGTAACGTCATTTTACCTTCTTTCAAATCATTCATGACCGGTTTACCAAGAGTGGCTTCATCGCTTACAATATCCAAAATATCATCAATAATCTGAAACACAAGCCCTAGATGTTTGCCGTATTTGGCATACGTGTCTATATCAAGGTTAGCCAATCGTGCTGCTTCTTTACACGCCATTTCTATAAGGCACGCTGTTTTTTTGTAGATCATATTCATATATTTATCTTTGTTTAGATTCATCTGCTTGGAGAGATTAACATCTTCAATTTCCCCCATTGAAAGATTGTAAATCACATGTGCAAGTGCTGTAGCTGAGGTTGGATTGTGGGGGATTAGTTCTTGTAATGCTTTAGAAAAAAAGATATCACCGACTAAAATTGCCATCTCATCCCCATATAAATAATTGATACTTTTTTTACCTCTTCTAGTAGAGGCTTTATCAATTACATCATCATGAAGCAAAGATGCCAAATGGATACTCTCAATTGCTGCAGCTAAGCTAACGGCATCTGGAGATATATGTAATACCAGCTGTGCTCTAATCCCTTTGCCTTTTGGGATGTGATGGTATATTTCCACCTCCTCAAACATCTCATTCATTTTTTGGTATACTGGGGTTATTTCCATGGTTTTATCTCTCTTTCAAAATCTTTTTGATACATAGGAGGCAGACTTGCTACCCAATCTCTATTTCCATATTTAGGTTCATTCATCTCGATTTGTATATTTCGCTCTGGATTGTGTATAAGAAGCTGTAATTGAGCTATATCGTCTTTGATATCTTTAAAAAGTACTAAAAAAAACGGAGTCTTTACACTATCTACAAAAGCGATATATTTCTTAAATCCATTAAGAGGGGTATTTTTATAGAGAATATTTTGATAGGGGTGATTTTTAAAATTATATAGCATTACAAGTCCGTCATTTTTGTATAGAGTCCATCGAAATTTTAGTTTATACACTTCCCCGTTGTAGTAAATTTTGTATTCTACTGGATAATCTTTTTTAAGAAATACGGTATCTTCTACCCACCAGTAATCTCCGCTCATCCCAAATACGAATAGCGGAAATAACCAAACGAATAATTTATTCATTTTGAGATAAGACATTTCCCATCGAATGAATAAACGCATCCGTTTTTCTATCTTCTAATTCGTTTTGTTTCGTGTATTTGAGCTCTTGTAATTTCCGCTCCAAATCATCATCATCGATCATCATCTCTAAAAGACACATTCTCTCAATAATATTTTCCAATTCTTCTTCGACTAAATTTCTATTGGCATTAAATACGATATCAAAAAACTTACTCCTAGGAGTTCCCATAAATAACCCATCATCATCTTTAAATAAATCGTGCATGTTATACCTTTGCCTTGGTTTGGCATCCCCAGCAGGAGTCGAACCTGCGACCTCCACCTCCGCAGGGTGGCGCTCTATCCAACTGAGCTATGAGGACATTGAGGGCTTAATGATACCAAAATTCATATTTTTTGTAAAGACTTAAGTCTTTAATAATTGTAAAAATTGCTCTTTTGTTAGCCATTGGTCATTGGTATTTGAGCTGTATTCAAATCCCACTGGCATATCTACACCTTTTTCACCGAGGAGATTGGTAGTATAATCAGCTATAAAACTGAAATTAATCGTAGGTTTAATTACGTAGTGTGTATCAAATTTCACAACTCTATCATTAGCTGTAATCATCGTCTCATGCAGTTTCTCCCCAGGGCGAATACCGATTTCGGTCAGTGTGCACTCTGGGCATAGGGCTTGTGCTAAATCAACGATTTTCATTGAAGGGATTTTAGGGACGAAGATCTCACCACCTTGCATTCGTGCAAAATTTTTCAAGACAAATTCTACACCTTGTTGCAATGTAATTAGAAATCTTGTCATCCTAAAATCAGTAATAGGTAGCTCTTTTTGTGTTTTGATAAGTTTTTGAAAAAACGGCACCACACTACCGCGACTACCTATCACATTTCCATACCTTACTACAGCAAATCTAGTAGGTTTAGTTCCGACTAAATTATTTGCGGCAACGAATAATTTGTCGCTGGCTAGCTTAGTAGCACCGTATAGATTAATAGGTGCGGCAGCTTTGTCGGTAGAGAGAGCTATAACTTTTTTTACTTGATTGGTAATAGCTGCTTCTATGACATTGTTTGCACCGTTGATATTTGTCTTGATACACTCCATTGGATTGTATTCAGCAATTGGCACATGCTTCAAAGCTGCGGCATGAATGACATAATCCACCCCATCCATTGCCTTTATTAATCGCTCTTTATCTCTAATATCACCGATGAAATATCTCATACACGAATGATTGAAGTGTTGAGCCATTTCGTATTGTTTTAATTCATCTCTTGAATAGATGATGATTTTGTTTGGTTTGTATTGATCTAGCAGAACTTCGGTATATTTCTTACCAAAGCTGCCAGTCCCACCGGTGATAAGGATATTTTTATTATCAAACATGTGCACTCTTTTTAGCTAGCGATTATTGTAACAACTTCATTACGTTTTGTTGCACAGCGTTTGCTTGCGACATTGCATAACTTCCACTTTGTGCAAGTAAGTTGTGTTTGTTGAAGTTTGCACTCTCTTGTGCAAAGTCAACATCTCTAATTTGACTCTCAGCAGATTTTACGTTTACTTGAGTTACTGAGATGTTGTTGATAGTTGATACCAATTGGTTTTGCACAGACCCTAAATCACTCCTAATGCTATCTAGTAATTTTTGTGCAGATTCCGCAATAGAAATTACCGCTTGAGCACCAGCCATCGTAGTAACTCCAGCTCCAAGTCCATTAGCATTCGCACTTGCGATTGAAGCAGCTGCATTTGCACCCA
>JAADDX010000032.1 GCA_013153685.1 Campylobacterota bacterium | reverse complement strand
TAATTCTAATAGTGGATTTTCATATTGGGTATTTATTGCCCCATTTCTCTTCAAGTTTCTCAAGTTCACTTTCTGCTTCAAGAGCTACTTCTACTAATTCTTTTATTAATGGAGTAATACTCCATCTTTTCTATCTATTTGCTTTCCTGCTAATAATTCTTGCACTGCATTGTCAAAATCAAATTCCACGTCTATCTCCTTAATTATTTCTTATATCAAAACTGACACGGAATTTTTACACTCCCATAAGCGATAAATATACGGTTAGAGTTGAGTTTGGGAATTAAGTTTCTGAATATCTTCTTTTTTAATTTTTCTTAAAAATTCAAACATCTTTTTTCTCCAATCATCATTTTTAGTATTTTTCCAATCAGTTAAAGTCCTTTGAGGTATTCCAAAAATCTCATTTATCTCTTTGTAAGTCATTTTCAAGCCTTTTTACTTTTTTTAAATCAAAGACAAAATATGTAAGTATTGCTATACACACAAAAGCTAAATCTAATAAAATATTATCATTTTTTTATCCTTTTATGTTATAATTATCACAAGGAAATAAAGGGGAGTTAAACCCCTAAAAACTTCTTTATTCAATAGACAATTTGGATAAGAAGTAGGAGAATTTTTAATTTTTTCTCCATAATTACTCCTTGTGATAGATTATTGTCCCTTTGTTGGGACAATATAATTATAGTGGCTACCACATATAAAGTCAATATAAAATATCAATTTTCTAAAAAATTCTCCCACCATTTAAGTAGTTTGTATATTTATTCCACTTATTATTAGTTCGATATATATTAAAAAATTAGGACAATTTAAATGAGAGTAAATTAGTATTAAACTGTCAGTTAAATTGTCAGTAAAAATAGCACAAAATCAACTGACACTTTGATTTTTAGTGTTTTTAAAGTCCGATATTTAGGGAGTTATGAGCTATTGGTGGAAGTGTGGGGAATCGAACCCCAGTCCGAAAGTAAAGCCACTTCTTGTGCTTCTACATGCTTAGTTCATTGATTATACTCTAATGACAGGTTCAATGAACAAAACCTTATCATTAGAGGGACGAGCGAATCTCGATATAACCCTTTCGTCCAGAAGGCTATATCCAGCCACGCTAAGATGAGGCTCAACCCAAAGGCGTTGTGGCACCGCCTAAGGGGAGCCGCCCACTACTTAATTAAGCAGCAGCTCTTGCTACTGCTGGGCTATAATCTGTATTGTTTGCGTTTATATTTAAACGAGCTGTTTTACAACAAGCTCAAGTTGGCATGCTACACAAGAGACTCTACTCCCGTCGAAAGCCAAGTCACTCCCGTGCATGCAAACAACAAAGATAAAAAGGAGGAATTACATCATTCCTGGCATTCCTCCCATTCCTCCCATATCCGGCATTGCAGGAGCCGCTTTATCTTCTTTGATTTCCGTAACAGCTGCTTCAGTAGTTAGCAGCAAGCTTGATACAGATACAGCATTTTGAAGAGCTACTCTCTCCACTTTTGCCGGATCGATAATACCAGCTGCAAGCATATCCACATACTCACCAGTCGCAGCATTAAATCCATAATTTTCATTATCACTATTTTCTACATTATACACTACTACACCACCGTCAAATCCAGCATTTTCAGCGATTTGTTTGATTGGTGCTTTTAATGCTCTCATCACAATTTCCGCACCGATTTTCTCATCACCTTCAAGCGATAAGCTTACTTTTTTTGCTGCTTTTAAAATAGCTGCTCCACCACCGATTACGATACCTTCTTCAACTGCTGCTTTTGTAGCACTTAATGCGTCATCAACTCTATCTTTTTTCTCTTTCATTTCAGTCTCAGTAGCTGCTCCTACTTTGATTACCGCTACTCCACCTGCAAGTTTTGCAAGTCTCTCTTGTAATTTTTCTTTATCATAATCACTTGTTGTGTTTTCGATCTCTTTTCTAATTTGTGCTATTCTTGCTTCGATATTTGCTTTATCACCAGCACCATCTACGATAGTTGTATTTTCTTTATCCACAACTACTCTTCCAGCTTTTCCTAAATCTTCTAGTGTTGCACTCTCTAGATTTCTTCCAAGCTCTTCTGATATCACAGTCCCACCTGTTAAGATAGCGATATCTTCAAGCATTGCTTTTCTTCTATCTCCAAATCCCGGTGCTTTTACCGCAGTTACATTGATAGTCCCTCTTAATCTATTTACAACTAATGTCGTAAGAGCTTCACCTTCTACATCTTCTGCAATGATTAAAAGTGGTTTATTTCCACTTTGCACTACTTGCTCAAGCAATGGTAGTAATTCTTTCATGTTCGAGATTTTTTTATCATAAAGTAACACGTACGCATTTTCTAATTCTGCTACCATTTTATCCGGATTAGTTACGAAATATGGTGATAAATATCCTCTATCAAATTGCATACCTTCTACAGTCTCAAGCTCATCTTGTAGCGACTTTCCTTCCTCTACAGTAATCACACCATCTTTTCCTACTTTATCCATAGCCTCTGCAATAAGCCCTCCAATAACACTATCAGAGTTTGCAGAAATTGTCGCTACTTGAGCGATTTGCTCTTTGTTTTCTACTGGTTTACTCATTTTTTTAAGTTCTTCAATAATTGCTGCTACTGCTTTATCCATTCCCCTTTTTAGTTCGATTGGATTTGCACCAGCAGTTACATTTTTGAGACCTTCTTTAAATACCGCTTGTGCTAACACAGTTGCGGTAGTTGTCCCATCACCAGCTTCATCGGCAGTTTTAGAAGCAACTTCTTTTACAAGTTGTGCTCCCATATTTTCTAATGCATCCTCAAGCTCTATCTCTTTTGCCACAGATACACCATCTTTTGTAATATGAGGTGCTCCAAAACTTCTTTGAAGTAAAACATTTCTACCTTTTGGTCCCATTGTTACTCTTACTGCATCAGCTAGTTTATTCACTCCAGCTAATAATGCACTTCTTGCTTCGTTGCTATATGTAATTTCTTTTGCCATCTCTGCCTCCTTATGCTAAAATTCCTAAAATATCATCAGTGTTTAAAACTAAATATTCTTTTCCGTCAAGAGTGATATCACTACCCGCATATTTTGCAAATACCACTACATCACCTTCTTTGATTGAATTATACTCATCTTCTTCTACTTCTTTACTAACAGCAATTACTTTTGCTTGTAGTGGTTTTTCTTTTGCGTTATCAGGGATAATAATTCCACTTGCGGTTTTATTTTCTTCTTCTACTCTCTCTACTAATACTCTAAGTCCAAGTGGTTTAAAAGCCATCTTTTCCTCCTTATCTATAAATTTTTATCACTTTTTGTATTTGAGTGACAGAATTATAAACAATTTTTTTGCTTTTGTCAAGACTTTTGATAAAAATTTTAAGAAAATTTAGTTAAATAGACTAAAGTTTGTTAAATTGAGTGTCATATCTGTAATAACATTTGCACTATTTGATCAAACTCATAAATCTCATCTGGGGATTGCTTCATAAACTCTCTCATTTTATCTATTTTATTTACCGCTTCATCAAGTTCTTTATCCACACCCTTTTGATACGCACCAATTCTGATTAACACCTCATTTTCTTTATACAAAGCATACAATCTCTTAAATCTCATTACGGCTTGTTTATGTTGAGAAGAAATAATATCACCCATCACCCTACTAGCACTATTTAAAATGTTTATTGGTGGGTAAATTCCCATATCCGTAAATTCTCTACTAAGGACAATATGTCCATCTAAAATACTTCTTGATTGGTCCGCAATCGGATCACTCATATCATCACCTTCTATCAATACAGTAAAAAAAGCGGTAATACTTCCTTTACCTTCCTCCTTTCCAGCCCTCTCCATTAATTGTGGCAACAACATCAAAGAAGATGGTGGATAACCTTTTGAGGTAGGAGGCTCTCCCATAGCAAGACCAATTTCTCTTTGTGCCATAGCAAAACGGGTTACGGAATCCATTAAAAACAACACATCATGTCCCTTATCTTTGAAATATTCCGCTACAGCCATTGCACTAAATGCTCCGTATTTCCTCATCAAAGCACTATCATCACTCGTAGCAACAATCATAATTGTATTATCCAACTTTCCACCGAGGTTCTTTTGGATAAATTCCGGTATTTCCCTACCTCTCTCACCGATTAACGCTACTACTTTGATTTGGGATTTACTACCCCTAACAATCATACTCATCAATGTAGACTTCCCTACCCCACTACCGGCAAAAATACCAAGCTTTTGTCCCTTTCCACACGTTAACAACCCATCGATTGTCTTTACACCAGTAGGAAATACCTCATCAATTAATCCCCTTGCTAAGGGACTTATCGGTTTGGACATAATTGGATATCGATCTTTGGCTTCTATAGCACCTTTACCATCAATAGGTACCATAAAAGGATTTACTACTCTACCTATCAAATCCTCTGATACTGGGATATTCATACCGTCTTCATCAATATAAACTCTATCATTAACCTTTAGTCCTTCCAAAAAGCTAAAAGGTGTGATAAAAAAACTATCTTTATCAAGGCTAGTCACCATCCCCAAAGTGGAAATTTTCTCCCCTTCGATTCTGACAATATCCCCGATACTCGGGGTAATCCCCGTGGCTACTAGATTGGTTGGATTGATTTTGATTACTACACCAAACGGTTTAGAGAGTTCCGCTTGTTTGAGTTTGGATTTGAGTGTTTTTAGAGACAAAAAATATCCTTATACATAGAATCTATCAGCTTCTTCATTGAGCTCTTGAGTAATCTGATGTAAACTTCTTACAACTTGTTGTAATTTATTAGCCATCTCTTTAGTAACTTTACTCTCTTGCGATAAAATATTGGCAGTATCGATTAGTAATTTTACTTGATGGTGAATCTTTGAAGTCTCGCTAGTAGCCTCTCTTGCTTGGGTTATAGTATTTTGTAATAGAGTCATTGTTTTGTCGGTATTGACGATTAACTCGTCTGTTTGAGAAGTGGCTTTTTGGAATTGTTTTACATTATCCTCTATACTTACTTGAGCATCCATAATACCCTGCACTACGACATTGATAGCTACATCAATCTCACTCAAACTTTTTTGAGTTCGCTCTGCTAATTTCCTAACCTCATCTGCAACTACCGCAAATCCTCTACCGTGTTCCCCTGCTCTAGCTGCTTCAATAGCCGCATTTAAAGCAAGCAAGTTGGTTTGCTCGGCGATATCTTTGATAATATTGATAACCGCTTTAATCTCTTTTGATTGATCCGCTAAAGAAGTGATTTTTTGTGATACTTCCAAGCCCTTTTGTGCTTCAATATCAATATCACGCAATACACGTTGCAAAGAATCTACAGTATTTGTAAGTATTTCTTGTGTATGCATTATGTCGTTGGTAGTAGAGGCTACCTTTTCCTCAGCTACACCCAAATTGCTCTCTACTTGTTTTACAAACACTTGAATGTTATCAATAGCTTTTGCTTGTGTTTCTACACTATTATTGATGTTATTAAAGCTCTCATCTATCTCATGAGAGATATGATTGGTTGTATGTACTGTATTTTTAACTTTTTGTAACACTTGTCTAAGTGAAGCGATAAATTTATTAACAGCTTGCCCGATTTTTCGAATATTAACATCTATCTCATCTCTTAGAGGCAATGTGATTCGCAAATCATCCTCTTTGGTGGTTAGAATATGGGCATATTCTCTTACCGGCTTAATAATATTTTTCTCAAAGAAATAATTTACAGCAATAAGAGTTACCAAAATAAACAATGCCAAAGCCCCAAATACACCAAAAATCATGATAGTCTTAGTTCTAGCTACCGCATTCATTGCTTGTTTCATCGGCACCTCTACAGATATCATCCCTCTAATATCACCTATTTTATAATTAAACGCAACATGTCCATAATCATGCACTAACGCTTTGTATAAATTAGCTGGAACTTGAGTATAAGGCTCTCCATGGCATTTTAGACAACCTTGTTTGATTTTTAACGGTTTAGCATACCTAATCACCTCAATTCCATTGGCATTATGTCCTATTTCGAAATACTCTTTTAGATTTTTGTGTTTGTTAAAAATATATAGTATTTTTCTTTCGTATTTATTTGGTTTATTAAGAGGGTTTCGGTATTTAAGAGAGGTTTGTTTGATGTAAAATCCTGCTGTTTTAGTTAGCTCTTGAGCGACCTTCCTACCGGCATATGCTGGAGTAGCCGCCCATCTAGAAATATTTTTGTTAGTAAATTTTACATAAGGAGCTATAGTAGCCATATAGCCTCTCATCGCTATTAATTGATCAGCGACTTTACGTGCTTTATCTACGCTCTCTTGAATAGATAGTTTTTGAATCTCTGAGCTTAATACAAAGTAAATAGGCAACAAAATAACTAATTGCGTAAAAATAATCACCACCAAAATTTTGAATTTAGAACTCATATCCTCTCCTCAAATTTAGTAGGGATATTATATCAGCAGATACTTAATACAAGCTTAAAATCAACAAAAACAAAGAGCGGGTGGAGGAAATTGGGTGACTTTATTACAAAGTATTATTTGTTAAGTGAGAGTGTGTTTTCAAAATAGATACTCTGAGATGGATACGCAAAATCGGTATCGTATTTATCAACTATGGAAATAATTTTGAGATTAATATCTTCTTTGATACGCAAATACTCTTCCAAATCGGCAGTTTTAACAAAAAAACTAAAAAATACATTCAAGCTACTATCGGCAAATTCGTCAAAAAATACAAAAATAGGCTCATCGTGTACCATCGGATGTGACTGGAGCATTTGTTTGGATTCTTCCAAGACTTTTTGTAATGTTTCGATATTTGTTGAATAAGTAAGACCTATTTTCATAGTGATTCGTCGACGATCTCTTTTAGAAAAATTCTCTACAGCACTATTAGCAATCACTGCATTTGGCAATACAACCAATCGCTTATCCGCTGTTCGAATCTTAGTCGTTCTCATCCCTATATCCTCTACACTACCTTCAACATCACCTACCTTCACCCAATCACCTATTTTAAAAATTTTATCACTCAAAATGGCAAATCCTCCAAATAAATTGGCTGCTGTATCTTTTGCAGCTAATGCAAACGCTAATCCTCCAAGCCCCAAAGAAGCTATAAACGCACTTACATTAATACCAAATGTTTGTAAAATAGCAAGCAATGCTACCGCTATAATAAAAATCCTTAATGATTTGAGTATAAAAAGCCCTATTTCATGAGACAATTTCTTATCAAACACTGCCAAAATATCATCTTGAAACGCTTTTACTACATTAAATAAAAACCAAAATACCACTACAATAGTCAAACTTTTTGTAAGCAACACTACTATCGTATCTATTCTAATCACCACAGCCGCCAAATATAATCCTACTACAATAAACAACAAATCCAACGGTTTAGAAAGAGCGGATAAAATTTTGTCATCCACTTGAGTTTTTGTTTTGGATACAAATATTTGAGCACTCTTTATGACAGTGATGGTAAATACTTTACGTAATACCAAAAACAACACAAAAACACCAATTGCTACTATGTATTTATAAAGCGGTAAACCGAATATTACATGATTTAGTATCTCCATTACTACTCCTTTTGGATTAATTTATACGAGTTGCATATAACAGATAACAAAACAACTTTGATAACGATGATTGATATTCGCACGGTAAGCTAAAATGAAGATTGTTTATGGTGCCGATGGAGGGACTCGAACCCTCACGGGAAATCCCAACGGATTTTGAGTCCGTCGTGTCTACCAATTCCACCACATCGGCATTGAATAAGCCAGAGAGGCTTATTTGTTTACAGCGTCTTTTAATTTTTTACCAATTTTAAATTTAACACTTTTACTTGCCGGAACATCTACTACTTTGTCAGTTCCAGGGATTTTTGCTTTTCTTGCTGCTCTTGTTGTTAATTCAAAGCTTCCAAATCCAATAAAAGATACTTTCTCACCTTTTGATACCGCTTCTGTAATAGTATCGATTGTAGCTGAGATTACAGCATCAACGTCTGCTTTACTAAGCCCTGTTTTTTTAGCAACAGCTGCTAACAATTCACTCTTTTTCATCACCTCTCCTTGTATCATATTAAACTTACAACTGGTTTGTATAACGACATTTTACACTTTTTTTTAAATAATTACAATAGTTTTTTGAAAAAAAATGCATTTTTTTGCAAAAAAGTTTATTTTTGAAACATATACCCAATAAAATTACAAAATTTGAAAGCACATCCGATACTTTATAAAGGAACAAAAATTGCTTATTATTTAATATATATTTATTGTATAACACATGCAACTAGTAGCGACTTGGAATATGCTTACTAGATAAAGGAGGGGTTATGAGAATTACCACAAATACGTTTTATTCGAAATTTTTATACGAGCAACAAAGAACTTATTCTGATTTGAATACGGTAAACAATCAATTATCAAGCGGAATGAAGATTGATCAAATGTATGATGATCCAGCGGTATTTACCGACACGCTTAGACTAGATTCTGAGAGTAATTCTCTCAATCAAGTCCTAAATACATCAAAACAAGCCCAAACATTTTCCAACAATACCGATACGACACTAAATGACATGATTACTACCTTACAAACATTCAAAACCAAGCTTTTACAAGCGGCAAATGCGGATAACAACACCACAAACTACGAAGCGTTGGCAAACGACTTGCAAGCACTAAGAGACCATTTGCAAAATTTAGCCAATACCTCAATAGATGGAAAATATCTGTTTGCTGGGACCGCTTTTGATACCAAACCTATCGATGATGAAGGTAATTACCACGGTAATGATAAGAGAATCAAAGCTAAAATAGGCTCAAACGTTGATTTAGCTTACAATATAGATGGGGCGAGTTTGTTTGAAGGAATTGATAGGGATTACAATAAACATATCTCAACCAACGTTCAACATTTCAATGCTCTAAAAGAACATCCGGAATTTGTAGTAAGGGGAGATGATGGAAAGTTGTATATCGATAAAGATATCAAAGAACACGGTCAAGTAGCCGATAGCGAAAATCCACCAGAAGAAGTATCACTTAGTGCAGATGATGAGATTCGGATGTTAACTGGTGTAGAAGATGTATACGATAGTGCAAATGATACTTATGAAGATGGTAAGAGTTATTTTTATCTAAGCGGTAAAAAGCCAGATGGGGAGAGTTTTAGTGAGAAGTTCATGCTTACAAACTCCGCTAAAATTAGTGATTTGTTAGATTCTATTGGACAAGCATTTGGAAATACAGCTGGAAATCAAGCTGTGGATGTAACAATGAATGACTTTGGGCAAATAGAAGTAAAGGATACTACATCAGGGAAATTGATTAGTGATTTTAATCTAGTAGCGAGTGATACGGACGAAGGTAGCGTGGATGATTTGGTAAAAAATGGGGATTATGTGGTGAATTTTACCAAAAGTCAATTTGCGGGGATTAGAGATATTTCCACACCAAGTGCTCAAAATAAAAATTTTGATAACAGAGTTTTTACACTAAATACTGAATTTAGAAGAATTGATAATGACAAAATAGCTGTAAATACAGACAAAGTATATGATGTAATCGGAAACGATACCGATGATAACTTGGATCATATTAAATTTACGGGAACCGACACTGATGGAAATAGTGTAGATGTGTCGCTCAATATCGATAGCAATACCACAATGCAAGATATAATAGATACGATTCAAGACAATTTTGGTGATGTGACTGTGAGTCTAGACCATGGTAAAATCAACATCGTAGATAATACACTAGAAGACAAAACAGAACATTCGGATTTGTCTTTATCAATGGATGCACAAGATTCAAATGATAATTCGTTATCTTTATTTAGAAGAATGGATGGGTTAACGTATGATAAAACTTTTTTTTCGGTAAATGGTAGCACACTAACATCAAACGTGCCGCAAGTAGATAGAAACACTCAAACATACGCTACAGAAAATACAGAGCTTATTGATGTGAGTGGAAAGGATGATATAGATGGTAAGACACTTGAGCTTAATTACATAGACAAAGATGGAAATAACAAAACAGCTTTTATCACCCTTAGAGATACACCAGATAGTAACGGGCACTTATCTACATTTACTGTAGATGGAAATACGTATGATATATATGATAATGAAGGAAATAAAACCCCTATTCATGATATCGTTACCACAACTACCGAGATGGATCCAGTAACTTGTGAGGTGTGTAATGTGACACACACTACAAAAGGGATTACTTATCAACAATTAGACGACGTAATAGGAATGTTAGTTAGTAATAATCTACCAGCAACCAATAGCAACTCAGACTATAAAGCGGCAGTGCAAAATTCAAAAGAATTCGTAGATGTGGGTCTCAAAGACGGTAAAATATACATCGATGACAAACAAAACGCCGTAACGCCTTTGAAATTTGAGATGCATGATGTAGATAC
>JAADDX010000077.1 GCA_013153685.1 Campylobacterota bacterium | reverse complement strand
TGCACTACTCTAAATCCTTGTGCTTCAAATCTTTGTTTTACATCTTCATTAAATGCAATTTCTACATTACCTTCAATAGAAATAGAATTATCATCATAAATGATTACAAGGTTATTTAAGTTATGCTTACCAGCCAAACTACAAGCTTCATAACTAATCCCTTCTTCTAAATCACCATCACCACAAAGGCAATATACTTTGTGATTAATCTGAGGAAATTTATTTGATATAAACTTCTCAGCCATTGCAAATCCTACCGCATTTGCAACACCTTGCCCAAGAGGTCCGGTAGTCACTTCCACCCCTGGTGTATGTCCGTATTCTGGGTGTCCTGGAGTTTTGC
Source organism: Campylobacterota bacterium (assembly GCA_013153685.1). Classification (GTDB taxonomy): domain Bacteria; phylum Campylobacterota; class Campylobacteria; order Campylobacterales; family JAADDX01; genus JAADDX01. The sequence continues at coordinate 10,933 of JAADDX010000077.1, read as the reverse complement.
TACCAAGTTGTCTAAAATTTTTTAAATCATCTAAGCTTACATCAAATCCCCATAAATGAAGCATAGAATATACTAAACTACTCGCATGTCCTCCCGAAAATACAAGTCTATCTCTATTTATAAAATTTGGATTTTTAGGGTTAAGAGTGAGATATTCACTCAACACTACCATAATATCTGCAAGCCCAAGAGGAGCCCCTGGGTGTCCTGAATTTGCTTCTTGCACCATATCTGCTGCTAAAAATCTAATAGTATCTGCCATTCTTTTTCTCATTATTTCTCCTATTTTAGATTTTTTAATCTTTTTTTTGCATATTTAACAAACATCGATTTTGGAAAATCTTTGATTATTTTTAGATAACTTTTCTTTGCAGATTGCTTATGACCCAATTTCTCAAAACTATATCCGGCATGATACAACAATTCCGGCGTATATGAAGCTTTTGGGTATAAAGAAATCGATTTTTTATAAAAGCTTAAAGCTGTTTTGAAATTGCCTTGTTTATACTCAATCTCACCCAAATAAAACAAACTCGTAGCCGGCTTATAGTTGTGTGCATAAAGATAGCTAAACATTTGAGCGGCTTTTTGAAAATGGCCTTGTTTTAGGTGTTGTAGTGCCGCATTAAACACTTTGGGATATTTCCAGCTTTTAAAATCAGTAGTTTTTGGATGTTTGGTTGGAGTGTGTTGCATTTTGTCTATATTTTGTGCTAATTTCTCTACTAGTGCAATAATAGTCTGGATGCTTTTATCGGTTACTTTTTTGTTTTTGTCGACTGTTGTTTTGAGTTTTGCTACTTCATCTTTTAGAGCAAAAAGAGCTACGTTTGTATTGTTTAAATCGGCTTTAAGTGTCGCTAACTGCGTAGCAATATCATCAAATGAAGGTAATACGCTATTAATTCCTTGTAGTTTTTGTTTGATTTCGTCATTTGACATTTTATAATTTACAAGTTGCAGTTTTAATTGTTCAATTTCTTTGTGTTGTTGCTGAAGGTAGCTATAGAGTTTTTGGATGTTTTGTTTGTTTTGATAAATAAACTGCTCATCCTTTGTCAAGCCGTATGGATTGGGGGAATTCAAATCCCCAGCCATAAATGCCGAAGGCTCAGCACTCAAAATAGATGTAGTAACAATTGTGAATAATATTTTTTTCATTACGGTAATAATGTGAAGTTATCTCTTCTATTTTTTGCCCAGCACTCTTTTGTATGAGCAGTACATACCGGATTGCTCTCACCGTAGCTGATAATTGCTAATTTTTTCGCATCAACACCCAAATCAATTAATGCTTGTTTTACTGTCTTAGCTCTTTTTAATCCTAAAGCGTAGTTATATTCATCACTCCCCCACTCATCACAATTTCCTTCGATTCTTACAGTGAAATTACCTTTTGTGTCTTTGATAAGATTTGCTACATTTTGCACTATCGGTAATTGACTTTGTTTGATATTGTATTTATCAAAATCAAAATGCACCACATTTTGACTAAGTGCACTTGCTAATTTTTGGTTGATGTTTTGTTGAGTTACAGAGTCTTTTGCAACATTCACAACAGTATTATCCGTCAAATCCGTCTCTACCGGCTGTGCTTGCGATACCGCTTGTTGTGCAGAGTTGTTTTGTTCTTGTGACGATTGCAAACTTGGTTGAGATCCACATCCCACCAAAAATCCTACTATTCCTACTGCCATCATTAATCTTTTTTTCATTTTTTGCTCCTTTTTTGTTCGGTTTTCTAATTATATCAAAATTAAAAATCAAATGATTGCATTTTTTTACTAATTTTGAAATAAAATATCTTATTTTCTTTTAGTCTGATAATTCCCAGTTTGGAATTAAATCGTTGTTCTTTGATAAAAAGTATCGTTCCACCATCAGACGAAAAAGTCGGCAGGAAATTTTTACCACCGTAAGTGAGTCGCTTGATGAAGTTGGTATTTTTGTTAATTAACAATAAATTAAACGTATTTGGACTAAATGCGTAGTTAGTTTCTCTTGAGCTAAGCACCACGTTATCATGATATGCAGATACTGCTATGTGATTTCTTCCGTGATGGATGAGTTTTGAGACTTTGTTTGTATTAAGATCTTTTTGGTATACGTTGGGATATCCTAATCTATCCGAAATAAATACGATCTTATCGTTATCATAGAATTGTCCATTTACATCGATACCGGCAAATTTTGTAAGTCTTGTGAGGGAATGGTTGATGGTGTTGTATCTGTAAATATCTGGTTGGTCATCTACTGCCAATGTGAGCAACAACTCATCACCATTTACATCAGAGACAATCAACATCCCTTTGCTTGATAATACTCTTTTTCTCTCACCAGTATAGATATTGTATCTATATAACACCGGTTGAGTTTCTAGCTTGGTGTAGTATATTTCCGTTTGTTGTGGATTGGCCCATTTTGGAAATACATTTAATCCCCCACTAATCAGCTTCTTTCTATACGTTAACGTAACATCGGCTAAAAATATATCTTGTTCTTTTGGTGCAGTGTAGATAGAATATACTATCTTTTGTTTAATCCACCCTACATCATCAAATCCAAGTTTGTTATTGATATCATAACTTAATGCGTGAATAACAAACGGATATACCGAATAACTAGATGCATTGTAAAGTTTGTAAAGAAGTGTCACGTGCTTGTGAAGGTCATACAAAATAGCCTGTAATTGGTTATTTGTCCAATTTAACCTCAATAGGTAATTATACCCTTTGTAGTTATCTGTCTCTACTTCTGATTTGATATTTGAGATATGATTCTCTATACCAAAATCCACTACGTAATGAGAGATAATCTTAGAATCCAATCTCAATATTCTCTGGAGTGCATAAGGCAAATTCTGATATTCTACTAATATTTTCGGTGGTTGATTTGATACATATTTTACTATCTCCAAATCACTCGCATATAAGTAAATCAAGCTAAAAAATATCAAAATTAATCTCATTGTAATCCTTCTTTTTTACGTAATTGTAGCGAAAATTATAATAAATTACAAATTTCCATCAAAACTATAGATTAAAAGAGACAAAAAAGGGGGAGAGAGTTTGTGTAGTTTGTATTCATCAAAGATGAAATAGAGAGATTAGTTGATTTTGGTTACAATCTCTCCATTTTCTACATCAAAAGTTACATTATCTCCATCAACTACTTTATCTTCAAGGATAAGTTCAGCCAATGTATCTTCTACTATCGAATATAATGCTCTTTTTAGTGGTCTTGCACCAAATACCGGATCAAATCCAGCTTCTGCGATATAATCTTTTGCTCTTTCAGTTAAGTTAATAGTAATTTGTCTCTCTTCAAGTCTTCTTTGAAGTCCTTGTAACATAATATCGATGATTTGTCTAATTTGCTCTTTTCCTAATGGATTAAAGATTACAATATCATCAAGTCTATTTAAAAATTCTGGTTTTAAATGTTGTTTTAATATCTTCCATACCGCATCTTCTCTATCTTTTTCATCGTGTAATTCCATGATTTGTTGACTTCCAAGATTTGATGTTAAGATAATAATTGTGTTTTTAAAATCAACCGTTACACCTTTATTATCAGTAAGTCTTCCATCATCTAATACTTGAAGCAAGATATTAAATACATCTGGATGTGCTTTTTCAATCTCATCAAATAGTATTACACTATAAGGTTTTCTTCTAACTGCTTCAGTTAGTTGTCCTCCTTCTTCATATCCTACATATCCTGGAGCTGCACCAACTAATCTACTTACACTATGTTTTTCCATATATTCAGACATATCAAATCTGATTAAGTTTTTCTCATCATCAAATAAGAATTTAGCTAATGTTTTAGCTGTTTCAGTTTTACCAACTCCAGTAGGACCTAAAAACATAAAGCTTCCAATTGGTCTTTTTGGATCAGATAATCCTGCTTTATTTCTTTTAATAGCTCTTGCTACTGCTTGGATAGCTTTATCTTGTCCTACTACCGATTTTTTAAGTTCATCTTCAACGTGTAATATTTTTTCTTTTTCACTTTGAAGCATTTTAGTTACCGGAATACCCGTCCATCTTGAAATAATACTTGCAATCATCTCTTCATCAACGGCATTTTTAAGAAGTGTTCCTTCTTTTTGCATTTTATCCCATTGTTCTTGCAATGCTTTTAGCTCATTTTCTTTTTCTACAATTTTTCCGTATTCAATTTCCGCTGCTTTTTGAAACTCACCATTTCTTTTTGCTCTCTCAGCTTCGTTTCTTAAACTATCAATTTCCGCTTTAATAGCCGCGATTTTATTAAATACTTCTTTTTCAGTATTAAATTGAGCTTCAAGCTGTCTTTTTTTCTCTTCTAAATCAGCTAATTCTTTTTCAATTTCCGCAATTCTTTCTTTATTTTTATCACTCTCTTCCATCGCAAGAGCTTCTTTTTCTACAAGTAAGTTTTGAATCTCTCTTTTGATTTTAGAAAGTTCCGTTGGCTCACTTTCAATTTGCATTTTAAGTTCAGCCGCCGCTTCATCGATTAAGTCAATAGCTTTATCCGGTAAAAATCTATCAGTAATATATCTGCTTGATAATTTAACCGCGGCGATTAATGCACTATCATAAATAGTTACATTATGGTGTGCTTCAAGTTTTTCTTTGATTCCTCTCATAATTCTTAAAGCTTCGTTTTGATTTGGCTCATCTACTTTTACTGGTTGGAATCTTCTTTGAAGTGCTGCATCTTTTTCGAAATATTTTCTATATTCTTTTAAAGTCGTAGCACCGATTGTATGAAGCTCACCTCTTGCAAGTGCTGGTTTTAGGATATTTGCTGCATCCATACTTCCTTCACTAGCCCCAGCTCCTACGATTGTATGAATTTCATCGATAAAAAGGATAATATCTCCATCTTTTTTTACTTCATCAACTACCGCTTTTAATCTATCTTCAAATTCCCCTCTATATTTTGCACCTGCGATTAATGCAGTCATATCAAGGGCAATTACTTTTTTGTGTTGAAGGCTTACTGGCACTTCTTTGTTTGCTATTCTTTGTGCTAATCCTTCTACTAATGCTGTTTTACCAACCCCTGGCTCACCAAGTAAAATAGGGTTGTTTTTTGTTTTTCTAATAAGGATTTGCATCATTCTTTGGATTTCCTCATCTCTACCAATTACCGGGTCTAATTCTCCCTCTAATGCTTTTTGAGTAAGGTCAATTCCATATTTACTTAAAGCTTCAAGGTTTTCATCACCACTTTTATCAGTGATTTGTTTTCCACCTCTTATAGCTTCAAGAGTTTTTTTAAGTTCAGTTACATCTAAATATTTTTCAAAATATTGCTTGAATGTATCAGTATTTGCGATTAAATACGTATCAACCGCGATATATTGATCACCCAAACTTGTAGCGTAAGCTTCTGCTTTTGTAAGTGCATCTACTAAATTTCTTGAAATTTTGATATTTTCTTTTGTTACACCGCTACTTTTTGGTAGATTATTAGCTGCTGATTTTAATTCTAATTCAATAGCAGTCTTATCTACATTCATTTTATTTAAAGCTTGATTTAAAATAGAATTTGTATTTGTTACAAGCCCCCATAATACGTGAATATTATCCACTTCTGGATTTTGCGAATGAAGTGCAAGGCTAATTCCACTCTCAATCGCTTCTGTCATTTGATTTGTTAATTTTTCAAAAATATTGTTCATAATTTCCTCCTTAACCAATTCATTTATTGGTTTTCAACTTTATTTGGCGGCATTATATCAAATTGAGTGTAGCTTTGTCAAGTTGTTTTAGCTAAATTTTATAAATTTTTGTAAATTTTTGGCAGAAATAAACAAAATTAAAGTAAAATTAAGGTTATTTTGATAAAATGGCTAATTTTATATCAACAAACTAAGGAATATATATGAGCGATACACCCAAATTCAAACCGGTCATAGAAGGAGCTAATAAATTATCACTTGGTATTTCCATGGTAGTAGCTATTTTGCTAGGAGTGGGTATCGGTAAGGTGATGGAAAATGTATTTGGTTATGAGTGGTTATTTTGGTTAGGTGTGTTTTGGGGGATTAGTGCTGCGATATTGAACATATATAAAATGTATAAGGTAGTTAAAAAGGATTTAGATTCTATCAAGGATGACCCCAAATATCAAACATACAATAATAGGTGGGATGAGGATGATGAATGAAATTGCTCTTATTCTCTACTAAAAGAAAAATTCGTAATTGGCTTAGTCAATTTCACGATACTATACTCCCCAAACACTACACCATCGGGGAATTCTTTGAAAAAATTATTACAGTTAGAAATAAAAAATTTATAGACCAAGACCTTAGAAAGATATACTTATTCAAAGCTATCGAGCAAATAGATATAGAAAAATTGGGTTTTAAAAAAGAATTTTTAAGTTTTTTTAGTGATAGTGAGTTTATATTTGGCTTTTTGAGAGAAATTTTTCTAGAGGGGGTATCAATCGATACTATCGTCACGGCAGATACGTATACAGAATATCAAGAACATCTATCAATTATCAAACAAATCAAACACAACTACCAAACTTTGCTCTTGCAAGATGGATATACGGATGTGTTTTTGATAGATGATTACAAAATCAATACGGGAATATTGCAGAATATAGAAGAGATAGAAATTTATCTAGATGGATATTTGCCCAAATTTGAAAGAGAGATACTCAAACAAATTTCCATCCCGATTTCCATCTATACAAACGTAACAAAATTTAATCAAACGCTTATTGCCAAAATGTTTCAGACTCTTCAAGTAGGATATTGCTACAAAATTGATCCACATTCCAATACAGCATACCAATTATACAAGTTACCTACCAACACCAATATCCAAGTAAGCTCATTTTCCAAAAGGCTAACACAGATAAATTTCGTATTTGCAAAAATTGCCGAGTTTGTAGCACAAGGGATAGAAGCACAAAACATAGCGGTAATTTTACCGGATGAGAGATTTAGTGAATTTTTGGCAGATTGGGATGTGTATAGTAATCTAAATTTTGCTATGGGAGAGAGTTTTACCCATTCTAATATCTACATCACCCTCAAAGCACTATACGAATATCTTATCAACAATGACGAAATTAGCTATCAAAAAATTGCATCTGTGTTATCGCAGTATAACAATTCTTCTTTATTGGATTTCATACAAACACACATTACAGACAAAGAAAAGCAAGTAATCCAAGAAGATTTGTTTGTATTAAGACGTTTTGAGACATTACTTAGCAAAGAGGAATTTTTATTTTTGATTCTTAATAGATGGAAGCAGTTAAGCTTTGATGATGTATATAGCGGTAAAGTCACTGTAATGGGTCTTTTAGAGAGTAGAGGTATGGCGTATGAAGGGGTGATTATAGTGGATTTTAATGATTCATACATCCCCAACGTAAATTCAAAAGACCTCTTTTTAAATACCGCTATACGTCACAAATCCAATCTCCCAACACAAGCGGACAAAGAAAATCTGCAAAAACATTATTATTATACACTCATCAATAATGCCAAACAAGTCGCTATTAGTTATGAATTATCATCCGATGCTAATCCAAGTAAATTTTTGTATGAATTAGGTAAAACGGGGCAAAACCACGATGAAAAATACAAAGAGGTGATATACCAATACGACACTCCGCCACAAATTACAAAATATGAAGAAACCTTTGATATCAAATTTCCTCTCACCCCCACATCTCTCAAAACATTACTAGAATGTCCCAAAAAATATTACTTGAGTAAAGTGCTTAATATTACTGATGAAGATAACAAGATACATTTTGGTAACGTTTTTCATCAAGCTATGGAAAAAATAGTAAAAAATAAGGAAAGTTTATCCTCATCTGAGGATTATTTTGGTACACTTATGGACTTAATTTACCAAAAATTAAACACCAAAAAAGAAATACTTGAAATTAGGGTAATGTATGAAGAGGGGATTAGGAAATTTACTCAAAGCGATTTTTATAATCTCAAAAACGCGACACACATAACAGAAGAATGGCTTAGTATAAATGATAAATATGTAGCAAAAGTTGATAGAGTAGATTTTATTGATAATAAAATTATTTTGATAGATTACAAGAGTGCAGATGTAGAACACATCATCAAACATCCATACGAATTTCAATTGGAATTTTATTATTTGTGGGCACAAAAACAATATCCACAAAAGGAAATTATCACCGGTTATTGGGATATAAAAGCGGGTGAATTTATCCGCGTCGTGCCGCAGCCTCAGAGGTTGTATGATGTGGTTTTACCTACTCAAGTCAAAGAAGCTGAGGATATTGTAGTAGATGAGAAAGTATTTCAAAAAGCAGAAAATACATGTAAATGGTGTGAATATAAGATAGGTTGCAAGGAGAGATAATGCCAAATAACGATACTTTATTAAAAGATAAAGCCAAAATCAGTCTATTAATCAAACTAATACCAATGGCAGGAGTGCTTGTGGTATCTGTGGTATTGATTTTTGTCTCTATTTTCGGAATTAGTAATTATTTTAGAAATTATATGAAAGAGGAGGTAGTTCAGATAAAACAAGATGCTATCAAACACGCTAAGATAGATATCGAAGCTATCCTTAATGTATCCAAAAATACGCGACAAATTATTCAACGATTTTACAATAAAAACCTCATGGACTTTGTAAATAACGGATATAAAATCATCCAACATGAATACAACACCAACCCTCCAACACAAGCCATTCATAAAATTGCCGATATCTTGCGTATATTATCGCGTAAAGATAGACCGTATTTCGTATATACTATCGATGCTAAAGCAATCTTAGCTTCTAAAGAAGTAAGAGAGAGTTTGGAATATCAAAATCCTAAAACCAAAAATATCGTATTACGTGAATTTATCAGTGAGCTTAAAGAATTTCCAGAAGGTGTATTTAACGAATGGTATATTAAAAAAGGCGATGTAGTATACAATCAAATAGGATATGCCAAATATTTCCAGCCGCTCAAAATTTTTATAGGAAGCTATTTTTCGCAATCACAAGTAAAACAATACATCTACCACAGAATATCGCTATTTTTCAAACATTCAAACATCCATCACTTCTCTATATTTACCCAAAATAAGCAAATCATCTATTCCAATCTCCAAGACAAAGGATTTTTGCATGCCAAACTCGCCAAAACCGGTGATATAGAACAATTCACCTACAAAGACAAAATGTATATGTATACATATTATGATCTACTTAATATGTACATAGTAAAAGAGGTAAACTTAGATAAAATCAATCAACTCATCAAAGACGTACAACGCAACATTCACCACCTCACAAGAAATGTCATCAAACAATTTTTAATTGCTGCAAGTGTTGTAATTATTCTTATTTTACTTATCACTCTTAGAGTAATTCAATACATTGAACAAATTTTTGAAAAACATGAAGATGCTCTATACGAAGCCAAAGAAGCAGCCGAGAGAGCTGCGAAGGTAAAAAGCGAATTTCTAGCAAATATGTCGCATGAGATACGAACGCCTCTTAATGCAATGTTTGGATTTATCAAAATCCTACAAGATAAAGATCTAGATAAAGAGAGTCAAAGATATCTCGATATCATAGAAAAATCTGGTGAAAATCTACTAAATATTATCAATGACATATTAGATTTTTCAAAGATAGAATCTGGAAAATTGGTGATTGAATATGTAGAATTTAATCCAAAAGAGGAGATAGAAATCATCTATACATTATTCAAAACCAAAGCAACAGAAAAAAGAATCAATCTCCAACTTGAAGAAAATCTCAAATACAACATCATATCAGACCCTACAAGAATTAAACAAGTAATTGCCAATTTATTGAGCAATGCTATTAAATTCACGCCAGAAGGTAAAAACATCTTCTTAAATGTCAAATATAACGACAAATCCCAAACTCTATTTGTAGAAGTTAAAGATGAAGGGATAGGAATTCCGCCAGATAAACTCTCGCATATCTTTGAAGCATTTACACAAGCGGATACTTCTACTACTAGAAAATTTGGTGGGACCGGACTTGGGCTATCTATTAGTTATAGATTGGTGCAATTGTTGGGTGGAGAGTTAAAAGTAGAGAGTGAGGTAAATAAAGGAAGTAGATTCTATTTCGAAATTCCAGCAACCAAAAGAGGAGAAATCAAGCATATCACCAAACAAAAAGTAGCCCTTGAGGATGAAAAATTCCACTACCACGTATTATTGGTAGAAGATAATATCGCTAATCAGATGTTTATGAAGGTAATATTGCAAAAAATGGGTATGACATTTGATGTGGCAAATGACGGATTGGAAGCTGTGGAGAAATTTAAAGAAAATAAATATGATTTTATTTTGATGGATGAAAATATGCCAAACATGTCTGGAAGTGAAGCTACCAAAAAAATCAGAGAAATTGAAAAAGCTAACAATCTCAAGCCAACAATTATCATCGCATTAAGTGCCAACGCACTCACCGGTGATAAGGAAAGATTTTTATTAGCAGGAATGAATTTTTATCTCTCAAAACCACTAGATATTGAAAAATTCAAAAAACTCCTCAAGGAAATTCGGGAAATAATAGAACTAGAAAAAGAATGATCGCGTAAAACCCCTAAATTTTTGCATAAGACTTGACAAATGGAATTTTTTTTAATAAAATTCCATTCCATCGATTTGTTAGACCCGTTAGCTCAGTCGGTAGAGCATCTCCCTTTTAAGGAGAGGGCCATTGGTTCGAATCCAATACGGGTCACCACCATCAGTCCTAACAAGGTTGGCCCCTTCGTCTAGCGGTTAGGACACCGCCCTTTCACGGCGGCGACACGGGTTCGAGTCCCGTAGGGGTCACCACTTTTTGGTCGCTTAGCTCAGTTGGGAGAGCATCAGCCTTACAAGCTGAGGGTCACTGGTTCGAGCCCAGTAGCGACCACCATTGGAGCCGTAGTT
>JAADDX010000052.1 GCA_013153685.1 Campylobacterota bacterium | reverse complement strand
CTTTTACTTGCTTCTCACTAAGTTCTAATGTTCTATCATACCCATTTTGTAATTCTTCAATTCTGCTTTTTGCTATATCAAATCCAACTACATCATATTTGAAACTAAATGCATGAGCCAAAGGAAGCCCTACATACCCAAGTCCTATTATTGCGATTTTATTCATTATGTTCCTTTGTAATCTCTTTTTTAAATTCTTCCCAATTAAAATTTTCTAAACTATCTTGCGTTACTTTATAACTACAAAATTTTGGACCACACATACTACAAAATTCCGCTTCTTTAAACACTTCTTGCGGTAAAGTTTCATCGTGATATTCTCTAGCTCTATCGCTATCAAGGGCTAATTCGAATTGAGTTTTCCAATCAAAATTATACCTTGCATCACTCATCTTATCATCAATATCCCTTGCTCCTGGTCTTTTTCTACCTATATCAGCTGCATGTGCGGCTATTTTATAAGCGATAATCCCTTCTCTTACATCTTCATCATTTGGTAGTCCTAAATGCTCTTTTGGTGTTACATAACAAAGCATACTAACACCATACCAACCAGCCATCGCCGCACCAATAGCACTACCAATATGGTCATACCCAGCTCCAATATCGAGCACAAGCGGTCCTAATACATAAAACGGAGCTTCGTGACAGTAAATTTTTTCTAATTTTACATTTCTTTCAATCTCGTTAATTGGCACATGCCCTGGCCCTTCTATCATCACTTGCACATCTTTATCCCATGCTTTTAAGGTAAGCTCACCTAATACTTTTAGTTCCCCTATTTGAGCTTCATCACTTGCATCATATAAACACCCTGGTCTTAAACTATCCCCCAAAGATAAGGCTACATCGTATTTTCTACAAATATCAAGTATGTCATCAAATGCCGTATAAAACGGGTTTTCTTTGTGATGCTCAAGCATCCAAGAAGCCATCAAGCTCCCACCTCTACTTACGATTCCCATTTTTCTTTTTGAGATTTCTGGCATCATTCTAAGAAGCAATCCCGCATGAATCGTAAAATAACTCACTCCTTGTTTTGCTTGTCTCTCAAGCACATCAAGCATCTTATCGATGGTTAGTTTTTTGACATCTCCAATCTCATCGATGATTTGATAAATAGGCACCGTCCCAATAGGCACACTTGATGCTTTAATCACTGCTTCTCTAATCTCATCGAGTCTCCCACCGGTGCTCAAATCCATAATCGTATCCGCACCGTATTTGATAGATGTCTTCACCTTTCTTACTTCCTCTTCTATATTGCTTGCTAGGGCACTTGCTCCAATGTTTGAGTTGATTTTACATTTAGAAGCGATACCGATAGCCATCGGTTCAAGATGTGTGTGATTGATATTAGCCGGTATTATAAGACGTCCTCTCTCTACCTCACTTCTTACAAACTCTTCGTCTAAATTTTCGATATTTGCTACATATTGCATCTCTTCTGTAATAATACCTTCTTTAGCATAATACATCTGAGTTCTTACATTTCCTGTTCTATTTTTTACCCAGTTTGTTCTCATATAAATCCTTGCAATTTTTTATGCTAATTATACCAAATTTAATCCCATTTCATTTCCAATTATTTTTTTTATCACTGTGATGGATGAAATTTTATAAGTTATGAAATGTTTGTGGTTGTATCTGCATGGATGAATGTAGATAAGCCAAAATAAGAATCTTTACAAAAGATATTTTTTGTGATATAATCACGTTATATCAACGTAAGGAGAGGATATGCAAGAGAACGTATTAGAATTATTAAACGATAAAATAGATAATTTATTGCAAAAATACCAACAAGCACAAAAAACTATCGAAGAGTGCCAAACCCAAATGGAGAATTTAAAATCTCAAAATGAAGAGCTGCAGCTACAAAATGCACAGTTACAAGAAGCGATTGCACTAAAAGACTTGGAGTTGGAGGAAATTGTCGGTAAAATTGAGGCGATTCTTGGTCAATGAAAAAAATAGAAATAACTTTAGTTGGTAAAAAACTAAAATTAGAATTGGATGATGAATTTGGGGATTATATTCAGCATGAGTTAGAACACATCAGTCACTCCAAAGAACAAATTAAAGAACTTTTAAATGCTTTATTGAGTGCAAAATATGAAGTCTTCAAATACCAAAAGATTGCCAACGAGTTACTAGAAAAATTGGAAGCTACAAAGGAGGAGTGATGAGACTTGTGTTGGCTTGGGTATTTCTATATAGCAGTTTCCTATACGCTGCTAATATCGATCATATCAAAATCTATACGGAAAATTCTCCTCCTTACAATATGAAGCTTAATAACCGTCTCCAAGGCATATCCGTTGATATTCTTGTGCAGATGTTTAAAGAACTAAATTCTACTCTTACAAGAGACGATATCAAACTACTGCCGTGGGCAAGAGGGTATCTTATTACTACCAAAAAGAAAAATAGCATGCTCTTTACTACTGCACGGACGAAGAATAGGGAGAAATTGTTTAAATGGGTTGGACCGATTATGTCTTCTACTATTTGTGTTATTGCACCTAAATCAAGCAATATCCAAATACACTCTATTGATGATTTGAATCGCTATAAAATCGGTGCGGTGATTAATGATATAGGGGAGCAATTGTTACTCTCAAAAGGTGTTAGAGCCGATCATATCGATGCTATAAGTACGACTAATCCGGTAATGTTAAATGTTTATAAAATGCTAAAACACAGAATAGATATGTTTGCATATGAGATTAACGTGGCACGATATGAGCTAAAATCTCATCATCTAAATCCCGATGACTTCAAAGTAGTGTACGTATTACAAAAGAGTGATTTGTATTATGCGTTTAATAAAGATACTGATGATAGTGTTATTCAAGCTTATCAAGAGGCGTTAGATCGAATAAAAGCTACTAATTTCTATCAACGTATCATTCACAAATATAAGTAGTATCATGGCTCTTACCAACAGTATCGCATACAAAACAGCACTAGCGATTTCGATATCATTGATTATTATTATGAGTATCGTGGGAGTGTATGTGTATCAAAATCAAATCAAGATTATAGATGAATTAAAAACCCAGCAAAAAGATACTATTCTTAAATATATCACCAAACAAGAAGATTTGAAGATTCACTATACCACAAATCAACTAAAAACGCTCTCGCAATCTCTTGTGAGCGGTGTGGCAAATGCATTGTATAATTCAGATGTAAATTCCGCTTTGAAGACATTACAGGATTTTTTGCAAAATTCTCACATCAAAGCTGTAAATATTTATGATGATACGGTTGGTGAAAATTTCCTAACGGTTGTAAGAGAGAAGGGGAGATTGGTTCATGCACATGCTATACCGAAGTCGTTTGTGCATTATCCATCGTTTGCTTATCCTTTGGTAGTAGATGGCGAGAAAATAGGTATGTTTCGTGTATATTACGATATTAGTCATATCATTAGTGATATCAAGAAACTCAAACAACAAGAAATTAACGCTTTACATCACAAGATGGATATGATTAATCAAGAAATCAACCAAAGCTTTATACGATTGGTATTGATTTTTATTATTGCAAGTATAGTGATTGTATGGTTGATTATATTTTTACTTAAAAAATTGGTTAATAAACCGCTTGTTTCTTTCCAGCAAGGTCTCAATTCGTTTTTTGATTATTTGGCTGACCCTACTAAGCAAGTGCAAGAGATTGAGCTGCACACTAATGATGAGTTTGGGCAGATGAGTAAATCTATAAATAAAAGCATCCAAACAAGTGTGGCGATATATGCACGTATGGTGCAATTAATGGATGCTATGGATGAGTATGTGATTTTTTCTCAAACGGATGAAGATGGGATTATTACTCACGTCTCAAAAGCCTTTTGTAAGATTAGCGGATATTCCAAAAAAGAACTCATAGGTAAGCCGCACAGTATAGTCGGAGCTGGCGATACTCCAAAAGAAGTATTTCAACAAATGTGGCAAACAATCAAGAGCGGTAAATTGTGGGAAGGGGAGATTAAAAACAAAACTAAAAACTCCCAAGAATATTGGCTTTATAGTATGGTATTGCCTACTTGCAAACACACACCGTGTGGATATACCGCTATTCGGTATGATATTACAACCAAAAAAAGAGCTGAAGCATTGCTAGCAAAAACCAAACATGAATTGGAGATAATGCACAAACACGTTCAAGATTCTATTAGGTATGCTGCGTTGATTCAAGGGGCTATTATTCCTCCATCTGGTGTATTGACAGCTTGTTTTGCGGATTATTTTGTGGAGTGGAGTCCAAAAGATATCGTAGGTGGAGATATTTGGTTGTTTGATCAGATTCGTGATAGCGAGTATTTGTTGTTTGTGATTGATTGTACTGGACATGGGGTGCCAGGGGCATTTGTGACAATGATGGTAAAAGCGATTCAAAGAGAAATTATGGGGATTCTTACTAAAACTTCAGAGATGGAAATTAGCACGTCATGGATTATGGGCTATTTTAATGAAGCGATGAAAAAACTACTAAGACAAGAGGAAGATGCTTTGGCAAATGTTGGATTTGATGGAGGTATCTTGTATTATAATAAAAAACGCAATATTATCAAATTTACTGGTGCATGGACTTCTTTGTTTTATGTAGATGATACATTAAAGCTCTTAAAAGGAGATAGATATTCTGTAGGGTACAAGACATGTGATACTCAATATCAATATGGCGAATACACCATCAATGTCCATAAAGGGATGAAATTTTATATTACCACAGATGGATATTTGGATCAAAATGGAGGTGATAAAGGATTTCCGTTTGGTAAAAAGCGATTTAAACAACTATTGAGTCAAATTCACGATAAACCAATGTTTTTGCAGCATAAAGAGCTTATGCGTGCATTAGATCAATATGCACGCTCGCATGAGAGAAATGATGATATTACCGTAATTGGCTTTGAGGTGTAATTATTTGTGGTATGGATGGTTGTGGTTGATAGCAAGTCCGCGAAATATTTGTTCAAATAGCACAAGCTTGGCTATTTTGTGACTTAATGTCAGAGGTGTGAGCGAAATTGTAGTATCGCAACGCTGTTTGAAACTATCCTCCAAGCCCCACGCTCCCCCGATAAAAAAGTTGATGTTGGATTTGTTGTTGATTAACTTAGCAAATTGCATACTATCTAATAATTTACCCTCCGGACTTAGGGCGATATTAAATCCATTTAAATAACGCTCAAAAACTTCTGAATAAGTCTTTGGTGTATTGCTCTTGGCGATGGTTTTGTTGAAAATGGTGATGTTTTGGACATTGGCGAATTGTTTTGATTGTTTGATGAATTCGTCAATGATTTTTTGGTATTCTTCCTTTTTTTCAATAGAGTATACCCTAATTTCCATTAACAATCTCTTTTATTAAATGTTTCATTGCAGGATAAATATCACTTATATTTGGACCATGCGTTTGATTTGTCAAAACAAGTCTTAATGGCATAAATAATTTTTTACCTTTTAATCCTGTGTTTTTTGAAATTCTATTTTTAAATTCATTATAATCATCCTCAAGTTCATTATCTAAGATCTCTTTTTTAATAAGCTCTATCTCTTCTTGCCATTCTTCAAATTCTCCTCTTGGAGCTAAAACTTCATCAATTTTGGCTTTTAATTCTTTTAGAGTAGATGCTTCTTCAAGATAGACTTTTGCTAAAGCATTAAGTGATTTGTGTATTTGAAGAAGACTTGCTAAATCATCTTTTTGTTTTAGATGCTCGTGGTTTATGAATCTTAATTTATCTATATCAAATTTTGCTGGTGATTTTGAGAGTTTGGATAAATCAAAAAATTCAATCGCTTCTTGTAAGCTAAATATCTCTTTTGGAGTTTTATTTCCAAGTAAAATCAAATAATTAGCTATTGCTTCTGGTAAAAATCCTTCTTCAAGTAGCCATTTAACACTTGATGCCGAATCTCTTTTTGACATTTTTTTACCATCAATATTCAAGATAATCGGCAAATGAGCGTATTTTATCTCTTTTTCATATCCAAGGGCTTTTTGGATAGCGATTTGTTTGGGAGTATTACTTAAATGATCTTCTCCTCTAATGATTAAGCTAATATCATAAATCATATCATCAATCGCACATGCAAAATTATAAGTAGGGATTTTATTTTGTCTTAAAATCACAAAACTATCTATATCAAATGGACTAAATTCCATCTCCCCTTTGATATAGTCAAAAAATTTAATATTTTCTTTTGGTTTTTTTAGTCTTACTACAAATGGTTCATCTTCTCTTTGCAATACTTCTATATCACTTAACTCCTCGCACTTACCACTATATCTATATGGTCTTTTTTCTTCTTGGGCTATTTGGCGTTGTTTTTCTATCTCATCTGGGGTGCAAAAACATACAAATGCCTTTTTTTGACTTAAAAGATCAGTAGCAAATTTCCAATGGACTTTGAAATTCTCACTTTGATATACAACTTGATCATACTCAATCCCAAAGATTTTCAAAATCTGCAAAATTTCCTTATCTTTGCCTTCAATATTTCTTTCATTATCAGTATCTTCTATTCTAATTAAATATTTTTCATTTTTTTGTTTGGCAATAACGTAGTTAAATAAAGCTACTCTTAAATTTCCTATATGCATATCTCCTGTTGGACTTGGAGCAAATCTTACCATCTCATATCCTTTATTATGTTGTAATTTTGTCTAATACCTTCATATAGCACAATACCCGCACTAATAGCTAGATTTAGGCTTCTGCCATTTTGGCTCATCGGGATTGTGATCATGTTTTGTGCGTTTTTTTGCATAATTTCTAGTGGAATACCGCTAGTTTCACTACCGAAGATTATGTAATCGTTGAGGTTAAATTGTGCTTGAAAATATGGTTTTTGTGCTTTGGTAGTCGCAAAAAAACATCTTGCAATATCCACTTGATTAAAAAACTCTTCATGACTCTCCCAAATAGTGGGATTAAGCTTGTGCCAATAATCAAGACCGGCTCGTTTGATCTCTTTTTGTGCCAAGCTAAAACCTAAAGGTTTAATAAGATGTAATTTGGCATTTGTATTGACGCACAATCTTCCTATAGCTCCCGTATTGTATGGGATTTGGGGATTGTATAAGACGATATTAAACATGCTTTTTGCCTTTGTGTCGCTTGATAAGAAACATAATAATCCTAGCAAGCGATTGTGTTCTTTCCTTGGCGAGATGGGAGAGGCGGTCTTTGATAATTTTGGATTTTATTTTTTGAGTTTCATAAGATAACGGTTTTGTTTTCATATACAAAAATCCTATCTTCGATAGCTAGTTTAATCGCTCTATTTAATACAATCTTCTCCACATCTCTACCCTTGTTTCTCATCTCTTCCCAACTCATCTCATGGTTTACTCTTACTATATCTTGTTCGATAATTGGACCATCATCCAAATCATTATTCACAAAATGAGCGGTAGCTCCTATGATTTTTACACCTCGTTGATATGCTTGTTTATAAGGGTTTGCTCCTATAAAAGCTGGTAGGAATGAGTGGTGGATGTTGATAATCTTATTTGGAAATTTCTCGACAAAATTTGGAGTTAAAATCCTCATAAATTTTGCTAGTACTATAAAGTCCGGATTGTATTTAGCAATCACTTGAAGCATTTTATTCTCATGTTCTACTCTATCTATATTATCCGCATCGATATAATAAAACGGAATATCAAATTTCTCCACCAAAGCTTGAAGGTTATCTCTATTGGCAATAACGCATTGGATATTGATATCTAAATCTTTGCTGTAATGTTTGATAAGTATATCACCAAGTGCGTGTGCTTCTTTGGTTGCTAGTATGATGATATTCTTCGTTCTTTTGATAGTGATTTTGATATTTGCTAGTGGTAAGGTGTTTTGCAATTCTCTTTGTAGCGTATCGATATCTATATCTTCACCGCTAATCTCACTTCTGTAGAAAAATTTGTTATTTTGATTATCTACAAATTCTTGTTCGTTAGTGATATTGACATTATGCTCAAACAATACCTTTGATATTTTGTATATTAAACCTTTTTCATCTTTTGTATCGATTAATAGTATAAATCTCATGCATATATCCTTAAGAGATAATAGTTGTGGAATTATATCATAAAAGCTGCATAATTACTAAAACAAGCTTATCTTGTATGGATGTGATGTTTTGCTCTTTTGGGTGTGACTTTGTGGTAATTTACCTAAAATATGCTATAATTACCACCAAAATTGGTCTAAAGGTAATTTATGAAATTGGTAGTTGGGCTTGGAAATATCGGTGATAAATATGCTAATACGCGTCATAATATCGGCTTTATGGCTATTGATGAAATCTTAAAAGAGTTAAGTTGTGCCCCTATTAACAAAGATTCATTTTTTGCAACAATCTATAAAACCGATGATTTTTTGTTTGCTAAGCCATCTACGTATATGAATCTCTCCGGCAAAGCAGTAGAAGCTATTAAGAAATTTTATAAAATTGATAATGATGATATTATTGTGATTCATGATGATTTGGATTTGAAGCTTGGGGCTTTGAGATTCAAAAAGGGCGGCTCAAGTGGCGGGCATAACGGTCTAAAATCAATCGATGAGCATATTGGTAATGATTATCATAGGGTTAGGATAGGTATCGGGCGTCCGACTAACAAAGAAGATGTGGTTTCTTTTGTGTTGGGTAAGTTTGAGAGTGACCAACAAGAGAAGCTTACACAAGCCTTAATCAATACAAAGCAAGCTATTTTTGATTGGGATGAAAATGTAGCAAGCAAGTATTCGCTAAAAGGATAGGCGGTGTATTTTAGGATATTGTTTTTTGAGTATATGAAGAATTTTTTGGTCATTTTCTTATCTCTTATATTGTTTTTCGTATTTATGGATTTTATGGTAAACAAGTCACATCTTCCAAATTCCGCGAATTTGCAATTTTTATATATGTTTTACAAGATGGTAAGTGCTGGGATTATTATGTATCCGTTGTCTTTGGTTTTTGCGGTATTATCTACTATATTGTCGTTGATTAAAAAAAATGAAATTATTGCGTTTTTTTCCGTAGGATATTCCCCGCTTAGATTGTTATTGCCTATACTTTCGGTAGCGTTGTTGGTAACGTCGTTTTTTTTATTGTTGCAATTTTCATCTATCACATCTTTTGATAACAAGGCTAAATTAATCCTCAAAGGTAGATATCTCTCAAATGTAAATAACGATTTGTTTTTTAAATTTAACAATAATATCATTTTTATCAAGCAGCTAGATACGGTTAGGAAAGTTGCAAAAGATATGAAAATATTTTTTATACAACATGGTACAATTACGAAAATTTTTGCTATCAAAAAAGCCAAATTCGAACATAACGCATGGAAGCCCGATTCTGTAATATCGTATCAAGTCAACGACGATGATATCGTAATTAAGAGATTAAAAATAGATATATTACAAGGTTTTAAACCAGATATCTTGGGGAAATTAGAATCCAAACAAGCTATGACACTCAAAACCGCAATTGAAGCGATATCGCTACTACAACAAGAGAATGTTAATATCAACTTTATCAAGACCTATATTTATAGTGCTATTATACCGCCGCTAAGTTTTGTGGGGTTGATAATCTTGATATTTCTACACATGCCAATTTCTGATCGTATCTCTAATGTATCTTTGTTTGTGGCGGTTAGTTTGTTTGGAGCAGTGATTTTGTGGGGTGTATTTTTGTTGGCTAAGAGAATGTCTCTTATGGGGATCGTATCTGTGGATATAGCATTTTTATTGCCTTTTGTATTGATTGTATCTGCTTTGGTGTATACGTTTAAAAGGAGTGTTTAATGATAAATGCGGTATTATTGTTGATTATGTTGATATTGGGCGGATGTGGGACTTCTGTGAATTTATTGGAATACAAACCACAACCTCTAAGTGTGGCAAAATATGTGCCGCCAAAAGAGCAATTAATTCACCATTCCTTGCCTAAAGTTGTAGTAGCCAATGTGGATGATAACGGGATTAGAATTGCCAAAAAGGCTAATTTGGGTAGAGTGATGACTGTGGAAGTGGTAAAAAATTTGTCTTTATTGCATAGTGTGCGAGTCATTCAACGACTCAAAGCATTATCGTATAAAGATATCAAAAAAGAAATTAAAGCAGCTTCACTGGCTAAAAAGACTGGATTGAATATAGGGGCGGATTATATTATTTTGGGGAAATTGAGTAATGCTTCTTATGATTATAATTTCCACGAAGGGTATTGTTATACTATCAATACCAAAAAATTGGGTTTACAAAGGATTTGTAAGTCACCTTCGGTGGATTATAAAGCATGTGTGGATGGAGATATTAAGATACTCAAATTGCCTAGTTTGACTGAGGCTCAATTATTTACTATCCACAAATGTGTATACCAAAGCGAAGATATTCGAAGTCCCAGATATATCAGGAAGATTAATAATGGGTTATTAAGGCGAGCAGCTACCCAAGCTATTGATAGTTTATACGGTAAATTCAGGGATTTTTTTGCTCAAAAGGGATATATTTATGCACTTAGAAAAAAAGGTGATGATATTATTGTGCAAACTACATTAGGTGCAAAATTTGGTGCAAAAGAGGGTGATGAGGTGGAGATATATCATAAAGAGCGGTTTTTCAATCCGCTAACTCAACAATACAATATGACTAACATCAAAATAGGCTATGGGATAATCTCTAATCAAATTACCGATGAATATAGCTGGGTAATTGTCAAGAAATTACAAAAACCCGTAAAAGCCGGGGATTTTGTAAAATTAAAGTTTGATGATAGTATACTAGGATTTATTAAGAAGCTGTATTAAAACTGCGATTGTAGTTTATTATCCTTATAAGCTTGATAAGCTTCTTTTAGTGTCATGTTATTTGCTCCGATGTAAAATTTGATATTAGATTGTTTGGCTACATCAAGGATTTTATTTCCAGCCCCATTTCCCGTAATTACAATATCAGCTCCCAAGTCAATAACTTTTTTTATCGTTTGCAATCCTGCTCCGTGTTCCATAGAATCTGTATTATTATCAATTACTTCAAAATTTTGAGTATCTTCATCAAATACCACTAATTTCTCTGCTCTACCAAATCTTTCATCAATTAAGCTATCCCAATCATTTCCTGTCGATGTAAATACAATTTTCATTGTTTCTCCTTTTTTTATGTTATAATTTTACCTGTAAAGTAAAGGGGTGGTAGCCTTTACTTTGATGGGAACATTAAATCTCTCCTTGATAGGTGAGTAGAAAGCCTCATATCCTTTTTGGGTATGGGGCTTTTTTTT
>JAADDX010000065.1 GCA_013153685.1 Campylobacterota bacterium | reverse complement strand
TAAGAAGCATTTTGAGCATGAGGCTTATTGGGATTATTTAACAAATGTTTTAAATAGGCGAGGCTTTTTTCGCAAAGCCAAAGAATTACATAAGCTAGCATTAGAGAATGATACTTCGCTTTGTTATTTGATGTTTGATATAGATTATTTCAAAAAGATTAATGATACATACGGACATGATGCAGGTGATGAGGTCTTAAAGGCTATCTCTAAGAAAATATCATCGATTATCAGACAAGAGGATCTCATAGGTAGAATAGGTGGTGAGGAATTTGTGATAGTACTCAAAAACTGCACCAAAGAAACACTCCACAAAATTGCTCAAAAAATACGACAAGAGATTGAGAAACTTGTAGTTACTACCAATAACAACACCATCAAAGCAACCATCAGCATAGGTGCTTCACCGCTTCGCAAAGATGATACGCTAGATACTATCCTAAAAAGAATTGATGATTTATTATACAAAGCCAAAGAAAACGGTAGAAATAGAGTAGAGATATCATAAGTGCTCACTATCCCAAAGAAAATCATTGATTAAAAAGACAAATTTTGTAAACTTTGTATATAATTGCAGAATTTTAGGGTATAATATCCCAAGTTTAGTTTGTATTATCCAACGAATAAATATTCACAAGGGGGTGTTGGTGGTGATGAAACGACGTATTCGTCTTTGATACAAAAGGACTATAAAGGATTGTTATGAAAGTAAGAAGTTATAGTTATTCAAGTATAAACGAATTAAAAAATATTGATTTGACACAGTTTGATTCTAATCGAGTCTTAATCCAAGTATTTAGCGGATTTGTAAATAAAGAAGAAATCCAACAAATTCAATCTATCCTCAATACTAAAACATCTTTACCCTATATAGGTATTACTACTGCTGGGGAGATTTATAATGGACAAGCCCACCAATCATCAATCGTAGTGTCGGTAGTGGAATTTGAGAAAACTACCGTGGAGTGTGCGTTTTTTGCAAATGAGAATGATTTTGAATTGGGTGTGGATGTGGCTAAAAAGATGTTTAGAAGCGATACAAAAGCTGCGATAATATTCCTTAGTGGAATTATGACAAATGGTGAGGATGTTGTAGATGGTATTACAAGTATCAACAATCAAGTAGTTATCTCCGGTGGTGTTGCTGGTGATAATGGAAATTTGGCTGCTACTTTTGCGTTTAATAACGAAATTATTAGCGATAAAGGGTGTATGGTTGCTAGCTTAAATAGCGAAGTATTGCATGTTATTAACGATTATCAGCTAAATTGGAAACCGTTTGGTAAAGTGATGAGAGTTACAAAAGCACAAAAAAACCACTTATTTGATATTGATAATATGAGAGTTGCTAAGTTGTATAGAAAATATCTAGGTGATACGATTGCTGATGGACTTCCTCTATCTGCTACCGAATTTCCTCTTATCAAAAACGATAACGGTGTGGAAATATGTAGAGCATTTGCGTATATGTTTGATGATGGTTCGTTTTTGACTATTGGAAATTTGTATGAGGGCGATACAGTGCAATTTTCGGTAGGAAATGTGAATTTGATTGTTAACCAAACCAAATATAATATCGATAAAATCTTCACCACCCAACCTGAAGTAATTTTCACTTACAGTTGTGCCGGAAGGATTGCGTTTTTGCAATCACAAGTGAATGTGGAATTACAGCCTCTCAATGACATAGCCCCGATTGTGGGATTTTTTACTTATGGAGAGATACTCCATAAACATAACAAAAATTATCTGATGAATTATACTTTGACATTCTTAGCACTTAGTGAAGAGGTGCGAGAGAGACGACACACCACTACCCAAGTTAGTCTGCCAAAAAATCTTTTTGAAGATAAGCATTTTATTATTCTTGATGCACTTACTAACTTGTCAAACGAGGTAATCAAAGAATTAGCCCAAGCCAAAGAGGAAATCGAAATTATGCATAAACACACCAAAGATTCTATCCAATACGCTAGCCTTATTCAAGATGCTTTATTGCCGGATGAGAAGTTGCTGAGTTTGTATTTCAAGGATAGCTTTGTGTATTGGAAACCAAAAGATGTAGTAGGAGGAGATATTTGGCTGTTTGATAGATTGAGAAATCCTGATGAATGTTTGTTGATGTGTATTGATTGTACCGGACATGGAGTACCAGGGGCATTTGTGACTATGATAGTCAAATCTATTGAGAGGGAGATAGTATCCAAACTCAAAAAACATCCCGAATATACTATTTCCCCAGCTAAAATTATGGCTTATTTTAATAGAACTATGAAAAAACTACTCCATCAAGAAACCAAAGATAGCTCAAGTAATGCCGGATTTGATGGAGGGATTTTGTATTACAATAAAGCCGAGCAAGTTATCCGCTATAGTGGTGCTCAAACTCCTCTTTTTTATATCGATACGGATGGTAGCTTAAATGTCATCAAGGCAGATAAATATTCAGTAGGTTATAGAACTTGCGATATGAACTACGAATATAGTGAATATACGTTGGATGTCAAAGAAGGAATGAAGTTTTTTATCAGCACTGATGGGTATTTTGATCAAAATGGTGGTAAGAAAGGATTTCCGTTTGGTAAGAAACGATTTATGCAAATTATTGCTAAGCACTACCAAGAACCGATGCAAGACTTAAAGCAGATTTTAATCGATGAATTGCAAAAGTGGCAAAATGCAGTGCTTAATAATGAACAAAATGATGATATTACGGTAATTGGTCTTGAAATACCACCAAAAGTCATCCATAAAGACCCACAAAAAGTGTTTAAGTATGATGGTGTAATCACACAAAACGTTATCGCTACGGCAATTGATAATATAGAACAGATTTTACACCTCAATTTAATTGGTAAAATTTCTACCATCACTATTGAAATGTGTCAAAATATTATGCACTACTCAAAAGATGAAAAAATCGGAACTAGCGAAATCATCCCGCGAGGGCATGTAGAGATACAATATCGCCCAAGTGAATCTTATGAAATTATTGCAAAAAATATTATCTCTCAAGAAGATAAAGACAAAATCAAACCTATCTTAGAAGAGATAAAATCCCTTGATAAAGCAAGTATCAAAAAACGCTATAGAGAGTTAAGAAAAAGTGGTGCTAATTCACATCAAAAAGGTGGTGGAATAGGGCTTTATGAAATAGCCAAACTCTCAGATAGAATTGCGTATAATTTTGAGAAGTTAAACAAGGAGAAATATCTATTTACCATCAAAGCAATTGTAAATATCAACAAATCTAATTCAAAGCAGTCTTGATTTTGAGGATCGCCTCAAACAAAACTGCTTCTTTGTCTTTGGATGATTTGATGTCGAGTTCTGCTTGTAGAGCAATCTCAAACAAATCTAGAAATTTATCTTCTGAGATTTTAAGGGCTATTGTTTTTCTAACATCTTCGAGATTTTTGGGTATTTGATATCCTAAGACATCTTTGCTAACATTTTCATAACCTATGTTTTTGATATGTAAATGAAACATATACAATATCCTAATATACCTAACCAAGCTTAGCAATACGGCAATGTGTTCGTTGGTGATGAGTATGTTGCGTAGGTCATTTAGGAAATCTTGATTGGTAAAGAGTTTATCAAACATATAATCAAAAGAAGTTTGATTATAATCAAATACTAACGTATCTATTGTTGCATTATTGATCTGATCAACAAGAGCTAGTTTATCTAACTCTCTAAAAATAAATCGATAATCAATCTTAGATATTAAATATTTTAAATGATTGGTGTCTATGTTGATATCGTGAGTTGTGGCGTATTGATTGGCGATGGTGATCAATTCTCCTAGATTTGGCTTAAAAAACCTCACAAAGTTGTTTTTGAAGATTTTTGTCTTTGCTTTTTTGGCATCGCCGCTAAAGAAGAAATAAAAATAATTATCTTTTAGTATCTCAATAAGACGCTTTATCTTATCATCAAACTTATCACTTACCACAATAAGGCTATTTTTATCTCCAAAGAGTGAGTTTTGTGATAAATGACTAAATGCTTTATCCATATCAAACTCATCATAATATAATTTCAGTGTGTTGGTATTGGCGGTAATTTCCTTGACTTTATCTCTCCACACATCCATAAACAACTCATCCCCATAAAACAAAAAATAGTTTGGTAAAGCTTGTAGTTTGTTAAATTCCCATAACTTCATCTAGCACCTTCGTATAATTTTGGCAATTATAACACAAATTCTCCAAAGATAATAATCTTACGTATTATAAAAGTTGAGTTAATAAATGAATAGTAATTTGCATTATATTGACAAAATTATGGTATAATGGTGGTATTCAACAAAAGAAGGTTATTATGCTAAAATCAAATATTTTCTTCAAAGCTATGCTTGTAGTTGTTAGTGTGATTATGATATACACCATTAGTATCTCCCTTTTTGTAATGCCAAAGGTTGATAATATAGTGCAAAACCTCGAAGAAAAAAATGCAAAAGAGGTGCTAGATAAAATCGTAACTATTACAAAAAACGTCTCAAACGATGTGCAAAACTTCAAACAATACTCCCTAGAACTTCACAAGAAAGAACTAAAAGATTTAACAGATAGTATTTTTTCCATAGTTGAGACTAAATATCAAGAATCAAAGCCTAAATTTATCGGAAAAGTCCTAAAAAGACGAGCCGAAGAATTTCAAAAAAATTTAATGGATTTTTACAATAGAAACAAAAACAAACTAACTCCAAAAGCCCTCAAAGAAGCTATCAAAAACTACGTAAAAATTTATAGATACAACAATGGAAGTGGGTATTTTTTTATAAACAAAGGCACATATAACATAATCCAACCAATTATGCCATCACTAGAAGGCAAAAATCTAGCCAATCTAAAAGACAACGATGGAGTGTATTTTATCAAAGAGTTTGTAAAAGTCGCTAATAATGGCGGAGGGGTAGTAAGCTATAAGTGGAAAAACCCCACAACCAACAAAATAGAAAAGAAAATAAGCTATGTTTTCAAATTTAAGCCGTTTGATTGGATTATAGGAACGGGTGAGTATTATAGTGTGTTAAAACAACAATTACTAAACCAAACCATCAATCTAGTAAGAAAAATCAGATACGATAACAACAATTACTTTTTTATCGTCAATTACAAAAACGTGCTCATAGCCCACCCTTATTTACAAGGCAAAGATATGTCGCATATCAAAGATGTAAAAGGGGAGCTTATCATCCCTCCTATGGTACAGCTTGCTCGCCAAAAAGGGCAAGGATTTATCAGTTATTGGTGGAAAAAAAATAGCACCGATAATACACCTTATGAGAAATTAACGTATGTAAAAGATTTTCCTAATTGGAAGTTTGTAGTAGGGACGGGTGTGTATATAGATGATATAGACAAAGAAGTAGCCAGAATCAAAAAAGAGCTTTTATCCCAACTTAGAAAAATGGTAATCAAGACTAAAATAGGTAAGACAGGATATATGTATATTTTTGATGATAAAGGAAATATGCTTATCCACCCAAATAGCAACATAAACGGTAAAAATTTCTCCAAACTTAAAAATCCTGGACAAGATACTTATCTATTTGATGATTTAGTAAAAGCAGCAAAAACCCATCAACCTTTGTATTATAAATGGGATAAACCAAGTGATAAAGGGCATTATGTATATGATAAAATCTCGTGGGTAAGATATATCCCAACACTTCATTGGTATGTTGCCTCATCGGTATATGTAAATGATTTTAAAGAATCTTCAAATGAGATCAAAAAGTTTATGATAATCGTATCGCTTTTATTGCTATTGTTAGGTGGAATTTATAGTTTTATTTTGCTTAGAAATTTACTCAAACCAATTTCCACTCTCTCAAATATGGCTTTGAGAGTAACACAAGGGGATTATAGTGTAAGAAGCGATATAAAAAGAGATGATGAGATAGGTATCTTATCAAATGAATTTAATAAAATGATACAAACCATAGAAGATAATATCAAAAATCTAGATAACAGAGTTCAAGAGAGAACCAAAACTATCCAAGAACAAAAACAATACCTAAATGCGATTATGGATTCACAATACAATATCGTAGTAACTGGTGATGGTAAAGAGCTAAAAACCGTTAATAAAGCCTTTTTTGACTTTTTTCAAGTAAAGAGTATAGAGGAGTATTCACAAAAATATGGTGATTGTATATGCGATAGTTTTGAGAGACATGAGGGGTATATTTACAAAGTAGTAGATGGGCAAAAATGGATAGATTATATCTTGTCTCACCCACAAGAAACCCACAAAGTATTAATCAAAAGAGACAACAAAGATCACATATTTACTCTAAAAGCACATAAATTTACTTTTGAAGGTAAGACCTTGATTACAAGTGTATTAACGAATATTACGGAAATTGAAAAAATAAAAGAAGAGTTAGAACTTGCCAAAGAAAAAGCAGAAGAGAGCACCAAAAGTAAATCGGAATTTTTAGCAAATATGAGTCATGAGATACGAACTCCAATGAATGGAATTATCGGTATGGCTCATTTAGTCCTCCAAACAAACCTTACTCCAAAACAGAGAAATTATATAGAAAAAATCGATAGCAGTGCCAAATCATTGCTTGGGATAATTAATGATATTTTAGACTTCTCAAAGATTGAAGCGGGGAAATTAAGTATCGAAAAGATTGATTTTGATTTGTTTAAAGCCATAGAAAACGTAACTAATGTATTGGAATTCAAAGCCCACGATAAGGGACTTGAATTTATAGTGGATTATGATATTTCCTTGGGTAAAAAATTTTATGGTGATCCACTTAGAGTATCGCAAATCATCTCCAATCTACTTACAAATGCTATTAAATTTACTGATGAAGGTAAAGTTAGCTTAAAGGTTATTAAAGCAGGAGAGAATAGAGTGAGATTTGAGATATGTGATACAGGTATAGGACTCACACAAGAACAACAATCCAAACTATTCCAATCATTCTCCCAAGCAGATACATCTACCACTCGTAAATACGGCGGGACAGGGCTTGGATTGGCGATTTCTAAACAGCTTGTAGAAAAAATGAATGGGGAAATTTGGGTTGAGAGTGTTTATGGGCTTGGAAGTTGTTTTAAATTCGAGATAGAATTAGAAAAAAGAAATGATGAGGTGGCATTTACGATTTTTAATGGCAAAAAAGCATTGATTGTAGATGATTCTAAAAGTTGGAGGGAGATTTTGGCTGATCTTATGCATAGATTTGGCTTTGAGACAAAAGTAGCATCTGATGTAGCAGAAGCTATACAATTAGCCAAGCATGAACAATTTGATATTGTTTTAATGGACTGGAATATGCCACAGATCAATGGAATTGATGGTGCTAAGCATATTAAATCTTTGCAAAATACGGATATTATTTTGGTTAGTGCTTATGAAAATGAAAATCTCATATCACAAGCAAAAGAAGCCGGAATTGAGTATTTTATCCACAAACCAATCAACCCTTCAATACTCAACGATACATTAAGCGATATTTTAATAGGCACACACAAATTACAAAACACCAATCAACCAACCCAAGAAAGCCTCAAAGCTGATATTACCACACTAAAAGGTAGTAGGATTTTATTAACAGAAGATAACCAGACAAATCAGGAAATTATTTTGGGACTTTTAGAGGATAGCGGGATAATCATAGATATAGCCAATAACGGACAAGAAGCCCTAGAAAAATTCAAAACAAACAAATACGAACTTATCTTTATGGACTTGCAAATGCCGATAATGGACGGATATGAAGCTACGAAGCTAATTAGGGCTATTGATAAAGACATACCGATTGTAGCCCTTACTGCCAATGCTATGAAAGAAGATATAGAAAAAACCAAAAAAGCAGGAATGAACAAACACCTAAACAAACCGATAAATGTAGAAGAGTTGTATGCTACATTGCTACATTTCTTATCTCCAAAAGCCCAAAAACAAGCACCACACCAACAAACTACCGATGAATTGCCCGAATTTAAGCATATTGATAAACAATACGCCCTAAAACTTGTAATGGGAAATACTAAAATATTCAAAAACATCCTAAAAGGGCTTTATGAATACAAAGATGTGGATTTGGAGAGTATGAATGATGAGGAATTTAAGCTTACTATTCACACCATCAAAGGGATTAGTGGAAGTGCGGGGGCTAAAAAGCTTTTTGAGATAGCAAAAGAGATAAATGATACTCTAAATAGAGATTTGCTCCCTCAATTTTATGAAGAATTTAACAAAGTTATAGAAGACATCCAACAAAGCGATATACTCACACAACACACCAAAAAAGAACCATTAAGCGATGAAAAAAAGCAAGAGTTATTTGATAAACTAAAACAAGCCTTAAATTCAAAAAGACCAAAAAACGTAAAAGAAGTGATGAGTGAGATAGAAAAATATGCTTTTTCCAATAAAGACCAAGAAAAATTAAATGAAATATCTCAACTAGTCAAAAAATTCAAATTTAAACAAGCAGGAGAGTTATTATGAGATGGTTAGCAATATTTATATTTGTAAGTAGTTTATTGGCACAAAAGACGATAATTGTGGGTGTTGGGTTATCGCTTGAACCATACATTATCAAAAAAAACAATACCGGAATCGAGCTTGATATAGTCAAAACTGCACTCCAAAATGCCGGCTATAAAGTCAAAGTAAAATATCTGCCGTTTCTTAGAATACCACTTTATCTAAAAGATAAAAAAATCGACGCCGCTACTACTATCAACGAACATTCAGGTATCAAAAATGTATATTATTCAGATAGAGATATTTATTATCAAAATGTCGTAGTGACACTAAAATCAAGTCATTTGAATATCAAGAAAGTATCAGATTTGAAGGGATTGAGGGTTATTGGATTTCAAAATTCAGACAAATATTTAGGCAAAGAATTTAGAGACGTTATTCCTAAATTAAAGCTTTATCAAGAATTAGCCAACCAACGATTACAAGTAAAATTGTTATTTGCCCATAGAGTCGATGCGATTATTTTGGATGTGAATATTTTTAAATACATAAGAAACCATCTAAAAGATATAAACACCCAACAAAAAGTTGTGATTTTTGAACCTTTTGCTAAAACATATTATAAAGTAGGATTTCTAGATAAAAACGTAAGAGATAAATACAATATCGCACTTAGAAAAATGAAAAAAGATGGCAAATGTGAAGAGATATTTCACAAATATATAAAATAGGAGTTTGGATGAGAATTTTATTTGTGGTGTTTTGGGCTGTTGTGAGTTTGTTTGGGGCAAGTCAGACGAAAATAGATACATTAGCCCAAGAGATATCAACTCCTATGTTTTATATCAACACAAACGCAGTAAGCGATAGAATCCAATACTTTGCAAACAACTGCAAAAATATCCAAGCAATTAGAGTGTATGATAGTCTTAGAGATAAAGTTTATTTGAGTATTTACAAAAAAGCAGATAGTTTTATTTTGCTTCACAAAGATATTCCTCATAACATAAAACTATCAAATTTTGTAATCACAAGCAACATTACATACGACGGCGATGTGATAGGTAAAGTGGAGGTGTATTATTTTAATCCGTTGCATTTTAACAAAGATGAGATAAACTTCATCAAAAATCACCCCACAATCACAGCACACAACGAATCTGACTGGGCTCCTTATAATTACAATCTAAACGGCAAGCCCACAGGATATTCTATCGATTATATGAAGTTATTAGCTTCTACAATAGGGATAAATGTCAAATTTATCACCGGACATACTTGGGGTGAGTATTTGAATATGGCAAAAGAGAATAAATTGGATGTGATTTTAAATATCGTAAAAAACAAAGAAAGAGAAAAATATTTACTTTATTCACAAAAGCCGTATTTACAACTAAAAGATGCAATTTTCACATTAGATGGCAAATTTTATAGCTCAATGAATGATCTAAAAAACAAAAAACTAGCCATCATCAAAGGTTTTTTTGAGATACCAATAGTCAAAAAATATTATCCAAATATAAAAATCGTGCAAGTAAATGGCTCAAAAGAGGGATTTGAGAAATTAAAAGCAGGACAAATCGATGCTTTTATTAATGATGTGCAAGTGGGGAATTATCTTATTTCCAAATATAGACTTAACAATATCAAAGTAGCCTTTTATCCATCACTCAAATCATTCACATCCAAATTATACATCGCTACAAACAAGAAAAACAAAATCTTAAAATCGATACTAGATAAAGCAATGGCAAATATTCCAGATGATTATATTATGCAATTACAAAATAAATGGTTTGCTAATCTCAATTTCAAAACACAAGCTTTTAATCTCACACCAAAAGAGGAGGAGTTTTTAAAAAATCATAAAATTATCAAAATGTGTGTCAATCCAGACTGGAATCCGATAGAATTTGTAGCTAATGGTATCCCACAAGGGATTTCTATCGATACTCTTAGTCTCATCAAAAGAATTTTACACAACAAAGTAGAATTTCAATACATCCCCACATCATCATGGGAACAAAGCCAACAATTCTTAAAAGAGAGAAAATGCGATATTTTACCTTCTGCGGTAAAAAATACCAAAAGACTAAAATACGCCAATTTCACAACCCCGTATATGAACTATAAAATAATGATTATTACGCGAAATAATATAGATTTCGTAACGTCTATTGACAAATACAAAGATAAAATTTTCGTCCGAAAAGAGGGTTCTGGTATCATCAATATCCTCAAACAAAAATATCCAGACATCAAGATAAAACAAACCAAAACGTACAAAGAGATGTTTGAATTGGTATCCCAAGGTAAAGCCTTTGCAACACTCGCAACACTTCCAGTGAGCTTGTATTATATCAAGCAATACGGATTTAACAATCTAAAAATTTCTGGTGCATTAGATAAGACGTATCATTTAGGTATAGCTATTAGAAATGATGAGCCGTTTTTGTTATCTATCCTAAATAAAGCATTAAATAACATCTCCCAAAATCAACATCAAAAAATCTTTGATAAATGGACTTCTTTTAAGATAGTCAAAAAGACAGATTATGGCTTGATTATCAAAATAGTGATTGTTTTGGTGTTGATTATTTTGGTGATTATCTATTACAATAGGAAATTGGCAAAAGCGATGCGATTAGCCCAAGAATCAACCAAACTCAAATCAAGCTTCCTAGCAAATATGAGCCATGAGATACGAACTCCAATGAATGGGATTATCGGTATGACTCATCTTTCCAGCTTCAATCTTTGAGAAGTCTAAAATATCATTAATTATTCCAAGTAATGATTTGGCACTCATATCGATTTTATTTAGATAATTTCTT
>JAADDX010000028.1 GCA_013153685.1 Campylobacterota bacterium | reverse complement strand
TATAATGAAAAATTAGAATTACCTAATAGAGGAGACTTTTTAGTAAATGATAAATACCTATTTGAAATAGGTGGTAAAAATAAATCATTTAAACAAATAAAAGATATTCAAAATTCATTTGTAGTAGTTGATGATAAAGAGATAGGAAATGGTAATAAAATACCTTTATGGCTATTTGGATTTTTATACTAAGTTAGAAATAATGTATTTCCTTGAATAAGAGGAATATCAGCTTATAGTAAAATTGCGATGATTTTGATATAATTCGCAAATAAAATCACAACTAAGGATTTAAAATGGCAAAATATATTTTTATTACAGGAGGGGTATTATCCTCACTTGGAAAGGGTGTAACATCAGCATCAATAGCTACCCTTTTGAAACATTCAGGGCTTAATGTAACTATGCTAAAAATTGACCCATACCTAAATGTAGACCCAGGGACTATGTCTCCTTTTGAGCATGGAGAAGTATTTGTTACAGAAGATGGAGGTGAGACTGACCTTGATATAGGAAATTATGAAAGATTTTTAAATGCAAATATTTCCAAAAAAAACAACTTCACAACAGGGCAAATATATTTAAGTGTAATTCAAAAAGAAAGAAGGGGGGATTATCTTGGAAAGACAGTACAAATAATTCCTCATATCACAAATGAAATAAAAGAAAGAATTTATGACATTGGTAAAGATTTTGATATTGTATTAGTAGAGCTTGGAGGGACAGTAGGTGATATAGAAGGACTTCCATATATGGAGGCTATTAGACAAATTAGACAAGAAGTAGGCAAAAAAAATGCAATGTTTATCCACGTAACTCTTGTGCCCTATATCAAAGCCGCAGGTGAGCTAAAAACAAAACCAACCCAACATTCAGTTCAAGAATTAAGAAGAATAGGTATTACTCCACATATGCTTATTTGCAGAAGTGAAGTAAGTTTGCCAAAAAGTTTAAAAAGAAAATTAGCAAATAGTTGTGATATTGATTATCATTCAGTAATCGAAGCTACTGATGCAAAGACTATTTATAAAGTTCCATTAAGTTTTTTAAAACAAAATATTCTAACTCCTATTAGTGAACAATTACATCTTGGGGATTTAAATCCAGATATGTCACAATGGAATGAGCTAGTAAAAAAAATAGTAGAACCAGCAGATGAAGTAAAAATCGCATTTGTAGGAAAGTATGTAACACACAAAGAGAGTTATAAATCTCTTATTGAAGCACTTATTCATAGTGGTGCGTGGCTTGATACGAGAGTAAATATAGAGTGGATAGATAGTGAAGACCTTGAAACCAAACCAGAACTTATGGAAAAGCTTGAAGAAGTAGATGGGATTTTGGTTGCAGGTGGATTTGGAAAAAGAGGAGTTGACGGTAAATTAAAAGCTATTCAATTCGCAAGAGAAAACAAAGTGCCATATCTTGGAATTTGTCTTGGTATGCAAATGGCGGTAGTAGAGTTTGCAAGAAATGTATTGGGTATAAAAGAAGCAGATTCACAAGAATTCAATCCAGATACAAAAGAGCCTATTATTTATTTGATTGATGAATTTATCGATGCAAGTGGGCAAAAACAAATCAGAACTCACACTACTCCACTTGGTGGGACTATGAGACTAGGTGGATATGAATGTTTGGTAAAAAAAGATACAAAACTTTATGATGCTTATAAAGATGATAAAGTGATTGAGAGACACAGACACAGATATGAAGTAAATAATGATTATGCAGACAGATTAGAAAAAGCAGGAATGATTATATCTGGTAGAAGCGAAGAAGGATTGGTAGAAGCGGTAGAATTACAAGACCACCCATGGTTTGTAGCAGTGCAGTTTCATCCAGAATTTACAAATAAATTACAAAATCCAAATAAAATTATCAAAAAATTTATCGAAAAATCACTGGAATTGAAGGATTAATCCTCATCCATTTCCTCAAAAATATCATAAGGCACATGCATCTTATACCAAATAAATTTATTTCCTTCTTCCATGTGTGAGATATCGATCTCTTTTTTGTATTGTTTTTTGATAGTATCGATAAGATCTTTGATTTCCTCATCAAGCCCAAATATTTTTAGATAATTCTTAATTCCCCTCTCAAGCAATTTAATATCTGCTTTTTCTTTGATCTTAGACAATATTTGATACAAATACGCAGTCTTAACAAGCTCTCCGATTTTTGGCAATTTCTCCTTGATTTTCATATAATTTTCTAGTGTCTCTAAAATATATCGCACATCACCTTGAGCACTTGCTTTTTCAGCTTGGGCAACTCTCTCTTCCCACATTCTCTCTATCTTTTGGAAATCCTCAGTCTCTTCAAGCCATGGCTCTTTTTTGACATACTCATATACTTGATTGTATGCTTTTGAAGCGATAAGGCTCATAAAGTTTGCCAATGTATTGGATTTTTCTTGAAGCTCTTTGGCTTCTTCTTTGAGGTCTGGGAAATGTTGTAATAATTCCGTATATTGTAATACCTTTTTATAATTTCCACTCCTCAACGCTTCTCGTGCTGCATCTAGAAGCTTATGTCCAAATTCCATCGCTTTTTGATATTCATCCAACGATGCCAAAAACGGATATCTATCAATCAATCTAAAAAATCCTTCAAAATCCCTTGATGCCAATTTATGCTTGAGCACTTGATAAATCTCTTTTTCGTTAACCAATGCTTGAATAAGTGGTGTTTTTTCAGGTATCCCTTTAAATGGAAATAGAAGTTTTTGGACTACCTCTTCTTGATTTGGCTTAAATATCAGCTGTCGTGCTAAATTAAATGCTTTCTCCCATTCTTCTTCCATCAGTTTATAATAAGACGTTTCTTTAAAAGATGGATGTTTATTAGCTATCGAATACGCCGCGGCGTATTTTTTCTTCTTCACTAGCATTTTAAACTTCTCAAACTCCGCAAAGTCCTTAAATAAGGCTTGCAATAACAAACGTTTTGACGGTACCGCCATAAAAGGCTTCACCGCCATATCCGCTTCCGATTTCTTACCAGCTTCAAGTAAGCGTTGGGCTTTATTAATTGCTTCTTCCCAAAGTTCTTCTAAATGTTGGTAAGTTTGCGATTTTTTTAGTAGAGGATTTTTCTCCACAAGAGCATACGCATCTACATAATTCTCCTCTTTTATATATTCTTTTAGCGTCGCCTCATCAGCTAACAAATCATAAACATACAAAATACCATCAACAGTTCCGACTATTAAATAATTCAAATCCGCCACAAATTCCAAAGCACTAACAGACGATGATGTTTTCATCAAATCATTTGAAATCACATCTCCACTATGCAAATCATATAAGAAAATTTTAACATCTTTAGTAGCAGCAAACATATAATGCTCATCTTGATTAAACACAAAATCCACTACTTCATCTTGCATTTTATGCAATCGCTTAATCACCTTTCCTTTCGTATAATCACTCAATACCAAATTTCCATCCTTATCCCCAGATACCATGTGGAAATTGCTTAGAAATTTGATTTTGTTGATTTTAGTAGAATGCAAGCGTAACTTATAAAGATGTTGCATTGAAGAGATGTTAGTTATTGATACTGTCCTATCATAGCTTCCAGTAGCACACCACACCCCATTATTAGAAAATGCAATCGCCGTTACATAATCGGCATGTGGTGCAAGACTCCCCACCATTTTACCAGTATGAATATTCCACAAATGCGTCCTTCCGTCAGTCCCACCGGTTGTTACGTATCGAAGCTTAGGATCAAAAGCCACACTCTCAATCTCCCCTTTGTGCCAACCTAAATTATACATCATCTTCTTATGCGGGATATCCCACACGGCAACTTTGTTTTTGTTGGGAATTGTCATAGCAAACTTACTACCATCTTTTGATACATCTACATTATTTGCAAAAATTCTACTATCTGGGAGATTGATTTTAAATCCCCCATCCAATTTGAGTTCTTTTAGATCAAAAATCCTTACTGTATTTTTATCATCTATAACCACAATCTTATCTTCATCTAAAATCTGCTTGATTTTGATAATAGCTCTTTTGAGATTAAAAATTTTTATGGGTTGCATTCTTTTCCTTGTGTTTATGTTATAATTCGCGAAAAAAGGTGAATATATGGTTTTGACTATAATCGATACTTTTGGAATTTTATTTAGTAATTTTTACGCTCTTCCATCTCTCAAAGCTACAAACGGCACTCCTACTGGTATGATTACCGGATTTATGAATTTTATTTACAATCTAGAACACGACTACCAAACCGATTATTTGCTTTTTTCGATAGATTCACGAGAAAAAAACTTACGTAAGGAGATATACTCTCAATACAAAGCCCACAGAACAACACCAGATGAGCTAAAAGCCCAATTACCTATTGCTATAGATTTGATTCAAAAAATGGGATTTAAAACACTAGAGATAGACGGATATGAGAGTGATGATATTATCGCTTCAATTGTTAAAGTAGTCAAAACCAAAAAACCTCAAATAGACAAAATCGTCATAGTTACTTATGATAAAGATATGTATCAACTAGTGGATGATGATAGAGTGGTGATTTATGACCCGCGTAAAAAAGAGTTTATCAATGAACAAAAGGTGTTTGACAAATTTGGCGTATACCCAAAAGACTTTGTAGATTTCCAAGCCTTAGTAGGAGATAGTAGCGATAATGTCCCTGGGGTTAAGGGCATAGGAGTCAAAACAGCAGCCAAGCTTATCAACCAATACCACACACTAGAAAACATCTACCAACACATCGACCAAATCAAAGGTGCAATCCACAACAAACTCATACAAGATAAACAAAACGCTTTTCTTAGCAGAGAGCTAGTAAAGCTCAAAGACGATCTATTTGATGATATTAACCTAGATGAGTTTGCTACTATTTCCAATCCGATATTAAAAATCGCAGATGAATTAAACGCTCTAGATTTACAAAGAATAGTACAAAAAGCACAAGCCGCCCAAACACAAGATGAGATACACATCCCATTTGCGACTATCACGGATGAAAAAGAGCTGTTTGAGATTATAGATAGGATTGATACGATAGTCGCATTTGATACCGAGACTACTTCATTGCACAAAGACAAGCAAATCGTCGGATTTAGCTTTGCTTTTGATGAAGAAGCGTATTATGTGCCAATTAATCATTTTTATTTGGGAGTAACCAAACAAATCCCCCAAGATGTAGCCCTCAAAGCCATCCAAAAACTCTTTACCAAACCGATTATTGGGCATAATCTCAAGTTTGATTTGGATTTGTTGTATAATTATTCTTTAGAGAAAATCACACCTTTTATGGATACGATGATTTTGGCATGGATTATCGATCCTGCTTCAAAAGTAGGTCTTGACCACCTTAGCAAGACATACCTCAAACACGATATGATCAAATTCAAAGACATCGTCAAAAAAGGGGAGAATTTCGGAAATATCGATATCCAAATAGCCACCAAATACGCATGTGAGGATGCCTATATCACACTCAAGCTATATCATTATCTCAAAGATAAAATATGGCAAGAAGTTAAATGGGATATAGAGGAAATTGAATTGCCATTTATTAATCTACTCATAGATATTGAAAAACGTGGCATTAAAATAGATAAAGAATATTTTAGTCAATTAGAAAAAACATTACAACAAGAGCTTGATAAACTAATAGACGAGATATACCAACTCGCCAATGAAAAATTCAACATCAACTCACCCAAACAACTAGGCTACGTGCTTTTTGAGAAATTAAAACTCCCTGCCAAGAAAAAAACCAAAACCGGCTATTCCACCAACGAAGCTGTCTTAAAATCACTCCAAGAATACGATATCGTAAAAAAAATACTAGAATATAGAGAGCTTTTTAAATTACAATCAACATACGTCAAACCATTATTATCTTTTGCCAAAGATGACACGATCTATACCTCATTTCTACAAACCGGTACAGCAACGGGTAGATTAAGCAGCAAAGATCCTAACTTGCAAAACATACCTACAAACAAACATATCAATATCAGATACGGTTTTGTAGCAAGAGAAGGAAATTTGTTGTATAGTTTGGATTATTCACAAATTGAACTGCGTCTACTAGCACATTTTAGTCAAGATGCTACACTCATACAAGCCTTCAACGAAGATAAAGATATCCATCTAGAAACCGCTATCAAAATTTTTGGCAAAGACAATGCCCACAAATACAGAAGCGTAGCTAAAAGTATCAACTTTGGGATTATCTATGGAATGGGCCCAAAGAAATTAGCGGAGACTATCGATATTAGCTTCAAAGAAGCAAAAGAGTTTATTAATAAATACTTTGACAATTTCCAATCAGTCAAAACATTTCTTAACCAACAAAAAGAGCAAGTCCGCCGACGTGGATATGTATCTACACTATTTAATAGACGACGTTTTTTTGATTTTAGTATGGCAAATGAATTCCTAGCTAGTAACTACGAAAGAGAAGCAATCAATACAATCTTTCAAGGTAGTGCAGCAGATCTGATTAAATATGCAATGCTCAAAATTAATAGCCTCAATCACAATGATTTAATCTTACAAATCCACGATGAGCTAATCTTTGATAGCAACAACGACTCACACATTCAAACATACAAACAAATCATGGAAGAGATATATCCATTGCGAGTACCATTAAAAGTCAGTATTTCCGCTAGTAGACGATGGGGTGAGATGAAGTAAGTAGTTTTTATAAATCGGCTCATCCACATAAAGCCCATCTATCGTAAAAGGACCCTCTTTTTCAAATCTATCTACTATCATTTTAGCATATTTTTTATCACTTTGTATAAAAATTTTATTTGCAATCTCAAGCTGGGCTGGAGTAATACACCCAACACCTCTAATCCCTACTTGCCTTTGGATATCACACCATCGTCGAAATCCATCTAAATCTTTGTATTGTTGATATACAAAGCCAATTGGCACTACATCCAAATACAAACTCTTAAGCACAAATTCCACCAATATATGCAAAACCAACGGATTATCAAATGTAATTAGCTCGTGTGATAATCGCAATTCATCAAACAAATCAAGTATCCCCAGATAAAACGCCCGAATTTGAGGATGCTTGAATTGTTGTAAGTGAAAAAACGCCTCTTTTGTCTCTATTGAGAGATGAAGCTCTTTATCTGTGAGTTTGCACACCTCATCCAGCTGCTCAACTAAGCGAATTTTCGGTATACGAAAAGAGATATCAAACTCATTCAACGCCGCAATCTCATCCAATCCGCCATCATCAATAGCATTAACTCTTACGACAATATCCTTATTTGGTTTGGTTTGTAGTAATTGGATAATATTTTCTAAAGCAGATTTCTTGAGATGCCGTGGCACTCCATCTTCTAGATTTAGCATAATCGTGCCGTTGAGTGAAGTAATTTTGCTAAGGTGTTTTTGATTATGCCCCGATACCATAATGTAGTTTGGATTAAACATAGCCAAAAAGAAGAAGAAATTATCTTTTTGAGAATTGAGGGCTTCTTCTTGCTTTTCTTCTTCCGTATTTTTTTCTCTCTACTACTCTTGCATCTCTTGTAAGCAATCCGTGAGGTTTTAAGATCGCTCTAAGCTCTGGTGCGTACTCTACAAGAGCTTTTGAGATACCGTGTTTGATAGCATCTGCTTGTGCAGCTTGTCCACCACCACAAACTGTTGCTTCGATAGCTACCGCATTTTCTTGTTTTGTTACGATTAACGGCCATTTAACTCTTAGTTTAAGTGCGTCTCTACCACCCAAAAACTCTTCTAAAGTTTTACCGTTGATTGTAAGTTCACCATTTCCTGCTTTTAACCAAACTTTCGCTACTGCTGTTTTTCTTTTCCCTGTTGCATAAACTTTTCCGTGCATTTTCATTTGCTAGCCTTTATTTGAGCTGTATGTGGATGTTCACTTCCAGCATATACTTTTAATTTTTTAAGTTGAGCTCTTCCAAGTTTTGTTTTTGGAAGCATTCCTCTTGTTGCAAGTTTAAATAATTTTTCCGGATTTTCTTCAAGTAGCTTTCTTGCTGTTTCTTCTTTTACACTACCAAAATATCCAGAGTGTCTGTAATATTTTTTTGTGTCTGCTTTGCTATCTTTTGAAAATTTTACTTTAGAGGCATTAATAACCACTACAAAATCTCCACAATCAATATTTGGAGTGAAGTAAGGTTTGTTTTTACCTCTTAGAATAGTTGCGATTTCAGTAACTACCCTACCGAAAATTTTATCTTCTGCATCAATTACTACCCAGTTGTGTTCTATATTTGGATTCATATTTGTAAATTTCATTCTATGCCCTTTTAGCAATATTTTTGAAGTGAAATTATACTTTAATAACCTTAAAACCACCTTAAATTAAGAATTATTTAAGCTTTTTACACATTATTTGACAAATTACTTGCTTTTTTTGATTTTTTTCATTACAATATGACGACAAAAAACTAAAAGGTCGTTAATGGAAGTCTTAAATACCAAAGAAAATATATTTCTTATCTCCAGATTAGCCAAACTTGTCCAAGAAAATCCCGATAGTGATAGTTACTTATTAGAGAGTATTTACAAAGACGACGTAAACAATCTACTCAATAAAATCACAATAAGCGACAATCTAAAAACTCACTGGATCTGTTGGGCTAAATTTTCGGATATGATAGAAGTGGGGATAAATAAGCATATCAAACAAGTATTACTACAGAAATTTAAGCCAAATAGTGGTATTGTCAAAATAGCAAGACTTAAAAATAGTTATTCTCCTAAGTTTTTTGAACTTTTTAAGACTTTACCACTTAAAATCACTCCCGAAGCCCTAAAAAGTGAGCTTGGAATAGTAGATAAGTACGAAAGATATTATGATTTTAAAAAAAAGGTGATTCTCCCAAGCCTTGCCGACCTTGAAAAGATAGATATTAACGTAAATTTAGCAGAAATTAAAGACAATAAAAAAGTGATTGAGTTGTTATTTACAAAAGGAGATATGATGAGTGTAGATGAGATGAAAATAGGTGATGTTGGAGTGATTAAGAAAATAACTGCAACTGAACCTTTTAGAAGTAGATTATTCTCACTTGGGATTGTAAAGGGGGAGAAAATAAGACTACTAAAACACACATTAGCTAAAAATACTTATGAAATAGAAGTAAATAAAAGCAAAATTGCATTAAGAAAAGAGGAAGCAAAAATGATAATAGTGGAGAAGGTAGATGAAAGTAATTAAAATCGCCCTTGTAGGGCAACCAAATGTAGGTAAAAGTCATCTTATTAATTCCATAAGTGGGGCTGATTTGCATGTGGGTAATTTCTCCGGTGTAACAGTAGATAAAAAAGAGATCGTATTTACCAAAGATGAATATGAACTTCGTATTATTGATCTACCAGGGCTTTATTCTTTTCATACCTATACACCAGAAGAAGAAGTAGCCAAAAAATATCTTTTAGAAGAAGAATATGATGTTATTTTAAATGTAATAGATTCCAATCAAATAGAAAGAGGATTAAGCTTTACTTTTAGTATAGCAGATATGGCTAGACCTATGGTGGTGGCTTTTAATATGTATGATGAGGTTAGTAAAAATGGTGGAGATATTGATGCTGATAAATTTAGCAAACTTACAAATATCAATGCAGTAAATACATCAGCAAAAGAAAATTTCGGATTAGAAGAATTATTTGAAGCGATTATCCAAACATACCAAAACAAAACTTTACCAAATATTAGCTATGGGGATTTTGTAGAAGAAGCTATTAGTGAGTTAATAGAATATATCAAATGCGAAAAATTTGATAAAAGATTTATAGCAATTAGACTACTTGATGAAGATGAAACGATATATAAAATGGTGCATGAAAAGCCTTTTTATGTAGATTTGGCACCCAAACTTCACGAGATAAAAGAGAGATTAAAAATCGAATATGATGAAGACAATACTCAAACGATTATGAATGATGAGAGATATGCACTAGCAAAAGGGATAGTAAGACAAATCTATAAAAGTGCCAAAAAAGAGACATTAACCGAAAAGA
Source organism: Campylobacterota bacterium (assembly GCA_013153685.1). Classification (GTDB taxonomy): domain Bacteria; phylum Campylobacterota; class Campylobacteria; order Campylobacterales; family JAADDX01; genus JAADDX01. The sequence goes on along the minus strand of JAADDX010000028.1, from coordinate 1,341 downwards.
TTGATAATATCTTAATCCACCCAATTTTAGGATTTCCGATATTTTTGTTTTTTATGTGGATTATTTTTCAAGCTACATTTAGTATAGGAAATATACCAAGTGCATATATCGATGCGGGATTTAATGGATTTAGAGAATGGTTTAGTGATATTTTACCACAAGGTGTAGTTAATAAAGCAATTACCGAAGGGATCATTCCGGCAGTAGGTGCGGTTGTGATGTTTTTGCCAAATATCTTGATACTATTTTTGGGGATAAATTTACTTGAACAAACTGGATATATGGCAAGGGCTAGTTATGTAATGGATGGAGTATTGAAACTCTTTGGACTTCAAGGTAAAAGCTTTGTGCCACTTGTGAGTGGATTTGGATGTAGTGTGCCTGCATATATGGCAGCAAGAACGCTTAAAAATCCAAAAGATAGACTTATTACTATGCTTATAATTGGATTTATGTCTTGTGGGGCAAGACTTCCTGTGTATGTGCTTTTGGTAGGGGCTTTTTTTGCTCCAGAAGTCCAAGGAAATGTGATGTTTGCTATTTATATTGGTGGGGCTTTGATGGGACTGGTTGTTGCCAAAGTTTTAAGAATGGTTGTTTTTAAGGGTGAGCCAGAACCATTTGTAATGGAGATGCCTAAATATAGATTTCCATCAATCAAAGGTATTTTGCTTGATTTATGGATCAAGACAAAAATGTATCTCAAAAAAGCAGGAACATTTATCGCAAGTGCATCATTTTTAATATGGATTTTAAGCAGTTATGGCTATGATAAAAATGAACTAGCAAATATTAGTGATTCCAAAAAACAAATTTATATAATGGAACATTCATATTTAGCTAAAATAGGAAAAACAATTGAGCCTATTTTAGCTCCTATTGGTATGAGTTGGAGAGAATCAGTAGCACTTATTAGTGGACTAGCGGCCAAAGAGACGGTAGTATCTACAATGGCAGTGCTATATCATAGCAAAAATAACCTCTCATCCATGCTAAAAGAGCATTTAACTTTTGCAAGTGCAGTGGCTTTTATTATTATGATAATGTTTTACTCCCCTTGTCTTGCGGCTATGGGGACATTTTATAGTGAAGTTCCGCAATGGGCTTGGAGGATGTTTTATACAATTTATCCAAATGTCTTTGCTTGGATTATGGCATTTATTGTGTATAATCTCTTAGCTTAATAGATAAGATTACCTATAAAGATAAGCTAATATTTCCTTGAATGAAAGAATTTTACTTTTTAGCGGAAAAATATCTGGTGTAAAATTACACTCAACCCGAAGGGTGGCTTTGCCATTTGTAATTTTAAGATATTTGAAGCGTTAAAAAAGTAAACCT
>JAADDX010000049.1 GCA_013153685.1 Campylobacterota bacterium | reverse complement strand
AATCAAACTTATATCTATCATCCAATTCATCTATAAAAGATGAAACATTCAATAAGGATTTTTTGAGTGTTTTTCTCTTGCTTCTAACTACGATTGCAAGCAGTGTTTTAAACCTTTTGTCTTTTGAGAGTGTTTTTAGAGCCGAAGGTGGGATATATACATCTGGCGTATAATTTAGAAATATATCATAGAAGATATCGTTGTTTTTGTATGCTTGCGAATATTTCTTATCAAAAATAATAGCAATTTCCTTTTTGTGTTGTGATGGAGGCAAGTAATTGAGTAGTTTTTTAATATCTTCTATATCCATACTCTTAAGATCTTTAAGCTTAAAGCCATTTTGAGTGATACAGCTATCTGGATATTTGAACCAGTTATGTTTGTTGATATGTTTACAATTATAAATCTGCTTGTAAAGCTTATTTCTGTGAGAGAGAATTTTTAGATGAAAATCTTTTTTGTAGGTGATTTGATTGTAAATCTTGAGAGCTTGAGTGGAATTGGCTTCTTTGAGGTATTGTGTCAGCCAAAAATCTCTATAATAGCTCTTTGGATATCTCAGCACCTCATCTAAAGAAGGTATTGCCAATACAAAGAGTGGCAAAAGAAAAATCAACCATCTCATAATCCGGATGCCAACTTAAATAATAAATTTACAAAAAACAAATCAAAAAACTGCAAACCCAAAATCAATATCAAAGGTGCAATATCAAACCCTCCAAAATTGGTAGGAATAAAACGTCTAATCATGGCGTATACAGGCTCTGTAAGTCTATACAAAATCTGAACAATTGGGTTATATGGATCTGGTTGCACCCATGTAATCAAAGCGGCAATAATCACCACCCAAATATACAGATTCACAACCATATGCAATATATTGGCAATAGCAACAAGTAAAGTCGAAAATACTACCATCTTCATCCTTTTTTCTAATTATAACATATTTATTTGTTTTTTGAGTTGAGTTATTGCCAAAAACAGATCATCCAACGTATTTAGCTTGATATCATGATATCGATTAGCATACTCTAATATCATACGTGATATTTCCACAAAGGAAATTTCGTTGTTTATAAACTTTTGGATGGCAAATTCATTTACCGTATTGATAACCACCCCTAAATCCGGATTTTTAAGTAGCTCATCTTTGAGTTGCCAGATAGGATATCGTGTCGTATCTATCTCCTCAAATGATAAATTCACTTTCGTTAAATCAACCGGCGGGATAATTTGTGTAGTTACTCTTTGCAACAAAGCAAATGCGATTGGTAGCTTCATATCCGCATTGGCAATATGAGCGGTAGTACTCCCATCTACAAACTCTATGAGCGAGTGGATAATGCTACTTCTGTGGATAAGAGCATCTATATTGTCAATATCAAAAAGCCACTTTGCCTCGAGAATCTCAAACAGTTTATTTACCATCGTTGCACTATCTATCGTAATCTTATTTCCCATAGACCAATTAGGATGATTTAAAACTTCTTTGAGTGAAACGTTTGGCAAGTTATCAATAGGATAGTCTCGTAACGCACCTCCACTTGCTGTGATGATAAGTTTAGTGGGTTTTTTGTCGTTTAACAAATACCAAAGCCCAAAATGCTCGCTATCAATCGGAGTAATTTGTGAAGTATCTATAAATTTCCCAGCAATTACTAACGACTCTTTATTTGCCAAGGCTACTTTTTTGTTAGCTTTAATCGCCATAATAGTCGGCATCAAACCAACCTCTCCAACTAATGCATTGATGACGATTTTGCTATTTGATTGGTTGATAATCTCCTCAATCCCTTCTGTAGCAATTAAGACATTATCATGATTAACCTTCTTTGCAATTTCTTGATTGGCTACTGCTACAAACTTCGGATGAAATTGCGATATTTGTTGGTTTAACAACTCGACATTATATCCAGCTACAAGTGCCTCTATCTCTAATCCAAAACGTTGTGCTATAGCTAAAGCATTAACTCCTATACTCCCCGTACTACCAAGTAATACCATAATTAGTCCGTAATTTTCATTTTTAATACGTGTTTTTTAAGTACCACAGTCCCAAAAAGTCCCTCAAAAATCTTGATACCGTTTACTCTACCGATTACGGAAATTTCTTGTTTTTTGTCATCATCAAATATCATTTCGCTCTCAAAATACACCACATCTCCTACTTTAGCCGGCACCAAAAACTTCACCTTAGCCGTAACTAACACTACGTTTGGATGATTTACGGTAGCCATAGCACAAAAATCAGCCGCACTAAACAAAAAACCACCATGAATCAAGCCATGAGAATCTACCGCCATCTCCTCTCTAGTTTCTAATTTTACTTTTGCGTAATGATCCTTTTGTTCTATCAATTTCCCCGCAAATACTTGATTGATTTCCTTATGGGTCTCTAGCCTAATTTTTTCTTCTTCCATATGTTACTCCAAAATATTTTTTGCTATTTTATCCAAATCTTGTTGAATTACAAAGATATTTTTATACTTTTTTTGCAGATAAGGGTAGCTAATCTCATAAAAACTATCATCAAACAAATTCACACACCACACATCCGGAGTAAAATATGCAAGATTTAATTCCAAATCGTTGATACAACCCAATTTGCTTTGCACAACAAGGATAGATTTGGCATTGAAATATTCAATAAAATCAAACATACAAAAATCATCGCTAATAGGCACCTTAATCCCGCCAGCACCCTCTATTAACAAAATATCACATTGAGATTTGAGCTTATTATATGCTTTATCAATCTTAGCAAAATCCACCTCCCCTGCCACAATCGGTGCAGCTGGCAAAGCAAATCTATTTGGGACGATATCTTCTAATTCTAAGTCAAAATTATTATATTGCAACATACACTTATAAAGAAGTTGTGCATCATGAGGCACATTCACAACACCGGTCTCAATAGGCTTGAATGCGGCTGTTTTGTATCCCATCTGTGAAAAATGCCGTATAAGTCGCAAAGTCAAGTAGGTCTTGCCTACGTTTGTATTAGTAGCGGTGATAAAAACATTAAGCATATGTATCTATACCCATCGTTTGTTGTGAAGTGGGATTTTGGTCTTGCCCATTTTGGTCTTGCCCATTTTGATCTTGTTTATGTTGTTCTTGTGCGGCTTTAGCGGCAATCATATCAGCTGTTTGGGCTACTTTGAGATCTTGAGGACTAGGATCTGAGGGTGCTAAAGCTGCGGCTTTGATTTGTTGCATATTGGCAATCGTTTCTTTGGGGGTATTTCCTTTTTCAATCTTAATAGGCACCTCTCCTGCTACGGCATATTCTTTGCCATCGGGACCTTTGGTTGTAGTATAGCTAGGAGCTGCGGCAAATTGCCCTCCTACGGCTTGATGAGCCATCTCATGGGCTCTGACTTTGGTATCTATGCTTGATAGTTCTTGGATTTTTTGTTGGTCTTGTTGAGATAAATTGTTGAGTGAGTGGGAATTAAATGTATGAGCATAAATACTAGCGTGTGTGCTACTATCGATACTATTTACCATTTTACTCTCCTACGATCTCTTTTGGTTCTTCTATAAAATATCCTTGAATACCATCTACACCCATATCTTTGACGATATTATACACTTCTTGATTGTGCACAAACTCAGCAACCGTCTTACATCCTAGCTCTTTAGCAAAGTCATTGATATGTTTGGTAATAATCAACGAATCATGATTGTGATCTATATTTTTGATAAGACTACCATCAATTTTGATAAAATCCGGCTTAATATTTGCTAAGTATATAAAGTTGCTATATCCACTACCAAAATCATCAATAGCTATCTTTACGCCATATTGTTTTACTTTCTCTATAAAACGGACAATATCGTTAAAGTCTCTTAGTGCCTCACTCTCTAATAGCTCAATAATTACTCTATTTTGCATGTTGTAGTGTTTGATTTTCTCTATGAGGAAATTTACAATTTCCTGATTTTCTAAATCTTTATAAGAGAAGTTAATAGAGATTGTCTCTGTTCTATGGCTAAATATTTTAAACGATTTTTCTATCATTGTCTTGGTGATATCAAAATAATACTTAGTATGTTCTACCGCTTTTAGGAAGAAAAACGGAGAGATGAGCTTATCTCCCTCTCTCATCCTTACTAAACACTCATAAGAGGTGCTATCTTTTTTTACTATCTTTTGAAATACTGGGATAATTCTATCTTCTTCTAACGCCATCTTAACTCTATTTACAGTTTGTAATTCTTCTTCTAGTTTTTCTTCTAGCTTGAGTTGTGGAGAATACTCAATATAATCTAGATTGTTTTTCTTAGCGTAATTCAATGATAAATCAAGCTTCACTTTGATATCTTTACATTTTGGCACATACGCTACTCTTACATCTATATTAATCGCTATTTTATCTTGTGAAGAAGTTTTGACCTTGATAGATAACGGTTGGCTTTTGATGATATTTAAGATATCTTGGGCAATTGCTCTGAGATTATTGGTCTGATCGTGTAAATTCACGATAATAAACTGATCAGCCCCAACTCTATAAATTTTGTATTCATACTCCAAAATCAACCCTCTTAGAATATTGGCAAAATGCTTAAGAATATTATCCCCTACACACTCACCATACAAGTCATTAATTTTTGAGAATTCTTTGATATCTATTAGCAATGCTTCGTAAGTTATTTGAGAATTTTTCAAATCCCTATCTAGAGCATATCGATTAGGCAAAGCGGTAAGATTATCGTGATAATACATATATTCAAGCTCTTTATTTTTGGCTTTGAGTTGGACTGTTTTTTCTTTTACTTTTTGTTCTAGTAGTGTATTAAACTGCATAAGCTCCTCAGTAGTGACATGCACCAAATTTGTAAGAGCTTTGAGAGTGACTAGTTGAGTATCTGATTGATAATTTACATGATATTTGAACTCTTTTTTAGCTTCTGTTTCACTTAACACAAGCACTGTCATGGTTTGATTAAAAAAGACGTTTTTGCGATTAAAAGAAAAAAACTCCCCATACGTGAAAAATCCGCTCACACTTGCAATATGACTAAAAGGCTGGATTTCGTATTCTACTTTATCCGCCAAAAACCGCCTCCTTGCCATACATGAATAGATAAAAATACTCTCTATATCATGCTTTGCGATATTTTCTAGCAAATAATTATCTTTTTGTAAAATACTCTCAATATTTCCATACCCAAACTGCACCACATCACCGGTATTGACATTTCCTGCAAATATCAAACTACCATCTTCGTTTTGCCCTACTACAGCCCGTGCGATTTGTAAGTTGTCTTTTTGGATAATGAGTGGAAATTCTATCCCTACTTTTACGATATTGTCAGCTATTTCATCACCAAAATAGTGGCGATACAACTCTACTGGACTTTGCCCATCTATCTCATATACGACGTTTTTATGGGATTTGGTAACCTTCATCATCCTTCCGATACCTTCCCAATTGAACCCATACTGCGTATTAAGACGCAATACATCGCTTTTGAAGACCGCTCCTACACAACCGCACGAAGTAATAGAGTGCTCATTAAATACAAAAGTCTCCTCAAATAAAGCATTATCACCAGCAAGTCCGCCTGCAATAGGGATATTGGTAACAGCGTTTATCCCATTGATAAAATCTTCTCCATTTACATGTAATCCATCTGCAAAGGTGATTAATAATTTCGTCTTTTCATCACAAAGTGTTTTGGCTAACTTCTCTCCGAGCACAAAGCTATCACTCTCCGATTCTATCAACAAAGTCTCAACTACCGTATTTTCGAAAATATTGAAATTGATAACAATTTTATGTTGGGTTACAATACCGTCGATAATCTCACCATCAGTGCTTGAGCCGATGATTTTAACATCCGGTATAGCTTGTTTTAGTAGATTTATGATATTTAAAATCTTCGTTTTATTTAAAACTCCAGTAAAAATCTGAACAAAAACATTTTCATACAAATTGTTTCTGATAATAAAGTCTTGCAACTCATCATCGGTAGTATATATTGTATTGAGACTTCGCATACCAATCCTTTGCAAAAATAGTGTCTATCATTATATCACACAATCGCCCAAACAAGAAAAAAAATTAATTATGAGGGAGATTTTAAATACAAAGTGATACTATTTGTAAAGTATTGTTTCATCTCCAAGATATTTTGAGTTGTGAGCTGATTGATACGATTTTCGTATTCTATAAGAGGGGTAAGATCTCCTTTTGCTAAATAACTACCAAACAAATAAGAGAGAGTATCACTACTTTGCAAAGAGGTGATAAAATCCATTTTAGTATTTAGTTTGAGTTTGGTAAGGTTTTTTTGAGTAACTTTGTAATTTTTAAGGATGTGTTTGATTTCTTTTTCTAATATTTGGGCTTTGATACCTGGGTTGGCTATTGCGATTATTACAAACAATCCATCATCTTTTGTATCGGTAGGATAGGCGTATATTTGGCTAGCTAATTGCTTTTGATAGATTAGCTTTTTGTTTAAAATAGCATCTTTACCACTAGTTAATAATTCACCCAATGCCGATAAGGCAGTGCTATGCGGATGAGCAAAATTAGGGATTTGATATGCAATAGCCACCATCTCTACTTCACTCTCCTTTTGAAGATGGATATATTTATCTCCATCTAACAAAGGTTCTTTTTGGTGAACTTTGGGGATAGCTGCTTTATTTTTGATATGTGCGAAATACTTATTTGCAAGTGTAAATACTTCTTGAGCATCGATATCCCCCACGACCAAAATAGCAGCATTTTTAGGCTGATAAAATGTTTTGTGGAAATGGCGTATATCTCGTATGTCCCAATTTAAAATATCCTCTTTAAATCCTATTGGAGTCCAGTGATAAGGGTGGTATAAAAAGGCGTTGTTAAATAGGCGGAAATATAAATACCCAAGCGGTGAATTATCGGTTCGCCAAAGCCTCTCTTCGTATACCACTTGTCTCTCTCTTTGGAATTCTTCATCAGTTAAATTCAGATTTTGCATCACTTCCGCAAATAGATACAAATCCGTCTCTAGGTGCTCTTTTGCGGTTTTGATGTAATATTGGGTATAATCAAAGCTTGTAAAGGCATTATCAACCCCGCCTAGACTTTTGACGATCTTATCAAACTCACCCTCTTTTAGGTTTTTGGTAGATTTGAAATTCATATGTTCTAACATATGAGCAATACCGCTTTTTCCCATTATTTCATTTCTACTACCTACTTTGTAGATAATATTGACACTAATTACGTTACTACCCCTATTGCTAGGGATAGCCACTACTTCTAATTGGTTTTTTAGTTTATGAGTATAAAACTTTGGTAAATTCATCTTAACCTTTCATACTACACGCACTTGGGGTAGAACCTACTCCATAGATAGGCTGAATCATCTCATTTCCAGCCAAATCTTCTTGTAATACTTTATCGATAAAAGATATTAATTTATCTGCAGCTTTTAGGTATCTTTGGCTACTTTGACTACTTGGATATGCTATCATAATAGGTTTTCCCTCATCTCCACCTTGTCTAATTTCCATCTCGATTGGAATTTGAGCTAATACTTGAGTATCGTATTCTTTAGCTAATACCTCAGCACCACCTTTACCAAATATATCGTATTCTTTGTTGTTTTCAGGACAGATAAATCCACTCATATTTTCTACAACTCCAGCAATTGGAATATGTAGCTTTTTAAACATATTCATACTTCTTCTAGCATCGTCTAAAGCGACTGTTTGAGGAGTAGTTACAGCAACTCCAGCTGTCACTGGCACTTGTTGTGCCATTGTCATTTGAGCATCTCCAGTCCCTGGAGGCATATCAATTACAAGCACATCCAATTCTCCCCACTCAACATCGCTCATAAACTGCTCTAACGCCTTTACAAGCATAGCACCTCTCCACATCAAAGCTTGACCATCTGGCAATAAATTTGCCATGGAAATAAACTTGATACCATAATTCTCAAAAGGTTTTACTTTTGTTTCATTGATAACTGTCGGTTTTTCATTTTGTTTTCCAAGCATTCTGGCGATATTTGGTCCATAGATATCTCCATCCAAAATCCCAACTCTCTTACCTTGCATAGCCATAGCAATAGCTAAATTCACGGTAGTTGTAGACTTCCCTACACCACCCTTTCCGCTACTTACCATCACAAAACTTTTGACAAAAGGCATCTTATTAACACCTCTACTTGAGGTTTCTCTTTGTTTCTTAGGACGGATGATATTAACACTTGCTTCAATCCCTTCTGCTTTAAAAGCATCAACCGTAGCGTCATTTAGTTTTTGTGCTACTTCATCATCACTTGAAGGGATTTCATATGTAATTATTACTCTTTTTTTATCATCACTCTCATCTACGCTTTTCACAAATCCAAAATCAACAACACTCTTTTTGAATCCTGGATATAATACCTTTTTTAAGATCTCTTCCATATAAAGTCCTTTGTTTTTTTCGGTAATTATATCAAAAAAAATTATTTCCAGACAAAATTCCACTTTTTTTGATAAAATTCTACAAAAAGAAGGTGATGTATGGGCAAAAATTTACTAGCTTTCTCAGCTGGAGTTGATAGTAGTGCTTTGTTTTTTGTATTGATGGAGAGAGGGATTGAATTTGATATTGCTATTGTCAACTATCACACACGATCTCAAAGTGATGCGGAAATACAATACGCCAAAGAATTGGCTAAAAAATACAACAAACAAATCCATATTAAAGATTGTATCTTAACTCATAGCAATTTTGAAGCAAACGCACGCAAATGCAGATATCAATTCTTCAACGATTTAGCACATCAATACGGCTATGATCATCTTTATATAGCTCATCAGCTAAATGACAAACTAGAATGGTTTTTGATGCAACTTACCAAAGGAGCAGGACTAAAAGAGCTAATCGCTATGCCCAAAACCGAATCAAACAAACTATTTACTATCCATAGACCCTTGATTGAGTGGAGTAAGGAGGAGATATTAGAATACTTACATGCACACAATATTAAATATTTTGTTGATGATAGCAATTTTGATACAAAATATAAAAGGAATTTCTTTCGGCATGAATTTGCCGACGAACTTATCCGTTTATTCAAAAGTGGGATAAAGCGTAGCTTTGAGTATCTACAAGAGGATAAAGAGTTGTTATTTACAAAAGATTGGAAATGTCACCGACAATTATGCCACTTTACCAAACAACATCCACAAATTGATATCAAAAAAGTCGACCTTATTCTCAAACAAATGGGCTATTTACTTACCAAAGCTCAACGAGATGAAATTATTAAAACCGATTTTAACACGGTGATTGGGGGGAAATTTGCTATAGATAGTAATCAAACTCAAATCTTTATTGCCCCTTATATCAAGGTCGTAATGGATAAAAATTTTAAAGAACGGATGCGAATTGCAAAAATTCCAGCCAAAATTCGAGGCTACATTTATGAAAATAACATTAATTTGCTATAATTACGCCGTAATATAAAAAGGAGATTTGATGAAAAATGTCATTTTGAGCGGGGGAAACGGGACGAGACTTTGGCCACTAAGTAGGAAATTACTTCCCAAACAATTTTTAAAATTATTTGATAATACTTCACTATTTCAACTTACCATCAAAAGAAATTTGGATATTTGCGATAGCTTTATGATTTTATCAAACATTGAACAGTATTTTATAGCTCTTGATCAATATGAAGAATTAAACATCAATAAAACAGCAGAATTTATTTTGGAAGAAGAAGCCAAAAATACCGCTGCGGCTATTGCATTTAGTGCATTTCATAGCGACAAAGACGAAATCTTATTTGTCACTCCTAGCGATCACCTAATCCACAATAATGCCAAATATCATGAAGCTATCCAACAAGCAAAAGAACTTGCAAAAGATGGATATCTAGTGACATTTGGTATCACTCCTGATGAGATTCATACCGGATATGGGTATATCGAAGCTCAAGGATTTGATGTAGTTAAATTTCATGAAAAGCCCGATTACCAAACAGCCAAACATTATATCCAAGCTAACAAACACCAAGCCAAATATTTCTTCAATAGTGGTATGTTTATGTTTAAAGCTGGGGTCTTTTTGGAGGAGCTTAAATTACACTCTCCTAATGTATACAAGCAAGCTCTAAATAGTTATAATTCAAAACAAACTATCAATCAACAACAAATCAGAATCAAAAACATGCACTCAATTCCGGATATTAGCATAGATTATGCGGTAATGGAAAAAAGTGCCAAAATCAAAATGATACCGGCTATGTTTGGATGGAACGATGTAGGAAGCTTTGATAGTCTAACAAAGGAGATCCCAACAAAAGAAGGGATTGAGATAAATAGTCAAAATAACTTTTATTACTCTTTAGAAGATAACAAACTAATAGCCGGAATTGGGATTGAGGATCTAATAGTAATAGATACCGCAGATGCGTTACTTATCGCCAAAAAAGGGCAGACTCAAAATGTCAAACAGATAGTAGAGAAGCTCAAACAACAACACAAAGAGCTACTAACCACGCATACTACCGTGTATAGACCATGGGGGAGCTTTGAGACGCTAATCGATAAAAACGGATACAAAATCAAAAGAATTATAGTCAAACCCAACCAAAGGCTCTCACTACAAAAACATTTCCACAGAAGCGAGCATTGGATAGTAGTAAGCGGTACTGCAGAGGTGCAAGTAGGACAAAAATCGTATCTGGTTAGACCAAACGAATCTACTTATATCAAAGCGGGTGAGGAGCATCGCCTAAGCAACCCTGGCAAAATTCCAGTAGTGCTTATTGAAGTGCAAGTAGGCGAATATACAAAAGAGGATGATATTATTAGAATAGAGGATGATTATAAAAGAGATGAATAATTTAAAATTAAGTTTCGAATTTGCCAAAAGAGATCTAAAAGAGCGATATGCCGGCACAAGTTTTGGGCATTTGTGGCTGGTTATCTCCCCTTTTGTAACAATTGTTATTTATACCGTTATTTTCTCCGACTTTATGAAAATGAAGCTTAATGTTATTAATAGCGAATATTCTTATAGTATTTACCTTATTCCTGGATTGTTGAGTTGGAACTTTTTTTCTACAACTGTTTTGCGGCTTAGTAATGCGATTTTTGAAAAAGCAAACATCCTCAAAAAAATCAGCATTCCAATGTATGTGTATTATATTAGTATCGTAATTAGTGAGTTTATTGTGTATATTATAGGGATGATATTTGGGGTATTGTTTTTGGTGGTGGTGAATCATCATGTGGGGATAGAATTTGTAGTATTGCCAGTTTATATGCTAATGGTGATGTTTTTTGCGTTTTTTTTGGGTGTGATTTTATCTTTGTTTACTCCGTTTTTTAGGGATTTAAGAGAGATTATTAACGTAATATTGCAATTATGG
>JAADDX010000046.1 GCA_013153685.1 Campylobacterota bacterium | reverse complement strand
TCCTATTATCTATCTCAAAGACTTAATCGCACACAAATACCCTATTTTAATCACTCTTAATCCTTTTTATTATTTTATTGAACCAATGCAAGAATTATTTTTGTATTCGAAAATCACCTTCAATTATACTTCTATTGCAATTGTGATAATAAGTGGAATGAGTGCGGTGTGGCTGTATAAAAAACTAATACCAGAAATTAAAGATATGATATAAGGATGAGTATGAAAGATTTTATCAAATATTACGCTAAATATTACAAAAATTACAAAAAACAATTCTTTTTCGCTTTTATCGGGATGGTGATGGTTAGTGTAGCAAGTAGTGCGACTGCTTATCTTATCAAGCCAGTTTTGGATAAAATATTTATAGAACATAACGAGCGAATGTTGTATATTTTACCTTTTTTTGTGATTTTGGCATATTTCCTAAAAGGACTTGGGAGTTTTATAGAGAGCTATTATATGGGCTATATAGGTTTGGATATAATCAGAAAAATCAGAGACGATTTGTTGGAACATATATTAAAATTGGACTTGGAGTTTTTCTATAAGATTCATAGTGGGGAATTGATGAGTAGACTAATCAACGATATAGATAGGATTAGAAATGCTGTCTCAATCCAGCTATCATCACTCATCAAAGAAACTCTCACCGCAATTGGATTATTAGGGGTAGTTATATACCAAAGCCCCAAACTTGCGTTTTTTGCACTAATTGTCATACCTATCGTAATATATCCAGTAGCTATCCTCACTAAAAAAATGAAAAAAATCTCGCACAAAACACAAGAAAAAAATAGCGATATTAACGCACATTTGAGTGAGATTTTTACCAATATAGAGGGGATTAAGTCTTACAATAGCGAACAATATGAGCTGGAGAAATTCAAAAAACACAATTTTGACTTTTTTAAAATCAACCTAAAAGGTATTATTAACCACAATTTACTAAGCCCTATTATGCAGACATTTTCGGCATCTGCTGCGGCTTTAGTTATCTTTGTGGGTGGTAGAGAGGTAATTAATGGGGATTTGACTGTTGGGACATTTTTTTCTTTTATGACAGCATTGTTTATGCTTACAGATCCAATTAGACGTATCTCACAAATCATTAATCAATTTCAACATGCAATTGCCGCACATGAGAGAATCCTCCAACTAAAAGCCATTCAACCATCAATCACATACGGAAATGTTAAACTAGATCGCATTAATAATATTAAGTTTCACAACGTATCTCTTCACTACGGAAATAAACAAGTACTAAAAAACATCAATTTCGAAGCTCACAAAGGGGAAATTATCGGACTTGTCGGTGATAGCGGTGGGGGTAAAAGCTCTGTGGTGAATTTGATACTTAGGTTTTATAATCCTAGTGGGGGGGAGATTTTGTTGAATAATATCAATATCCAAGATATCGATTTGCTATCTATTAGAAAAAATATCGCAGTAGTTACACAAAGAGTGTATATTTTTAACGATACAATTGCTGCTAATATTGCGTACGCTAAGGAAATTGATGAAGAGAGAGTTAAAGAAGCTCTAAAAAAAGCAAATTTACTCGAATTTGTAGAAAATTTAGAAGATGGGATTTGGACGAAGTTGAGTGAAAACGGAAATAATCTTAGTGGTGGACAACGCCAAAGAATAGCTATTGCAAGAGCATTGTATCTAAATCCAAGTGTCTTGATATTGGATGAAGCAACGAGTGCATTGGATAATCAAAGCGAAGCTAAGATTATGCAAACGATTCATAACCTCTCACAAGAATTAATTATCTTTGTTATCGCACATAGATTAAATACTATTCAAAATAGCGATAAAATACTAGTATTTAAACATGGGGAAATTGTTTGTAACGGTAATCAAGAAGAACTGATGCAAGCATGCAACGAATTTAGGGAGTTATATCACCTCACCTAATAAGGTGAAGGTGGGTTATTGATGATAATTTGGGGCTTCTTTGGTGATAGTTACATCATGCACGTGACTTTCTTTGAGTCCTGCACTAGTAATTTCCACAAACTCCGCTCTATCTTGAAAGGCTTTAATGTTTTCTCCACCTACATATCCCATCGAAGCTCTTAAACCTCCAATAATCTGATGAACCACATCTACAATACTGCCTCTAAAAGGCACCATTCCTTCAATCCCTTCTGGCACAAGCTTATCGGCTGCGGTTCCTTCTTGGAAATATCTATCGTTACTTCCTTTTTGCATAGCACCGATACTTCCCATACCTCTGTATGCTTTGTATTGTCTACCTTGATACATAATTTTCTCTCCTGGGGCTTCTTCAGTCCCTGCAAGCATACTTCCAAGCATCACTACACTTGCACCAGCAGCAAGTGCTTTTGCCACTTCACCTGAGTATTTGATACCTCCATCTGCAATCACGGGCACACCGTATTTTGCAGCTTCATTTGCACACTCATCTACTGCACTAATCTGAGGTACACCAACACCAGCTACGATCCTTGTAGTACATATACTACCCGGTCCAATACCTACTTTAACAGCATCAGCCCCAGCTTCTATCAAATCTCTAGTTGCTTCTTTAGTGGCTACATTTCCGGCAATTACATCAATTACAAAGCGTTCCTTAATCTCTCTTACCAAATCAATAATACCTTGTGAATGTCCATGTGCAGAATCCAAGACAAGCACATCAACACCCGCTTCAATCAAAGCTTGAGCTCTTTGAATACCATTACCGACACCTATTGCAGCAGCGACTCTTAATCTACCAAAATCATCTTTTGCTGCATGTGGAAATTCTCTCTTTTTCTTGATATCTTTGATAGTAATTAAGCCTTTTAAATAACCATCTTCATCGATAATAGGTAATTTTTCTATTTTGTTTTGATGTAAAATTTCTTCCGCTTCATCTAGATTGATACCGTCTCTAGCGGTGATCAATTTCTCAAATGGAGTCATAAGGCTTTTTACCGGTTTGTTGAGGTTTTTTTCAAATCGCAAATCTCTATTTGTAAGAATTCCTATTAGTTTGTTATGTTCATCCACTACCGGCACACCTGAGATATGAAACGTATCCATAATTTCCACTGCCTCTATAATAGGTCTATCCGCTGTAATTTTAAGAGGATCTGTAATCATTCCAGATGTAGATTTCTTAACTCTTTGCACCTCTTTGGCTTGCGAAGCAATATCCATATTTTTGTGGATTACCCCAATTCCACCGAGTCTTGCCATTGTGATAGCTGCTTTATGTTCCGTTACCGTATCCATAGCAGCAGACATAAGAGGGATATTTAGCTTGATGTTTTTAGTAAGATTTGTACTCACATCTACCTCTTTTGGCAAAACAGTCGAATGTTTTGGGACTAATAAAACATCTTCATACGTTAATGCTTTGTATCTGATTTTCATTTTATTCCTTTATACATCTTCTTTTTTGATATTTTGTAATTCCTCGATATCTACGATTTTGTCTATTCTTAATTCAAGTATCACTCTCTTACCGTTTTCTAAAGAGATAGTAGCCTTTGTTAATGAATCATGGCTTTTTGAGTATGCTACAAATTGTTCTTCAATAAACATAATATCATTTACATCATCCACCAAAAATCCTACTTTCTCACCTTCCCATGTGCATACGATAATCTTGCTTTTATCTGTGATTTGTGATTCGAATCCTAGTTTTTTAGGTAAATCTACTACAGCGATGATAGCCCCTCTTAGATTGATTACACCTTTGATAAATTCATTACTATCTGGTACTGGTGTTACTTCTTGGTATGTGATAATTTCTTGTACATTTTCAATATCAAAAGCAAATTCTTCTTGACCTATTCCAAATACGGCTAATTCTCTCATATCTTCACTCCCATCTTCTATCGCATGAGACTTCTCATCTTGTGCTACAGAATATTTATCAATTAATTCTTTTACAAACATTTTGCTTACGATAGATACAATATTGTTTGTGTCTTTGTATAGTGCTTCTATCCTATTTTCCTCATCTACAGATGATGACTCTATCTTAGAAGTATCGATATCTTTGATCTCTTCGACATACTCCACACAAAAAGCCAATTTTTTACCTTCATCTCTAAGGATCAAAATCCTTGCAGTAGGTAATGACAAATCAACTCTCTCAAATCCAAACAACATATTAAAATCAAATACTTCTATCACTTCTTCTCTTAGTGTAATAGCACCCAAACTAGCCTTATTCATACCGGCAATAGCTGTGATCTCATTTGGTACAAAAATCAACTCAGCCACAAGCTCTATATCCACCGCAAAAAACTCACTATTTGCCTTGAAGAAAAGATATCTGTTTGTATTTACAGATGACAATTCTTGCTTATCTCGGTCATCCGCTAGCAACTCTATCTCTGCTGGTGCGAATGTCTCTACGATATCGTCTGCAATGATTTCTTTTGGCTCAACAATCTGTATCAAATTTTCTTCATGCTTGTAAAAACCTATGATGAAATTATCATCCGCTGTGTTTTCTTCGTAATTTTTATCATCCACATTAACAGCATCGATTACTTCATCCACTAATATCGCAATTTCTTCTGAATTTACATGAATTGTGATAATTCTACTCTCTTGGGAATTAATCTGCACTTTACCGATATCAAGCACTTGTTTCATATCTATAACAGGAATTATTTTACCATTTAAGACTACAACCCCATTTAGGCTATCGGCAGTAAGAGGAATAGGAGTGATAGCAGGCACTCTTAGGACCTGCGATATATTATCGCTATCTATTCCATAATACTCATCGCCCAATCTAATTGCAAGGATAGTATCTATTTTATTCATACTCTACCCTTTATTGCAACTCATCAGCCAATACTGCTAATTCCTCTACCAATTCTCCCATTGCAGATACTGTAGTTTTGATAAGCTCAGCAGCTCCTCTACTTTCTTGAGCATTGTTTTGTGATTGTTCTGCAGCTTGTTGGATTTGTTCTGCTCCAAGCAACGCTTCATCTAGTGCTTTCATACTTCCTTCACTTGCTACTAGAATTTCTCCCAATACCTTTAATACATTTTCCATATCGTTGAATAATTCTTCTACCTTTGTAGATAATGCGGAAATATTTGTAGTCTCAGTATTTTGCACCCCTACAAAAATATCCCATTCATGGCTGATATATCTAGCTTCAGATTCTAAACTTTCTAAAATATCGTTGATTTTATCAAGATTTGCTCCTGCTTCTTGAGCTAGATTTCTAATATCACTACTCACTACCGCAAATCCTTTACCAAATTCCCCAGCTCTAGCCGCTTCGATACTACCGCTTACGGCTAACATCGTAGTTTGGATAATAGTATTTTCTATAGTTCTAAGGATTTTTACTACATTTTTGAGCCATTTTTCCACCTCTGCCATCTCTGATGTAGTAACTTTACCCAAATCCACAGCATCTGCTGTAAGGGTTGATAATTTTGATAACGTTTCACTTACGTTTTTGATTTTTTTCGCTACTTCTTCAATGATTGATTGGATATCTCTAATTATGTTTGTTGCCTCTTCAATCACCTCTAATGATTCTCTACCGGCTTCTACGTTTTTGATAGCATCAGCATTTGCGGTCTCTGCCGCTTTTTCTATCTCACCTAGAGCAGTAGTAATCTCTGTCATATTTCTTAGGATCTCTTCTACCGCACTTGCCAATTCCTCAGACATGCTAGCTATCTCTTCTGCATCTTTTTGAACATCTGTAGAATTTTTAAGATCATATGCTAGATTATCGATAGTTTGGGCTACTTCACCAGTTTGTGCTAACGCCGCGGCTTGTTCATTAATAGCAGTAGTAGCTTGGTTTACAGCACTTGCTTGCTGTTCAGCAGCTGAAGCGATTAACTCACTACTTCTTTGCATATCTTCGATTTTGGTCATAATTTTAGATAATGTTCTGCTAAGATATTGGATCTTTTCGATAATTTGCTTACCATCATTTACAATAACCGTGCTTTCGTTTGAAGCATCTTTTGCTAAGACAAAGCTGTTTTGAACTAGATCTCCTACTTCTTGAATATTATTTTCTACTTTATCAATTGATTCTTGGATTTTGGTTACTACTTCTCTTGTTGCTTCTGCATTCTCAGCAGAAATAGCTGCCAACCCTCTAGTCTCTCCTGCAACTACAGCAAAACCCTTTCCGTGTTCTTTGGCTCTTGCAGCTTCAATTGCCGCATTTAAAGCAAGTAAATTAGTCTGATCCGCTACTTTTGCAATAATTCCCACCGCTTCACCGATATTTTCACTGGCTTTTTTGAGGTCTTTTGATTTTTCTACTAATTCTTGTGAGGTTTTAAAACCGTGTTCTAATCTAAGTGAAGTATCATTTACTCTACCTGCTGTTGCTTCTACTTCATCTAATACAGAGGTGGTTTGAGTGATTGAATCTTTTGCTTGTTCTATCGTATCTTCTGTTGTTTTAGTGATTTGTCTTACGGCTGCTAAGCTCTCTTCTGCAGCTCCCGCATTTTGCTCGCTCGCTGCTGCTATTTGTTCCATTGCACTTTTTAACTCTTCAATAGCACTTACGCCCTCCTCTGCTTTAGAGAGGATGTCGCTTGCTATTCTCGCTAAGCTTTCGCTGATTTGTTGCTGTTTAGCTAACGTTCTTTTTTGTCTTTGTGATACAGACGGTGCTGATTTTTTTGATTTTGATAATGTGGGTGTGGAAATATCACTGCTACTACTTGAACTACCTTTTTTGATGAATGCCATTTTATCTCCTTTTCTTTTGCCATATCGATTAATCTTGAGCAAAATTCAAATGTGAATATTTTAATTTGGGTATTATATCAAAAATAAACTTAAAAAACAAGCATTATGATAAGTTGTAATTTTCAACAAATTCTTTGACTTGATTGTAGGCTAACGTGATTAGTTTTTCGCGGGCTTGAATGCTAGCCCATGCGATGTGCGGAGTAAGTATCACATTCTTCACATGCAAAAGAGGATTTGTAGGATCGATAGGCTCTTGGCTAAATACATCAAATCCGGCATAAAATCCTTGCTTATCTATCACATCTGCTAAATCTTGCTCATTTACAATACCGCCTCTTCCCACATTTATCAAAATCGCATCTTTTTTGATAAGATGTAGGTTATCTTTGTTTATGAGATTGTGGGTATTTTTATTAAGTGGTGCATGAATAGAGATAATATCGCACTCTAAGACTTCATGAAGTGTAGTGCGTGTGAAGTTGGGATTATTGTTTTGTGATGATGTGGAATAATACAACACATCACATCCGAATGATTGGGCAATACTAGCTACCCTTTGTCCAATATTTCCTAATCCAATAATTCCCCATTTTTTGTTGTATAGTTCATGAAAATCTATAATATGAGTAAAAATATCACTTTTTGAGTATTCTGTCTTGGTATATTTATCGTAATATGGTAATTTGTTTAACAAACTCAATACCATCGCAAACGTAAGCTGTGCCACACTATTGGTAGAATAACCACAGACGTTTTTAACGACAATGTTTTTAGACTCGGCATAAGCCACATCGATGTTATTCATACCAGTTGCTAATACTTGTATCATTTTTAGATTAGTGTTATCTATCACCTCTTTATCGATTATTACTTTGTTAGTTAGAGCGATATCGGCATCGCAAAGGCGTGCTATTACTTGATCTTTGGAAGTTGTAGGATAGATTGTCGTATCAACTATATCATCAAATCTTTGTAAATCTATATTTCCTAATGTCAGAGCATCTAAAAATACTGCTTTCATAATAGTTCCTTTTGTTTATTGGCTTAATTTGGCTTTATCTTGAACTTGATGTAACCATACAAACACTTCAACTACGGCTTTGTATAGTTCTGGGGGGATATTATCATTGACTTCTACATCCATCAACATGTTGGTTAATTCCGGATTTTGAAATATGGAAATGTCATATTCTTGTGCTTTTTGGATAATCTTTTGAGCAATGTGCCCTTCACCTTTGGCAATTACCTTAGGTGCAGCATCTTCGTATGCTTTGTATTTCATTGCGACTGCTTTTTTCATTTGTATACCTCCAATGCTTCTTTGCACAACGGCATCCATGTTTTTGATTTTTTGAGTTTTATACATTGCTTTAGATATTTGATATCAGCAGTAAGCGATGCCAACATATAATACGCACGTGCTTTTGCTTCTTGCGGTATATCCAAAGTCACTAAATGCTGCAAGACTTTGATGGCTTCTTTTGGTTTTTTTAGTTTTTTAGCCGCATTTACAAATGCAAAATCGATAAATGGTGATTGGATATAGGTATGGTATTTTTGTTCTAAAGATAATATCTTTTTGGCATACGTGTATTCTAAGAGAGTATTTTTAGTGGAAATTGCATATAAGACTACTTTGGTAAAAATATCGATATTTTTGATATTGTCTATTTTGGATAATTTAGCTGCAAGGGCTAGAAATTCTTTTGGTTTGTTAAGATGATAATACGCAAAAAATTGTTTGTATCTCCAATCATAACAATTACTCTTTTGTAATGAGCAGATATCATCTATAATAAGAGCTAATTTTTCATAGTTATTTTGGGCTTGGTAAATGTAGGCTTTGTTTTTGAGCCATTTTAGGACTACTTTGTCATCTGGATCTAGTAAATAGTGATTGCACACAACAGATGCGATATCAAAAGCCCTTACTTTGTATGCACAATGATACAACGAATCATCAAATTTACGCTCTAGGGTAATATTGTATTCTTTATAATAGTTGATTGCTTCTGTACAATTATGCGTCTTGAGATCATGAATCACGATATCTTTGGCACTTGTAACGACTATAGTCTTATTAATATCCGGGGTTTTTTTGGCTATTTGGAGAATATCTTTGTATCTGTGGAGTTTGAATAATAAATTTATTTTCTTTTGGAGAGCCTTTTTGGCGATATCACCGTCGTATTTTTTAAGAATAGTATCGTATCTTTGTAGCATAATAGTCGCGTTGGCATCATCAATCTGAAACAAAATCTTATCTTTTAAGGCTTTGATTTGCTCTAGGAAATCACCGTATGGAAATTTTTTGAGATACAAATCTACGTATTTTTGAGTGGCTTTGATATCGTGTTGGGTATAAGTCCAGCTAGCTAATCTATATAACAAAGGCTCATACAAATCATTATCCGGTTTTAATTTCTCCAACAAT
Organism: Campylobacterota bacterium; assembly: GCA_013153685.1. Lineage (GTDB taxonomy): Bacteria > Campylobacterota > Campylobacteria > Campylobacterales > JAADDX01 > JAADDX01. Next base: position 2,642 of record JAADDX010000046.1, on the reverse strand, counting down.
GCAGCACCTATTTTAATAGCTAATTTGTACGCTTTGTGTTGGGCTAGTTGGTTGGCTAATTCATAGGCATGTTGGATATCTTTTAGCAAGAAATCTTTGTTTGCTTCAAATAGTTTGCTATAGTATTTAATCGATTCTTTAATGTTACCTTGGTCAAGATATCTTTGGGCTATTCTGCTGGCTGCAAGTGAGGCTACTTCGACATCTTTTGTATTGCTAAATGCTTGTTTATATAACTCAAATGCTCTCTTATTATCACCAGCACTATATAATTCATCAGCCAAATAAATCATCCCTTCATACGCATATTTGGAATCTTGATATTGGGTAAACAATCTCTCATACACGTAAGTCGCATCCTCTATCATCCCTTCGTTGGCATAATTTTTCGCCAATATTAACAACACTTCTGGCAAATGTTCATTAACCGAATATTTCTTAATCCACTCACTAGCTAGCTTAATACATTCATCAGTTTGGTCGTTTTGGTCTAGGAGTTTAATTTTGAGATACAAGACATCCGGCACAAAGATAGATTTGGGGTATGCATGAATGAAATCATCAATTCTATCAATTGATAACGCATTTTTATTAAATAACCTCAAAAGCCTAAAATACTCAATCACATCACCTGTTTGCGTATCGTAATCAATAGGATTTCCATTGGAGTCTATCGCTTTGAGATAAAATTCATTATCGATTTGGATGGGGAATTTCAAACCTTTGATGGGCTTGGTGTTGATAAACGGCAATTTTTTGGTTTTATAAGAGATAATGACCCATTTTTTGGCAATTTGTAATTTTTTGAGATGTTTATTATACCCTTCATACAGATTTTTAGCAAATGCTCGCATTTGGGAATGATTTTTGACACCTATTTTGAGATAAAAATTGTTTTTTTGAAAAAACGGAACAAACGTAAAGTCCAGTGTGTTTGTAGAAAACACTGGAGTTGATGGTAAGGTAAAAAATTTGCATATATAAGTGTGGGCATCTTTTTGTTTGCACATAAATTTGTGCTTGTCTATCATGGTTAATACCGAATAATCATTGGTAGTATCGACAACTATTTCCAGTCCAAATAATTGCATAAAAAAAAGAAAAATGATTAGTTTTTTCAATGGCAACCTTATTTATTTGTAATTGTGACACGCTCAAACGGATATGCGACAGCAGCTTCGTAAATAATACCAAATACCCCTTTTAAATCATCATCTATTTTGATTTTTTTAGTTAATGAGGTATTGCGTAATTGCACTATCACTTCATCTGATGTAATTTTATTGGCTATTTTGAATTGATTACTAATCAATAACACATCATCATCTCCATCACAACAATACACGATCGATCCATCAAACGTATCTAACTCATCTATCTCTTCAAAATCCGTATCATCAATACCATCATGCACTTCAAATCCAGCCAATTTGAGTAAATTTGCTAATTTGAGAATATTATCTTTTTTGGGATGAAGAAAGATATCTTTACCCAGGATTAATTCATTTGTGCTATCTAATTGAGATTTGATGGTGTCTAAATCAAACTCATCAAAATTACTCTCACTAAATAAATATCCATCATCCATCTCATCAAAAAACTCTCTAGTTTTAGAGTCTACTTTGTCGTATGTAAGATATTTGGCAATAAGGGCTATTACTGCCTCTTCTGCTAAAGGTTCGTATGTAATTGAATCTTTGTATTTTACTGGATGCAAGATTACATCTGCAGTACTTTTTAGTGGTAACATTCCTATTGATAATCTCATGTTGTATCCTTTAAAATTTGTTTACACTCATACTACTTGTGGTAGATGTAGTGGATGTTATATTGGATTGTGTTGATGAAGTAGTAGTGGTGCTACTCACTTCTGGGGTAACACTTGTAGGGGGATTATCCATGTTTGTATCTGTGCTTGCTGTATTCATGTCTACTTGGGGTGTCATATCTGTGTTGATATTGGTATCTAAATCCCCTAAAGATGAAGTGTCCATATCGTTACTTGGCATAGATTGGGTTGGGGTTTGAGGCATTGGGATCGTGCTGGTTGTCATATCAGTAGGGTCGGGTGTTAATGGGGTGGTGGAAGGTGTTGGAAGTGGCTGTAATGGTAATTGCTTTGAAACTTGTGAAGCTTGCGTATCAAGGGTAGTTACTTTGGTGGTGGTATGTATACTTTGTGATAACAAACTCGATAATTCTACTACACTGCTACTGATGTCATTTATATTGATTGTGGGAATAGATGATGGAAGTTGGATATTGTTATTGGTAATAATGGCATTTTGACCTTGTGGTAGATTAAATTGATTGTTTTGAGTTTGTAATTGCACTTTACCATCTAAAGCAATGATATTGGTATGTTGATTATCCACATTAGCAATTACAATCGCATTATGTGGTTTGATGATACTATTTTTGGTATGAATTATAAAATTATTACTGGTTGTGATAACTTTGATATCACCTTTTGAGAGATTAATCTGATCTAAAGAGATACGAAATAAACAATCTTGATTTGTTGTAATAACCGTATGATTGTTGAGAGTGATTTGTAATTTGGCATTTTTGGTGGTGATCGTATCCCCTTTGATAAGCTCAAGTCCTAATTTGGCTTTGAGTTGTTTAGCATGTCTAGTAAT
>JAADDX010000070.1 GCA_013153685.1 Campylobacterota bacterium | reverse complement strand
TAATTGCTTGTCTTTTAGCAGGCTCACCTACTAAAATTTCACCTTTATCAGTAAATGCTACTACACTTGGAGTAGTATTTCTTCCTTCTTTATTTGCGATAACTTTCGCTTCTTTTCCATCATAATAAGCTACACAGCTATTTGTTGTTCCTAAATCTATTCCTATTACTTTTGCCATTTTACTCTCCTTACTTTTAATTTATTTCCATAATTTAATGTCTGGGCTTTTAGTTATTTTTACAGATTGTCACCATACTTGGTCTAATCAATCTGTCTTTTAGTTTGTATCCTTTTTGATATATTTCCACTATATCTCCATCTTCGTGCTCACTAGAAGGCACTTGTTGAACCGCTTGGTGGAAATTAGGATCAAACTCATCATGCTCCACGGCTTCAATTCCATGATTTTTAAATGTATCTACCATTTTTTTGAGAGTCAATTCAACTCCCTCTACCAAGTCTTTTGCACACTCATCATCTTTGTGCTTGATATTTTTAAGTGCTAATTCAAGCGTATCGATTATCGGTAACATATCCTTAACAAACTTCTCTATCGCATAATCTATCGCTTGAACTTTTTGTTTTTCTATGATTTTTTTATCATTTTCACAAGCCGCATAAGCTCTTAAGGCTTGTTCTAATCTTTGTTCCAATTCTTCAACCTTCTCTTGTATTTGTGTTTCTTGCACTTCTTGTGTCTCTTGCATCTCTTGCGGTGAAGAATTTTTCTCTTTGTGTTTGTGGTCTTTTTGGTGCTTGTGCTTTTTCATAACTCCTCCTTTTTGGATAGACTTTGTATTAGTATGTGATAATTGGTGTATATATTTCCTACTAATACAAAGTCACTATCTCTACCATCTACCCTACCTACAGTCCTATAGGCTACATAATCATCTCTAAATGATAAAGAGGATTGAAAAATATCAAAAATCCTTTTATCAATTAGCATTTCAACGTTTAGATTTTTGTAATTCTTATACAAAAACTCTTTGTTGAAGTTCTCTATTTTCTCCATCGACTCAAAACAACCATCCGCTTGGCAAAGCTTTTTTACCTCTTGGTAGTCGTGGTTGATTAGATCTTGACAAAGCTTATAAAGCCGTGGACTATAAGGTAACAAAACTTGCTTATTAGCAAACTCAAGCACGATATACTTAGTATTTGCGTGCAATACGTTTGTTAATTTATTTGGATAATTTTTTTTGATACTAATAAATACATCCAATTCTTTTGCTACTTTTTCAAGCAAACTTTTAGAAGTATTGACATTGATATGCAAATATTTATGCCAATACTCCCTCAGAGCTTTTTTAGACGGGATACTGCCGCTACTTATGTGAACTCTAATTACCAAACCTTCTTGTTCTAGTTGTTGTAAATAATTTCTTATAGTCGAAGGTGAAAACGGTAAATCGGATTCACGTTTTAGCTCCGCTGAACTAACTGGGTTTAATTTGCCTAGATATATCTGAATTAAATTCTCCAAAATTATATTTTTCTTCATTTGTCACTCTTTATCTTTGACTGACAGCGAAATTATATACAAAAAAATCACATTTGTCAAGAGTTTTTACGAAAAATTTTAAAAAATTTTAGTGTATATGACTAAAACTTCTTTATATGAACTATTTATGTAATATCAATAACCAACTCTTTAGTTTGAGTATCAAGATAGAAAATGTATGCCTTTACCGGTTTATGGCAGATTGCTTCTATGGCTTCTTTGTATCTTTTTAGCTGGGGTAGATATTGAGCTTTGTTTGTGGGTGTGACTGTTTTGTAGTCTATGATTTCAATATAATCATCATATTGTTTTAGAGCATCGATTCTACCTATGTTATCTTCATAGATAAATGGAATCTCTTTTAATAAGTCGGCTTGGAGGAAATGTTTGGCATTTTGATACATCTCAAAAGCCTTTGACACATCGGTAACATCGCCATACTTATTTAAAACCGCATCATAATCCTCACATTCAAAAGCATAATGTGTAGCTAGTCCCAAATAAATAGCCTCATAGTCATCCGGAGTATATTGTTTTTGTAGTGGTTGATAATCTTGCTTTCCATAATTTTGAAGGGGGAGATTAAAGATATCACTTTTAGGAGCTTCCAAAGCACAAGAGGTATTTTGAAATACACCATATACCCCTTCTTGGATCTCAAATCGAGATTTGGAACGTTTAATAATAAATAAAGAATTAATAGCCCTAGTAAAAGCCACATATTCGCTGTTTTTAGCGTCTTCTTGTTTGAGTTGTTGTTCTTGATGTTTGATAGCCGCAAAGTCTTTATCGACTAATTCCCTTTTTTGAAAATTGATTTTGATATCTTTTAACTCTATCGATTCATAGTGAAAAATCAAATCATCGCTTTTGGCATTGCGACTAAAATTATCCAATACAATCACATTTTCAAATTCCAGCCCTTTGCTTTTGTGCACAGTAAGCACTTCAATACCTTCTAATTTCCCCCTTGGCAATTCGCTATCATAATTATCAATATCATGCACAAAATCCACTAAAGTATCATACTTTGTGCTATGTTGGTATAGTTGCAAGGTAGAATCATCCACCAAACCATACCGTCTTACAATTTCCATTATCATCTTGGATGGTTTTTGTAGCTTGATGTGTATCTCATCTTCACTATATTTCTGGCCAATTAGAGATAGGAAATTGAATTTATTGATTTTACTACCGGTATGTAGATATTTCATCAAATTAATCACTGCTAAAGCAAAATGTTGATTAATCACCTTAGCACTAGTAGATGTGACAACATCGAGATTGAATTGCTCTTTGATAAAATTGGCTACTTTTAAAACATCCTTATTTTGCCATACTAAAATCGCTATATCTTTGGGTGCGACATTGCTATTTAGTAGAAATTGTAATTTGGTATATAACTCTTGTAACAAATCATCATTTTGACTAATTTCCACATAACCACCCTCTTTAGTAGCGATTTGTGAAAGATTAAATCTCCGATTTACAAAATCTACAATCGCCCTTTTGGAGCGATAGTTGTATTGGAGTTGTTTTTTTTGCATGCCAAAAGGTTTGAGCTTACGATACACATAATCAAAAAGTTCCTTTTGTCCTCCTCTAAATCGATAAATTGATTGTTTGATATCTCCTACATAAAAGAAACTTCGAAACTCCTTCACCCCTACTCCACTTGCGATTTCCATAACCAACGGCTCAAAAATCTTCCATTGAGTCACTGTGGTATCTTGAAATTCATCAATCAAAATATGCTCTATCCTAGCATCAAGCCTAAAATAGATAAATTCTTTTTGTTCTTTTTCAAAAAGCTCATATACCAAATGTTCGATATCTTTAAAATCAAGTAAATTATTGGCTTTTTTGTATGCGAGCTTATAAGCCTTATAATCTTGGTATAAAGAAAACAACTTGTTTAAAAACACAGCCTCTCTATTGCGAAAATAATTTTTGAAATATTCTTTAAGCACTGCTAATTCATCATCCATCCAGCTTTGATATATCTTTGCAAAATATCGATATTGAGATAAAGAATCCTTAGCAAACCATGTAGCATACACCACCTCATCAAACGGTATGTCTATATATTTTTTGGCACTTTTGCTAGCAATGTTGGATGATAAAATATATGTTTTTAATCTGTTAAATGATTCTTGGGCTTTATTAATATCCATAGGATACGCATGAAACGATAAAGTCGGTAATTCTTTGTCTTTGTGATACAGTAACTCAAACAAATCCCATAAAGAGTGTTGCATCAAAAGCTCTCTTTTGGATAAACTAACCAAATCTTCAAATTCATGCTCATTTAAGCTGTTTAAAAACTCATTAATAACCACAAGTCTATCTTCTTGAGCAATATCAAAATCATATCTAAAAGAGACATACCAACTAAATCTACGCAAAATCCGACTTAGAAATGAATCGATTGTTAATATATGGGTGTTGGTGGTGAGGAAAGTATGCAAAAGACGATTTTTTTGATTGATAAGAGTCTCTATGGGGACATTTAGCTCTTTGGAAATTACTTCTAATAAAGTAGTTTCATTGGGTAGGTTTTGGAGGTATTTAATAATCCTCTCTTTCATTTCATTAGCTGCTTTGTTAGTAAATGTTACTGCTAGGATATTGTTGGGTGAGACTCCCTTAAATAAAAGCATCAAATATCTGCCAGCAAGATTAAAAGTCTTTCCGCTACCGGCACTAGCACTTAATAATAAAAGTCTTTGCATTAGCTAATTACACTGCAAGCAATCTTTGTTTGATTGCTTCTTGGCATCTTTTGGCGGGCAATATGTATCATACGAGCCATAATAATCATATCTGATATGACAATCCTCATAATAATGCCACGTTTTTATCTTATCCATCGTAGCACAGCCGGTCAAAAACAACAAAAAGAACAAATATTTAGTCATTCTCCACTACCTCAACTAATGCATTAAAAAGCGTAATAACGTCATTGTCCGCTTTTCTTAAATGTTTGGCTAGACTTCGTGCCATATACCACATGATTTTATAACCAATTACTGGATGGTTGTCCATAAATTCTTTGATGTCGCTACTTGTCACTTCCAAGATAACACTCTCTTCTATAGTTCTAATTGTAGAAGTTCTTTTACCTCTGTCTATTAAGTTGATTTCACTAAAAAATTCATCTCCTCCCGCTTCGATAATAGTTACGACATAATCCTCGCCGTAAATAGTCTCTTTAACGACTGCAATCTTACCTTCTATTAACAAAAACGCACTCTCACCATACTCCCCTTCTTTGATAATTGTTGTATTAGCCGGTATTTTGCGTTTTTTAAATATTTTAATTAACTTATGATATTCTTCATCCGTCAAATCTTTAAATAGTGAATGCTCTCTCATTTATGTCCTTTCTATTATTATTAATGCACTGTGTTTTTGTATTACGTAATCTAGTGGTGGGGAAATTATAATATTGTTCGTTTTAATATTTTTTAAATTATGGATCTGTTTATACAGCTCGTTGATATTTGGAGACTTCTCCGCTTCTTTGATATATTCTAATTTAAATTTATTGATGTTACCGTAATTCTCAATAACTCCAATTAAGATAATATTTTGCACAAGAAGTTTATCAAATACCTCTTTAAATGTCTCATTACTGTAATCATCGGTAATAATTTTAAAATTTTCATTCATTATCAAGCTACCTATTACTCTAGAGATTCCTGGGTCAATGATAGCTTTGGAGATGAGATATTTGTTGTATTCTTCGCTTAATATAATCTCATCACACCCTATTTTTTCTAAATAACTCTCAAATTTGGGGTTGATAATCTCAGCAATGATATAAATATTGTGATTAAAAGATTTGAGTAAAATTGCTGTGGCTAGTACTTTAGAATCACTAGTATCATTAGCTTCAGCCATAATAATCGCTTTTGAGGCTTTTGAGGCTTTTGCTTGTTTTAATATCTCTTCTTCGCTAAAATCCCCCTCTATAAATTTAATATAATCAAGCTCATTTAGCATAGCTTGTATTTCCGCTGTTAACACATTATGAATCACAACTATCTGTTTTACCGTGAGTCTTTTGTTTTTTTTCAAAAATTCGTCAATTAACGCCTTTAGTTGAGGCTTGTATCCGCAAATAATAAGATGATTTTCTAAATTATCCATTTTTTCCCATTCCTTCAAACTAAAAATAGTTTTTTTAATCAAATTCGAAGTTACCACCGCCGTAAACAAAGATACGGCTATAATCCCAAGTAAAATTACAACAATCGTAATTATCTTTGAAGTCAACGTATGAGGGACAATATCTCCATAACCTACTGTGGAAATTGTCACGATCACCCAATACAAACTCTCAAAATAATCTTTAAAATTAGGATCAATCAAAGGCATTACAAACGCCACAATCAACAACACTATAGCAAAAAAAAGAAAATATAAAGTGCTGGCTTTTACTTCTTTCATTTGTGTATCTTTTGTAAAAAAGTCTTGATATTAAAATCTCTTCTTTTAATTAACTCGGCAAACTTCAAAACGTTAAATACCTTATTTTCTTCTTTTGAAAAAAACGGAAATATGATTTTATCTTCATGCACTACAAAATATATATCACTGTATTCTGGATTGTCTTGCCTTTTGATAATCAAATATGTTAATTCATTATCCAACACGTTACTAACGTATTTGGGGATCACTACCCCGATTTGTTCTCTACTTGAAGCATTAATAAGATACAAAAAGATAAGGATAATTTCCTCAAACGTCAAATCCACACCATCTATTTGCACTTCCATACGCCCCTTGTAGTCAATTTGAATATAAGGGGCATCTGGATTAAATGCGATAGGCAGTGGAATGTTGGATTTGATGTTTAATTCAATATCGTCTCTAATATATCTTAATACATCACGCATCTACAAATCTCTATATGAAATTTTCGTAGTAGTAAGCAAATCTTTGGTTACAACAAAACTATTGAGTGCATTTAAATATGCTTTTGCACTTGCTGTCATCGTATCGATATTGAGTCCATGACCCATAATAGCTGGCTTAGTCTTATCGAAGATCACCTGTACGTTTACTTTAGCTAAAGCGTCCTTTCCTTGGGTTACACTATCGACTTTATACCTAATCAACTCACCACTATATCCCGTAATCCTATCAATCACTTTAAATACCGCATCAATAGTTCCCTCTCCAATAGCCGCATCAGTAATTAGCCGATCTTCGATCTTGATAGTCGCAGCTGCACTTGCAAGTCCATTTGCACAATCATTTAGTTGTAAATTTACAAGTTCATACATTTTTTGCTTGTTTATCATCTCATCATTAATAATAGCAATAATATCTTCATCGAAAATCTCTTTTTTCTTATCAGCCAATACTTTAAATCTCTCAAAAGCTTTATTCAACTCCTCATCACTAAGCTCATATCCCAATTCTTTGAGTTTATCGCTAAATGCATGACGCCCCGAATGCTTTCCAAGTACGATAGAATTGTTTTTTTCTATCCCTATATCCTCTGCTTTGATAATCTCATAAGTATCTCTGTGTTTTAATACTCCATCTTGATGTATACCCGATTCGTGAGCAAACGCATTTTTACCTACGATTGCTTTATTTGGTTGTGGTTCAATCCCTGTAATAGACGTAAGCAATCGACTGGTTTTGTATATTTCTTTTGGATTGATATTGGTTTTTACATCACCAAATACATCTCGTCTTGTATTAATTATCATTACCACTTCTTCAAGTGCTGCATTTCCGGCTCTCTCACCTATTCCGTTTATAGTACATTCTACCTGTCTTGCACCATTTTTGACAGCTTGAATAGAATTTGCAGTTGCAAGTCCCAAATCATTATGACAATGCACCGAAATAATAGCTTTGCCATTTACAAAATCAACCAATTCTTTGATTTGACCTCCAAATTCCCACGGCATCGTGTATCCCACCGTATCCGGAATATTTATCGTTTGTGCACCCGCTTGGATTACCGCTGAGATAATTTCTTTTAAAAACGACATCTCGCTTCTACCCGCATCCTCACAGCTAAATTCCACATCATCACAAAAAGTTTTAGCATACTCTACTGCTTTTACGGCACGTTTGATTACCTCATCCGGACTCATTTTAAGCTTATATTGCATATGAATCGGGCTAGTTGCTATAAAAGTATGAATTCTTTGGTGAGTTGCGTCTTTTATAGCTTCCCCTGCTTTTTTGATATCAGACTCCAAAGCTCTTGCAAGTGAACAAACCGTACTGTTTTTTACAACTTCGCTAATTTTGCTAATAGCTTCAAAATCCCCCGGGCTTGCCGCTGCAAAACCAGCCTCAATAATATCTACACCAAGTTTGTCAAGCTGAATGGCTACTTTGATTTTCTCATCTATTGTCATAGAACACCCAGGGCTTTGCTCTCCATCTCTTAATGTCGTATCAAAAATTTTCACTTCTTGCATCTAAAAATCCTTCCTTTTTTATGATTATATCATTTTTTGGAGTTTTAATCAATTTTATTGATTTGACTAAAGATTTTACTAGCTGTTGCGTCATACTCCCTCACACCCAAATCATCTAGTGTTTTTTCTATACTATTTACAATCCACAGCATTTTATGATCCTCAATCAGTCCCATATTATTGATTCTAAAAATCTTTCCTTTTAAGTGATCTTGTCCACCGGCTATATTTACTTGGTATTTCTCTTTCATGATATTTCTGATTTTTTGGGCATCTTCATGATAGATAGTTGCCATCGATTTTGCCGGAGCGGTAGGATATATTTGTAGCCCTATAGCTTCTAACGATTTTAAAAGTGCCTCATGTCTAATAGCCGTTTTATGATAGAGTGTATCTAGACCAATTTCGTCGATTAATTTGTGCAACACTTCTTTGAGTGCGATAATCAAAGTAGTTGCCGGTGTAAATGCCGTGGTAAATTCTCTTTGTTTTTTGATCTCGGTTGCTAAATTAAAATAAAATCCTCTACCATCCCCTATTCTCTTGATTGCTTGTTGACTAAATCCCAACATTGCCAGACCAGGTGGCAACATCAAAGCCTTTTGGCTACCGGTAATTAAAATATCGATATTAGTAGTGTCTATATACTCTACCCCAACAGCTGTAATACCATCTGCCACTACTATAATTTCTGGATTATACTGCTTGATTTGTCTAGCAATTTCCTCTACATCATGTCTAAGACCTCCAGCACTCTCACTTATTTGTATAAAAAAACTATCAATATCGCTTTGAGACTTGATTGTTGCCATTATATCATCTACATTTGCTGGCGTATTCCATTCATAACATAATTGCGTAAATTCCAGCCCCCAAGCTGAAGCGATTTTTCCCCATCTCTCTCCAAATTTCCCAGCATTTACGCATAATGCTTTCTTTTTTACTACATTAATCATAGCAGCTTCCATAGCTCCACTTCCAGATGACGCCAAAAACACTGCATCATCGAGATTTACCAATTTTTTAAACAAAGATAAAGTCTCTTCTAAAATCTTTTTAAATTCCGGAGTTCTATGGTGAATAGTCTCTCCTAATGTGGCTTTTTGCACAAAAAACGGCACTTCTACCGGTCCTGGTGTTGCTAATATCATCTTTACTCCTTTATAAAAACACTAGTTGTTCTAATTGCGATATTATAGCAATAAATCTCAAATTTGTGGTATAATTTTGGCATAAAAATCACGTTTTAAAGGATAAAAGATGAAACTTGGATTATTATTTCCTGGTCAAGGTAGTCAGTTTGTAGGAATGGCGAAAGACTTTTATGACAATTCACAAAAAGCAAAAGAGATGTTTGAAATAGCAAGTGATGCTATTGGTGAGGATTTCACTAAATTAATGTTTGAAGAAAACGACAAACTCAACCAAACACAATACACACAACCAGCAATTTTGTTGTATTCTGCAATAGCTTATGAGCTATTTGATAAAGAATACGAATATCAATACGCACTAGGACATTCACTAGGTGAATTTTCCGCTTTATATAGTGCTGGGGCTATTGAGCTTGCGGATGCGATTAGCTTAGTGCATACTAGAGGAAAGTTGATGCAAGAAGCATTTCGTGATATCGAAGGTGGAATGATGGTGGTGCTTGGACTTGATGATAAAACGCTAGAGGATTTTTGCATAAATAGCAACAAGCAAATTTGGCCAGCAAACTACAATAGTGATGGGCAATTAGTACTAGCTGGCGTAAAGCAAGATTTAGCTGCAGTAGAAGAAGAAATCAAAAAATTAGGTGCTAAGAGAGTAATGCTTTTGAATATGAGTGTAGCAAGCCACTGTCCACTACTCCAAAGTGCAAGCACTCCACTAAAAGAACTACTACAAGACACTCTCAAAGATACATTTCGACCAGTAGTTAGTAATGTAACTGCTCAACCTTATACTACAAAAAAAGAAGCAATAGAACTACTAGCAAATCAACTTACCAAGCCTGTGCTATACAAACAATCAATTACCAATATAGAAAATGATGTGGATATGTTTGTGGAATTTGGGGGTAAAGTGTTGATGGGACTAAATAGAAAAATCACCAAGAAAAAAACCTTACCTATTACGGATATGAAAAGTTTAGAAAAAGCATTAAGTTAAGGAAATATTATGGGAATTAAATCTGATAACTGGATTAGGATCATGTCACAAGAATTTGACATGATTACACCATTTTGTGAAAAACAAGTAAGAGAGGGGATAGTAAGCTATGGAGTTAGTAGCTATGGGTATGATATTAGAGTTAGCGATGAATTTATGATATTTACAAATGTTAATACCACTATTGTAGACCCTAAACATTTTGATAGAAAAAATGTCGTAGAAGTAAAAGGGGATTGTATAATTCCACCAAACTCTTTTGCGTTATGTAGAAGTGTGGAATATTTTAAGATGCCAAGAGATGTGCTAGCTATATGTGTGGGTAAATCAACATATGCAAGATGTGGGATTATTGTGAATGTTACACCAATTGAGCCTGAATGGGAAGGACATATTACAATAGAGATTAGCAACACTACTCCTCTACCAGCCAAAATATACGCTAATGAAGGGATTGCACAATTATTATTTATCGGTGCTGATGAGATGTGTCAGATTAGTTACGGAGATAAAAAAGGTAAATATCTAGGGCAAAAAGGGATCACTTTACCAAAAATTGATAAATAAAAGAAACGGGATTTTATCCGTTTCTCTCTTTAATAATCTCACTTGCCACATTAGAAGGCACTTCTTCATAGTGATCAAATTCCATAGCGTATGTTCCTCTACCTTGAGTCATACTTCTAAGATCGGTAGAATATCCAAACATTTCTGCAAGTGGAACAAATGCATTGATAATTTTGAGTCCATGTCTATCTTCCATAGAATTCACTTGTCCTCTTCTTCTGTTGATATCACCGATAACATCCCCCATGTATTCTTCTGGTACTTCTACTTCTACTTTCATCATCGGCTCTAAAATTACCGGATTTGCTTTTTTCACAGCTTCTTTAAACGCCATACTTGCAGCCAATTTAAACGCCATTTCACTAGAATCCACATCATGGTAGCTTCCATCGTATAATTCAACTTTGAAATTCTCAACCGGATATCCTGCAAGCACACCACCTAAAGCAGCCTCTTGGATACCTTTATCAACTGCTGGAATGTATTCTTTTGGAATTACACCACCTTTGATTTGATCAACAAATTCATACCCTTTTCCTTCTTCTAAAGGAATTAATCTAATAAACACGTGTCCGTATTGACCTCTACCACCAGATTGTTTTGCGTATTTGTATTCTTGTTCTACTTGAGATTTGATTGTCTCTCTATACGCTACTTGCGGTTGTCCTACGTTACACTCAACTTTGAATTCTCTTTTCATTCTATCTACGATAATATCAAGGTGTAATTCACCCATACCAGAGATGATAGTTTGTCCACTCTCTTCATCTGTTTTTACTCTAAAGCTTGGATCTTCTTCTGCAAGTTTTTGTAAAGCTAACGCCATTTTTTCTTGGTCTGCTTTTGTTTTTGGTTCAACTGCAACAGAGATTACCGGATCTGGGAATTCCATTCTCTCTAAAATTACCGGTCTTGCTGGATCACAGATAGTATCCCCTGTTAATGTATCTTTAAGACCTACAACCGCTCCGATTTCACCAGCGTAGAATTCTTCTACATCTTCTCTATTGTTAGCATGCATTCTAAGAAGTCTTCCAATTCTTTCTTTTTTACCTTTTGTTGAATTGATAACATGACTTCCTTTTTTAGCTACACCAGAGTAAAATCTTACAAATGTAATCTTACCAACAAACGGGTCAGTCATAATTTTAAACGCTAATCCA
>JAADDX010000048.1 GCA_013153685.1 Campylobacterota bacterium | reverse complement strand
AATATATCCAAAAATCAAAATTTTAAAAGGATATGAAGTAGATTTTACCCCTTTTGTAGATAAGAGAGTATTGGATAGAGAGGTTGATTATTTAATAGGAAGTATTCATTTTTTAGATAATTGGGGATTTGATAATCCGGAGTTTTTAGCTCAATGGCAAGAAAGAGATATAGATGATATCTACAAAGAATATTTTAAATTAGTAGTAGATTTAGCTAATTCAAAATTATTTAATATTGTAGGACATTTGGATTTGATTAAGGTATTTAACTTTAAGCCAAAACAAGATATAAAAATATTAGCAAAAGAAGCTATAGAAGCTATTGCAGATAATAATCTTGTAGTAGAAATAAATACAGCCGGTATAAGAAAAGCAGTAAAAGAGCCTTATCCAAGTATTACATTGCTTGAGATGATAAAACAAGCTAATATTGATATCACTTTTGGAAGTGATGCTCATAATGCAAATCAAGTAGGTTTGTATCTAAAAGAGTGTTATAATATAGCAAAATTTTTAGGATATAAAAAAGTTGCTTATTTTGAAAATAAAGAAAAAAAATACAAGGAGATATAATGACTTATCTTAGTTTGATTATGGCAATCCGATTTTTAGGATTATTTATTGTAATGCCTTTATTGGCTATTTTTGCAATGCATTTGCAAGGAGCTACTGATACAACGATAGGTATTGCTATTGGTGCATATGCTTTAAGTCAAATGTTTTTACAAGTGTTTTTTGGAAAAATGAGTGATAAATATGGTAGAAAACATATTTTAGCTTTTGGACTTTTGTTATTAGCTATTGGTAGTGTAGTTTGTGCTATGAGTGATAATATTTATACATTAATTTTTGGTAGATTACTTCAAGGGGCTGGAGCTATTGGAGGAGTGGTATTAGCTTATTTAAATGATTTAGCTACAGAAGAGACAAGAGGTAAAGTTTTTGCAAGAATGGGGCAATTTATTGCACTTGCTTTTGGTATTAGTATGATTGTAGGTCCTACTATTGGTGCTAAATATGGAGTTCATACTCTTTTTTATATTACAGCTATTTTAGCTTTATTTTCAATAGTTTTATTATATATCAAAGTTCCAAATCCTCCAAAAATAGAACATTTTGAAGAACATATTAAAATTAGTGAAGTATTTAAAAATAAAGAGTTATTAAAAATATATTTTTCAGGATTTATGCAAAAAGGGATGATGGTAATTATATTTATGATTACACCTTTAATATTTGTAAATGAGCTTGGTTGGGATAAGTTTGAATTATGGAAAGTATATGTTCCTGCTTTAGTATTTGGAATTTTTGCGATGCCATTAGGAGCTATTTTAGCAGAAAAAAAACACAAAGGAAAACTTGTATTTATATTAAGTGCAATATTTATGGTATCAAGTGTTGTAGCATTTTTATTTAAATTTTATATTGTAGGGGTGATTTTGTTTTTCTTTGGATTTAATATGTTAGAGCCGGTATTACAAAGTTTTACAGGAAAAGTCGCAAGAGTGCATGAAAAAGCAACAGCTATGAGTATAGGAAATTCTATCCAATATTTAGGTATATTTTTAGGAGGAGCAGTAGCTGGTGCTATCAAACAATATTATGGATATTCAGCACTTTTTTATGTTATTTTAGCAATGGGTATAATATGGATAGTTTTATTAGCTACAATGAAAGATTTCAAAGGATTTGAGATTAAAGAATATGATAAATGGGATGATGAATTTATAGAAAATATGAAAAAACAAGACAATGTTCACGATTTATTTATAAAAGAAGAGATTTTAATTGTAAGATTTATAAAAGAATAGTAACTTTTTTACACACTTATTTTTTCTTTTGTAACAAATTGTAAGCACTTATTTGCAAAATATGCTACAATTTAGGCAAAAAAATAAAAGGAAGTAACAATGAGTTTTATTGAAGAATACAAAAAACACACACAAGAAAGAGCAAAACTTGGAATACCTCCATTACCTCTTACAGCAAAACAAACTGCGGAATTAGTAGAATTATTAAAACAAGTTCCAATCGTAGAAGAAGAATATTTAATGGACCTTTTTGAAAATCACATCAACCCAGGTGTTGATGAAGCAGCTTATGTAAAAGCGGCATTTTTAAATGATATAGTTCAAGGAAAAGCGGCAAGTCCTGCTATTAGCAAACTACACGCAATTAAAATCCTTGGAAAAATGATGGGTGGATACAATGTAGGACCACTTATTAATGCACTTAAGCTTGATGATGAGGTTGCGAGTGCGGCTGCGAATGAATTAAAACACACTCTTTTAGTATATGATGCATTTAATGATGTAGTAGATTTAATGAAAGAAGGAAATAAATACGCAAAAGAAGTAGTAGAATCTTGGGCGAATGCAGAGTGGTTTACAAGTAAGCCTAAATTACCAGAAAAAATCACAGTAACTGTGTTTAAAGTTCCAGGTGAGACAAATACAGATGACCTTTCACCTGCAAGTGAAGCATTTACAAGAAGTGATATTCCACTTCACGCATTAAGTATGCTAAAAGCAAAAATGCCAGATGCTATTGAAAAAATCCAAGAATTAAAACAAAAAGGACATCCGGTAGCATTCGTTGGAGATGTAGTTGGGACAGGAAGTAGTAGAAAATCAGCAGCAAATAGTGTAATTTGGCATATCGGAAATGATATTCCTGGTGTTCCAAATAAAAGAAGTGGAGGAGTTGTGCTTGGTGGAGTAATTGCTCCAATTTTCTTTAATACTTGTGAGGATGCAGGTGCATTACCAATCGAAGTAGATGTAAGTAAGCTTGAGATGGGAGATGTTATTGATATTTATCCATATGAAGGAAAAATTGAGAAAAATGGTGAAGTTGTAGCAGAATTTGAACTTAAACCAAATACACTTCCAGATGAAGTTCAAGCTGGTGGTAGAGTGCCTCTAATCATCGGTAAAAACCTTACTAAAAAAGCAAGAGAAGTTTTAGGAATGGGTGAAGAAAATATCTTTACAAGACCGGCTCAACCAGCAGACAAAGAAGGTGTTGGATATACATTAGCTCAAAAAATAGTAGGTAAAGCTTGTGGAATGAAAGGTGTAAGACCTGGTATGTATATTGAGCCTACAACTGCAACAGTAGGAAGCCAAGATACAACAGGGGCTATGACAAGAGATGAGATTAAAGAATTAGCAGCCCTTGGATTTAGTGCGGATTTAGTAATGCAAAGTTTTTGTCATACAGCAGCTTATCCAAAACCAGCTGATGTAAAACTTCATCACACATTACCAGACTTTATTACAAGTAGAGGAGGGGTTGCATTAAGACCTGGTGATGGTGTAATTCATAGTTGGCTTAATAGAATGATTTTACCAGATACTGTAGGAACAGGTGGAGATAGCCATACGAGATTTCCTATTGGTATTTCATTCCCAGCTGGAAGTGGACTTGTAGCATTTGCAGCAGTTACAGGAAGTATGCCTCTTAATATGCCAGAATCAGTATTAGTTAAATTCAAAGGTGAACTTCAACCAGGAATTACATTAAGAGATTTAGTAAATGCTATTCCTTATTTTGCGATTAAACAAGGATTATTAACGGTTGAGAAGAAAAACAAAAAGAATATCTTTAATGGTAGAATCCTTGAAATCGAAGGTGATATTATCAAAACTCTTACAGTTGAGCAAGCATTTGAATTATCTGATGCATCAGCTGAGAGAAGTGCGGCAGCCTGCACGGTAGATGTAAGTGAAGATGCAGTAAAAGAATATTTAAGCTCAAATATCAAAATGCTTGAAGCTATGATAGATGCTGGATATGAAGATAAAAGAACAATTCAAAGAAGAATTGATAGTATGAAAAAATGGCTTGATAATCCAAGCTTACTAAAAAGAGATGAAAATGCAGAATATGCAGCGGTAATTGAGATTGATTTAAGTGAAATTACTGAACCAATCGTAGCTTGCCCTAATGACCCAGATGATGTAGCTACTATCTCTGAAGTGTTAGCAGATGAAAATAGACCTCACAATATCGATGAAGTATTTATTGGAAGTTGTATGACAAATATCGGTCATTACAGAGCAGCAGCGGAGATGTTAAGAGGTGAAGGGCAAGTGCCTACAAGACTTTGGATAGCACCTCCTACAAAAATGGATAAAGCAGAGCTTATCGAAGAAGGGTATTACTCTGTATTTGGAAGTGCTGGTGCGAGAATCGAGATTCCGGGATGTAGTTTATGTATGGGTAACCAAGCAAGAGTTGCAGATAATGCAGTGGTATTTTCTACTTCTACAAGAAACTTTGATAATAGACTTGGAAATGGTGCAAAAGTATATCTTGGAAGTGCGGAACTTGCAGCAGTAGCAGCAAAACTTGGTAGAATTCCTACAAAAGAAGAATACCTTGAAATGGCTAAAACAAAATTAGCTGGAAAAGAAGATAAAGTATATAGCTACTTAAACTTCCACAAACTTCCAGAAGAAACAGTAAAAGAGATGTTACATTCGTAACTCTCTTTTGGTAATTATCTCTCTCATCAATCTAATCGCATCCGCTAGTCCCATAAAAATCGAATTTGCAATAATACTATGCCCAATATTTAATTCTACGATTTCTGGTATCTGAGCTATCTCATGCACATTTTGATAATTCAACCCATGTCCAGCAGCTACTTCAATACCGATATCTTTGGCAAAGAGTGCACTATTTTGTAATAGTTGGATTTGTTCTGTTAATAATTCTTTGAGTTGAGCTCTTGAGAGAGTTGGAAATAATTTATGCTTTGTGGCATTGATATTGGAATTGAGTGCTAATGATAGATTGGCGTATTTGCCGGTATGTAATTCTATCATATCCGCTCCTAATATTTTACTTTTCTCAATTTGAGCGATATCTGGATCAATAAACAAAGAAACAGATATATCATTTGATAAAAAAGTCTCAATAGCTCTTTGTATCTGAGTAGTGTTTTTAAACAAATCCAACCCCCCTTCTGTGGTAACTTCTGCTCTATTTTCCGGCACTAACGTCACTCTATGTGGTTTGAGAGAGGAGATAATTTCCACTATTTCTTGATTGATACTACACTCTACATTTACCGGTAAAAAACTGCTTTGGATAATGCGTTGTGCATCAAAATCATCAATATGTCGTCTATCTTCTCTAAGATGAATCGTAATCTGATCCGCACCGGCTCGTTTGCAAATCTCAAGAGCCATAAGAGGATCTGGCTCATTAATAGCTCTTGCTTCTCTTAATGTGGCTATATGATCTATATTCACACCTAATCTCATCTTTAATCCTTTATTCCTAAGATATTTGTAACTACTTTATCGACTGTTTGTAATTCAGAGTTAGTAAGTGTAGTAGCTTTTAAAAGCAGTTTATCAACCGATATGAGCCCTATGGCATTGCACACGATCTGACTATCTTTTTTGAGATTATCACGTTGAGGGATTAAAACTCTAAGAGTAGTTTGGATGATATTTGAACTCAGCGGTATAACAATTACACTCGCATACTCACCCATTTGACAGCATCTATTTAAAAAATCGTTTTGATAGATCAAAAACGGTCTTTTTTTGGATTTATTGTGAATTTTACCATACCATACGTCTCCCCGATGAATAGATATGCTAGTATTTGTAGTGCTAAATGAATTTTCCATAAAATCAGCAAAAGAGAATTTTTGACTCTTTGGATTGCATTGTAAAGCTTTATGATTTTGACTAAACCATTGTTCAAATTCCATAACGTTCCTTTTTTGATATAATTATAACTGATTATTGAAAATTCTATGCATTTATTAGGTAGAATAGTTTGATTGGTTGTCTTTTGTATGGAATTTTGATATCATTATAAAAACAACAAAGGGAATACATTGGATGTCTTAGAGAAATTGAGAGATGGAAGTTTTAGTATCGAAGATGGTGTAAAATTGTATGAGATGGATCTACATAGATTGGGAGAAATTGCCAATCAAATCCGCAAAGAAAAGCACGGTTTAAAAACTTATTTCAATGTAAATAGACATATCAATCCTACAAATATTTGCAAAGACGTATGTAAATTTTGTGCTTTTTCCGCAAATAGAAAAAACCCAAATCCATATACGATGGAAATTGAGGAAATTGTAAATATCGCTAAACAAGCTTATCAAAACGGAGCAAACGAAATACATATAGTCTCAGCTCATAATCCAAATGCATCCCTAGACTGGTATCTGGGTATGTTTAAGGCTATCAAACAGGAAATACCAGATATTCATATCAAAGCCCTCACAGCAGCGGAGATTCACTTCCTCTGCCAAACATACAATCTACAATACGAACAATTACTGGATATGATGATTGAAAATGGGGTAGATTCTATGCCTGGGGGAGGTGCGGAAATATTTGACGAAGCTATTAGAAGTCATATTTGCAAAGGAAAAGTGGATAGTAAAAACTGGCTCAAAATCCATCAAATATGGCATCAAAAAGGCAAAAAAAGTAATGCAACTATGTTATTTGGGCATATCGAACAAAGAAGTCATAGGATAGATCATATGTTGAGACTTAGGAAATTGCAAGAACAAACGCACGGATTTAATGCTTTTATCCCTTTGGTATACCAAAGACACAATAATTATCTCAAAGTAACCGATTTCCTTACAGGAGTGGAGATACTAAAAACATTTGCAATTGCCCGTATTATTTTGGATAATATTGCCAATTTAAAAGCATATTGGGTAACATCCACTATCAATCTAGCTTTGGTGGCACAAGAATATGGGGCTAATGACCTAGATGGAACTATCCAAAAAGAATCCATCAATGCAGCTGCTGGGGCACAAAGTGCCGGTGGAATGGGGCTAGATGAATTTGTGCATTTAATCAAAGATAGTGGTTTTATTCCGGTGCAAAGAGATAGTTTATATAATGAAATTAAAGCATACAATTAACCTTGACATTTCATATAACTTATACTATAATCCCACAAAAAAAGGTATCTAATGAAGAAATTGATTATACTTATTTTAGGAGTTTTGGCTTTTGGACTCAAACCGATCTACACTGACATTACTGATATTCATAATTTGCATGCAAAGATTGATAAAAATATACCAAAAGGGATGAGCGGATATGTGATACATGATGGAATAATCGCAGCTAAAGCTATATCCCTTGGTAATCAAGAAGTGATATTTAAAGCGTTTGACAAACTACAAAATACCGCTCTTGCTACTCCAAAGATTCTACCGCACATCGGTGATAAGATAGTATTTAGGCTCTATAATTTCAGAAGTTTAATAATCGCACCAAATCAAAACATTTATCTTGCTATCAAAAGCAAATATCCTCATCTTACCTTCGTTAGCAGCGATATTTTTGCGACCTATTTTGTAGGTAAGCCTACAAAAGATGATTTTAGGAAATTTTGTCAAGATTTCAATATCGGAATTATCTTTTTTGTGATTGGAAATCAGGAATATTTGGTGGATTCTGGTAGCTTTTATGTGTTGGAGCATTTGCAACTACATCAAGCATATCAATACGACAAAGCATTTTTTAGTATGTATGAGCATTTTAACGATTCTTTATTTGACTCTCAGCCGGATGATTGGAACGAATATTATAGAAAACTACTAAAAGAATGATTATTTTGGTATAATATTGAAATTATAAAGGAGTTTTGATGAAAGATATCGATGCTATAACCACCTTACATCTTAGAAATGAAGCTCAATTTTTTACGTTTGACTTGGAAAAAGATGGAGATTTGTATGCTATTAATATATTTAAAATCAAAGAAATTATCAAGTATAACGACACTTTTATAGATATCATAGCTAATGTGCCATTTGTAGAAGGGATGATTATTGTAAGGGATTATAATATTCCAGTAGTCGATATGAGAAAATGGTTTTATTACAGAGGGCATAATAATGTGAATTTGGATAAATACGAGATACAATCAGACTCTAAAACGATTATGATTTGTGATTTTAGCGGTATTTTAGTGGGGATTAGAATATATTCGGCACAAAGAATTCTTACTAAAAAGTGGAGTGAAATTACAAGAAATGACGATGATAGCAATCCAAGTCAAAAAGTGATAGGGCATACTAAATATTTCGATGGAAGAATCGTGCAAATTGTTGATATTGAAAAAATGGCGGCTGAGGCATTTCCATGGATAGAAGAGCAAAAACATGAAGCATTGGCTGCTATTAAGAAAATTGATTTGGATAAATACGTCTTGATTGCCGATGATTCAAAGCCTGTGCTTAAGATTATGGCAAAAATCATGGATAAATTAGGGCTAAAGCACAAATTATTCAATAATGGACAAGAACTACTTGACTTTTTATATTCCAATGGTCCAAAAGGGGTAGGAGTAATTATTACCGATTTAGAAATGCCAGTGACTAGTGGATTTGAAGTAATTAAACAAATCAAAAATAACAAAGATTACAAACACTTACCGATTATTGTAAATTCGAGTATGAGCGGTAAGAGTAATGAAGAGATGGCTAAAAGCTTGAATGCTGATGGGTTTGTGTCTAAATCTGACCCAAAAGAGATAGAATCAAGTATTAGAAATGCATTAAATATATAAGGAAGAATTATGAACTTTCGAAGATTGAGATTAAATGCAAATTTACGGGACTTAGTAAGAGAGACAAGTGTGAGTGTGGATGATTTGATAATGCCAATTTTTATCAAAGAGGGATTGAGCGGAAAGAATGAAGTAAGCTCAATGCCTGGTATTTATCAATTCGGTGAAGATAGTTATCTAGAGGAGATAGGACAGCTTATAGAGCTTGGGATTAAGGCTATTATTTTGTTTGGTATTCCCAAACTTAAGGATAGTTGCGGAAGTGATGCACTCGATGAGCACGGACTTATTGCACGAAGTGTGAGGGCTATTAAAGAAAAATTTGGGGATAGGATTTTGGTGATTACAGATCTATGCTTTTGTGAATACACGGATCATGGTCATTGCGGAATAATTAACCCCAAACTAAAAACTGTCGATAATGACGCCACATTGCAAATTAGTGCCCAACAAGCACTGATCCATGCACAAGCCGGAGCGGATATGATCGCACCAAGTGGTATGATGGATAATATCATTTCCACATTACGAGAAGCACTAGATACGAATGGTTTTAGTCATATACCAATTATGAGTTATTCAACAAAGTTCGCATCAAGTTTTTATGGACCTTTTAGAGATGCGGCAGAATCCTCACCTAGCCAGCATGAGTATTTGCCTCAAAATAGAAAATCTTACCAAATGGACTATGCAAATAGATATGAAGCTATACGAGAGAGTATTCAAGATATGAAAGAAGGGGCGGATATTTTGATGGTAAAACCAGCGTTGAGCTTTATGGATATTATTCGAGAAATCAAAGATGCTACGCAAATGCCGCTTTGTGTATATAACGTAAGCGGTGAATATTCGATGGTAAAAGCTGCGGCAAACAACGGCTGGGTAGATTATGAATCTATGATGGTAGAGATTTTAACATCATTCAAAAGAGCCGGTGCTGATATGATTATTACATACCACGCAAAAGATTTCGCTACATTATCACACTCTAACTCTTAAGAGTTAGGGGCGTTACGATAAATATTTACTTCTACTATATCATCTCCAAAAATTTCGTGTGCCTTTTTGACGATATTTTTGTCATGTTCGACTATTTCCACAGGGGTGGATTTTTGGGGTTTTGGTTGTGGGGCAAGCTTAGAACAAGGCTTTGGAGTAACTTTGGTGCCAATTCCAAATATTTCATCAATCAAGATTTTAATCACACTCGACCAGTATTTGCGAAGCAGTTGCTTGCATTCGTCATTAACACAACTCTCCCACACCAATACATTATCCTGAAATGATACAAACTCTACATCTTTAAAGCACTCATACAATTCTTTATCTCTATTTAATAATTCTTGCTTTAGTTTACTAAACAAATCTGTAGTAGGCGGCAAAGGCTGGGGTGGTGAGGATGGCTGGGTAGATGGTGTGGTGACGTGAAATGCTTTTTTTTCAAATTCCCTAATAAGATCATCGATTTTATGAGGTTTTAGTGCCTCAATCATCTTAAAAAACATCAAAGATAATACAAATTCATTATCAACATTAATCTTAATTAATTCTTTGACATCAGCTACAATCTTAAAAAACCTCTCTATTGTAATGATACTAAATTTATTTTGAAATAATGCCGCTTTGAGATATGAAATAATCTCATCTAATATGGTGTCGATATCATAGCTTGCTATCTCTTTTGTGATAGTTGAGATTGCTTTTTTATCTTCTTTAAAAATCAAATCAAAAATCCTATCTACCATTTCCGGATTGATAACTCCCAACATATCTACCACTTGGTCTAGACTTAATTTCCCTTTAGAATATGCTATGGCTTGCTCTAATAGAGTGATAGTATCTCTTAAAGAGCCTTCGCCACTTTTTGCTAAAAGCTCTACTGCCTTTGTATCAAACGATACGTTTTCTTTAGCTAAGATATATTCTAGATGTGTTTTGATAAGCATCGTATCTATTTTAGTAAAACGATAGTGCTGCACTCTACTTAAAATAGTCGCAGGAAGCTTGAGTGGATCAGTTGTAGCTAAGATAAATTTCACATACTCTGGCGGTTCTTCTAGAGTTTTTAACAATGCATTTTCAGCTTCTCTTGTGAGCATATGTGCCTCATCAATAATAAAGATTTTATATCGA
Source organism: Campylobacterota bacterium (assembly GCA_013153685.1). Classification (GTDB taxonomy): domain Bacteria; phylum Campylobacterota; class Campylobacteria; order Campylobacterales; family JAADDX01; genus JAADDX01. The sequence continues at coordinate 1,194 of JAADDX010000048.1, read as the reverse complement.
CCTATGGTTGGCTTGTATTTGGTTTGTTCTATAATTTCCTTAATGTCTTCTATTTTTCTATTGCTTGCTCCATCCATTTCAATAATATCTATGTGACGATTCTCATTGGCCATTTTACAATTATCACACACTTCACAAGGAGTACTACTCTCACCTTGACTGCATTGTAATGCTTTAGCAAAAATCCTCGCAGTTGTTGTCTTACCGCTACCTCTTAATCCGCTAAATAGATATGCACTAGCTAGATTTTTGGTATCTAGTGCATTTGTAAGGGTTTTGATAATGGCTTCTTGTCCTATAACTTCACTAAATGTCTTGGGCCTATATTTGAGTGCCAATGTCATATCATTACCTTTGTGGTTTTATTACTTATCAAGTTTTGTTTGTTTGTTTGATTGTATCTAGGGTCTGAAAAACTACATCAACACATGCTTTTGGATATTCACCTACTGCTGTCTCTTCTGATAATTGCACGCCATAAATACCGCTATTTAAGGTATTATACAAATCAATCACTTCTGGAAATGTTGGGATTGGGTTGTGTTCCATTGATTTTAGAAATTGTGTGGCTAGAAAGACTCTTTTGTTTGCAAAAAGGGCTTTGTCAATTATATATTTTTGGTATTTTGGCACATTTAACAATCCCACATCAGTAGATAAATCTCCTCTATCTATTAAGATATATTCCACTTCCTCTAAAATCTTATCCACATTCTCAACTGCACTTTTTGTTTCAACTTTGGCTATAATTTCTGAATTTTTAATAAGTTTTTTGGCTTGTTGTATATCTTTTTCATCCCTTACAAAGCTAAGCCCTACATAATCTAAATCATGCTTATTTGCAAGTTCTATTAATCCTTTATCTTTTTCAAACAAAAACGGAAGCTTTGCACTAACTCCCCTTATATGAAAACCTTTGTTATTTAGAAGCTTTCCGGTTGAATATGATAAAAATGTAACTTTTGCTAATTCATAATCAATATTTTTAACTTCAAACTTAAAAATAGAATCATTAGCTAAAACAATATCCCCTACTTTTAGATGTTTAAAAAAGTCTTTGTAGTTAAACTGATAAAAATATATATCAAATGTTTTGCCTTCTTCTATCTCTATAAATCCATATTCAAAATTGGCAGTTCTTACCTTATTTCCGGGTAAATCCATCAAAATTTTGGCAGTTGGGATTTGTTTTTT
>JAADDX010000088.1 GCA_013153685.1 Campylobacterota bacterium | reverse complement strand
TGGTAGCCTTTACTTTGATGGGAACATTAAATCTCTCCTTGATAGGTGAGTAGAAAGCCTCATATCCTTTTTGGGTATGGGGCTTTTTTTTGCGTGATAGTTTCACCAGCTATCGGGATAGATGGTGGATTACCGATACGATAGCCCATACTCACATGACTATTTGAAAAAGACAAAACATTATTTTCATTCGAGACAAGTTTCCTTTTTTACCGGTAAAAACTCCTTAAAAATTGCAAATGGCAAGCACCCTAACGGGTAAAAGCAATTTTTTAGCAGTCGTTTTTACCTAAAAGAAAAAAGTCTCTCATTCAAATAATTTCCTTGTGCCTTTTATAGACTTTATTTTTTAGTTAAACCAGCAATGTACGTTAGTCCATATTATTATGGCTTTGTGCTATTTATATTTAGCATTTAGCCACTAGGGAATTTACCACTCCCTTTGGGCTATCTTTTGGTATCTGCTAAATGATTTTTTATCTCTCTCCAACTATCAATTATAGCTTTTGCTATATCTGAGTCTTTATTATATTCAATAATTGTTTTAGCTTCGCTCATAGCTTTTGTAAATGTTTCATCGTATGGTAATTTTGCTATTACTTTTGAATTTTCATTTTCGATAAACTGCTCGATTTTAGATGTCATCTCTTCATTTAAGTCATATTTGTTGATAATACATACACTATCTAATTTAAAAGTTTTAATAAGTTTAAACACCCTCTCTAAATCGTGCAGTCCAGATACACTCGCTTCGGTAACTAACACTACCAAATTTGCTCCACTTAATGATGAAATTACCGGACAACCAATCCCTGGGCTTCCATCTGTAATGATAAACTCTTTATTTTCCTTTTTGGCTATGCTTTTGGCATGTTTTTTGACATGGGCTACTAACTTCCCAGAATTCTCCGCCCCAAATCCAAGCTTTGCATGAGCCATTTTTGAGCCATTTTTGATATTTGAGATATACAAATCTCCCGCTTTTTGTGTTTGCATAGTAATTGCTTCATCTTTGCATACTCTATAACAATACCAGCACCCTTCACAATCAATCGGATTTACTTTATAAAATCCATCTTCTTTGCTAATAGCATCAAACCTACATACATCATAGCATTTACCACAAGAAGTGCATTTATCCTCATCAATAACTGCTACTTCTCCACTAAAAAAATCCTCTTGATATTCAAAATCCGCATCCAAAAGCAAATGCATATTTGCTGCATCCACATCACAATCAGCAACTATTGCATTTGGTTCTAAATATGCAAATGAGGAGCTAATACTTGTCTTACCGGTTCCACCCTTTCCAGATATTACAACTATCTCTTTCATCTTATTTCCTCTATAAATTTTGCTATATCCTCAATAGATTTTCTAAAATGCTCTATCTTTGGATAGATTAACTCTCCATTTGAATAAAGTTTTGCTACTTCTTTGTCGTTTTGAATTTTGGTGATGATAGGGATATTCTCTTTTTGGCAATATTCTTCTACTTTATTATCCCCAATTCCGTATCTATTGATAATCACACCGACTTTTTTATTCAATACCTTCATAGTCTCTACTGCTAATGTTAAGTCGTTTAGCCCAAATGGTGTAGGTTCAGTAATTAACACCACAAAATCACTATTTTTACTTGCTTCAATCACCGGACAGCTTGTCCCAGGTGGCGAATCGTATAATTTTAGAGCATTTTTAAAATGTTCATTTACATAATCTATCGTTTGTGCTATAAGTGGCACTGCCATCTCTTGCCCTAAATCAAGCCTACCTTCTACAAAATCAAAATTCTCCAACTTATAGTGGGTTATTTCTCCGATTTTATGAGGTTTCATCGGCAAAGCATCACTAGGGCAAAGCTCACTACAAGCATAGCAACTATGACATAATTCAGGAAATGTCAAAATCCCTTTTGGCAAAGCCAAAATAGCATTAAAATTACACACTTCCCCACATTTGCCACATAACTTACAATTCTCCTCCACCCATACTGGCTTCATTGTATAAGCAGTTTGGCTATTGTGTTTTTGCCCTTTGATAAATAAAGATGAATTTGGCTCTTCTACATCCAAATCCGCCAATACTACTTCTTTATTGTTATTTGCTAAATAATGTGTGAGGTTAGATGAGATGGTAGTCTTACCAGTCCCACCTTTACCACTTGCTATTGTGATTATCATTCAGCAAATCCTCTTTGGCAGCTTCCATCTCTTAATCTCTTTCTTTGTCTATTTCCATATCCACCCTCCATCGCTTCTCTTTGGCAACTACCATCTCTTAATCTCATTCTTCTTCTTTGTCCTTGCCCTTTTCCTTGTCCTTGGCAATTTTGGTTTCTAAATCTTTGTCTATTTTGCATTGTTTTCTCCTTGTAATTGTATTTTTAATTTCTTCTGATGCAATAAAGCATCACTTACCTTTTTTCGAGCACTCTCAATCAAACGCACAAAAGTAGTCCTTGATATTTGCATTCTTTGAGCACATTCTTGCTGATAAAGCCCTTCATAATCCGCAAGTCTCAAAGCTTCTGCTTCATCTTCAAACAAAATTATCTCTTCAAGCCCACCTCCCCTCATACCGCAAGGCTTAAAGCATATTTTGCTATGGTCTGCTGATATATTTCTGCATTTTCTTTTTCTCATAACTTTCTCCATATGCACATATGTTCGTCGAATTATATCACATAAATGAACATATGTCAATATAAAAATACTTTTTTTTAGAATTTTTCAAAAATATGATATAATTGCGACAAAAATGAGAGTAGTTTTTGCCTAAAGGATATTGATGGATAATTATGAATATAGCGAAAAAATAAAAGACCTTCAAAACAAACTTGATAATATATCAAAGATTATTAATCCACAACAGTTACAAACAAGACTAGAGGAAATTAATACACTTGAGAATAATCAAGATTTCTGGAACGAACCAAAAAAAGTAGCCAAAATCCAAAAAGAAAAAAATATTATTACCAGACAACTAAACAAATACAACCAAGCTAAGCAAGCTTTACAAGATAATAAAGATATGTTTGAGCTTGCGACGTTGGAAGATGATAAAGATACGTTACAAGAAGTATTTGATGAAATACCTCTTTTAGAAGAGAAAATCAAAGCATTAGAGATAGAGGTGATGTTAAGTGCAGAGCATGATGCAAATAACGCTATTATTACTATCCATCCAGGTGCTGGAGGGACTGAGAGTCATGATTGGGCGAGTATGTTATATAGAATGTATCTAAGATTTGCTGAGAAGAGAAAATGGAAGGTAGAGACTCTTGATTATCAAGATGGCGATGAAGCTGGTATTAAGGATGTATCGTTTTTGGTAAAAGGAGAGAATGCGTATGGATATCTAAAAGTGGAAAATGGGGTACATCGATTAGTGAGAGTCTCACCGTTTGATAGTGCTGGAAGAAGGCATACGTCTTTTGCAAGTGTGCAAGTATCTCCAGAAATCGATGATGATATAGATATTGTAATTGATGATAAAGATATCAGAATCGATACCTATAGAGCAAGCGGTGCTGGTGGACAACATGTCAACAAAACCGAGAGTGCCGTTAGAATCACACATTTCCCAAGCGGGATTGTAGTGCAATGTCAAAATGGTAGAAGTCAACACCAAAACAAAGAAACTGCATTTAAGATGTTGAAGTCTAAATTGTATGAATTAGAACTAGAAAAAAGAAAAGCTCAAGAAGAGAATGAAGAAAAAAGCGATATAGGATGGGGACATCAGATTCGAAGTTATGTATTATTTCCATACCAACAAGTAAAAGATGTAAGAAGCAATAAAGCTTATTCTCAAGTGGATAAGATTTTAGATGGTGAATTGGATGAAGTGATTGAAGATGTGCTTATTACAAGGAACCAATAAATGAGACTTATTGTTGTGTTGTTGATAGGGTCTGTGTTGTTTGCTGGGTGTTTTAAGGTGCATGATACTGACAATGATGAAAATATCACTAGCAAATACGCTAGCAAACAATTTACGCTTGATATTGAATTGCTCAATTCTAATGGATGTTCGAATATCCAAAATATCTCGTATGATTTATGCGATGTTAACGGTAGCAAGATTACACACACACGTCAACTGAGCAATATTCAACAACACAATAACGTAGATTTTAATATTACTGATTGTTATAGAAATGTGTTTGTTCATATCACATATAACAACCACGAAGAAAATAGCACCCAGCATTTTGCTATCACACCCAAGAGATTTGTCATTCAGCTCTCTAAAACCAACCCTTATCAATACCAAAAGACCTATTTTACAATCAAAGCCTTAGCTGATGATGATACGGTTACGACTCGTTATAGTTGCCAACCTACCGATTTGAATATTACATCACTCAATAGCAATAACATACCACAAGATATCGCATATAGCTTTGCTATTTCACAAGGTGAGGGTGCGGGGTATATTATATTCAAACAAGCAGGCTCACAAACTCTACACATAACAGATGCGAATTTTGCCAAGATAGATACGGATGATAATCCCCCAAGAGAGATAAGCGGTGTTGTGGATGTAGATGTTCAATCAATGATACCAGAAGATGGCAGTATCTCTTTGCCACGCATCCATCCAAATACCAATCTCAATTTCCACAAGGTGCGATGGTGATGGAATTTGTATATTTTGAGGAAATACCTTCGACACAGAAATATTTATTACAACACACGCAATCAAACGTATGTGTATGGACGCAATACCAAACAGATGGAATTGGAAGTAGAGCCAATAAATGGATAGGTGAGAGGGGAAATTTGTTTTTTTCTTTTGCTATTTCAAAAGAGCAATTAGCACCGGATTTACCTTTGCAGTCTATTTCGATTTATTATATGTACCAACTAAAAATGCTCCTAACACAGCTTGGTAGCAAAGTAAAATTTAAATGGCCTAATGATTTGTATCTAAAAAAAAAATTGGTGGATGTATCAGTAATATCAAAAACGATATCGTAGTAGTTGGGATAGGATTAAATACAAAACACAGCAAGGAGTTTGGAAGTTTGGATATACAGGTTCAAAATGAAGATTTATTACAAAAATATTTCGAGTTGATAGCTAAGCGGTTATCATGGCAGGAAATTTTTAGGCAATATCAAGAAGAATTTCATAAGATGGAAATACACAAAAACGCTATACTGCATAGCGATGGCAGTTTGGAGATAAATAACGAAAGGATATATAGTTTACGATGAAAGAGATAATTACAATTGCAAATCAAAAAGGAGGGGTTGGTAAGACAACCACTGCTGTGAATTTGGCTGCTGCACTGGCGATTGCGGAACAAAGGGTGTTGTTGATAGATTTTGACCCTCAAGCAAACGCTACGAGTTCGCTGGGATTTTATAAAAGTGATTACGAGTTTAACATCTATCATGCATTAATAGGTGCAAAAAACGTAGAAGAAGTCATCCTAAAGACCACCATAGAAACATTAGATTTGTTGCCATCTAATATTGGGCTTGTAGCGGTAGAAAAAGAGCTTGAAAACTTTGAAGATAAGGAATTTGTCTTAAAGAAAGTCTTACAAAGTATTAAAGACGAGTATGACTATATTATCATCGATTCCCCGCCGGCACTCGGAAGTATCACTATCAATGCACTGTGTACAAGTGATAGCGTGATTATTCCAATTCAGTGTGAATTTTATGCATTAGAAGGGTTGGCACAGTTATTAAATACGATCAAATTAGTCACCAAAACCAAAAATTCTAGATTGTCTATAAGAGGTATCATTCCTACGATGTATACCTCACAAAATAATTTATCAAAACAAGTATTATCGGATTTGGTAAGGCATTTTAGTAGTATTATGTTTACAGAAGAGGAAGATAACAAAAAAAGGTATTTAGTAATTCCTCGTAATGTGAGATTAGCAGAAGCACCAAGTTTTGGTAAACCAGTAGCATTGTATGATATCAAAAGCAAGGGTGCGATAGCATATCAAAAACTAGCAAAAACAATCTTAGGAGAGAAATAATGGCGTTAGGAAGAGGATTAGAAGCAATTTTGGGGGATGTTGAGGAGAGTTATATCAAAGATATATCAAAAAACGTAGATGTTATTAAGGAAATTGAAATTTCCAAAATCGTACCCAATCCATATCAGCCGCGTAAACATTTTGATGATGAGTCACTGCAAGAATTGGCAAATTCTATCCAACAACAAGGCTTGATGCAACCTATTTTGGTAGTAAAGGATGATGATTATATTTTAATAGCTGGCGAGAGACGACTTAGAGCATGTCAGATGTTGGGGTATGATAAAATCAAAGCGTTAATAGTGGATTTTGATCTGTCTAGATTAAGAGAGTATGCAATTGTAGAAAATTTACAAAGAGAGGATTTGAATGTATTGGATTTAGCTACATCTTTGTATGAATTAATTCAAGAACATTCATATACGCACGAAGAAGTAGCAAATATTCTCTCAAAAAGCAGAAGTTATATCACGAATATTTTGCGTGTTTTAAAATTATCTGATTATGCTAAGGAGAAATTGGCTGAAGATAAGATTACGTTAGGACATGCTAAAAGCCTGGTAAATTTGGATGAACAAACCCAAAAAAAAATAGTCGATACGATTATTGGACAGAAATTATCCGCTAGAGATGTAGAACAATTAGTCAAAACATACAAACAACCCCAGCCAAAAAAACAACCCCAAAAAAAAGTCCTAAAAAATCTAAGCCTAGATGAATTGGTAGATGAAATCCAAGACAAATATGACTTAAATATAAGTAAAGATAATAATTCCATCGTCATAAATGTTACCTCAAGCAACGATTTGAAAAAAATTCAAAAAATTTTTAAGATTTAAGCTAAATTCAATAAAAAGTTTGTTAAAATTTCATAAATATGTAAAGGAGTATAGATGTTAGACATTAATGTAGTTGTAATGCTGATCGAAGCGGCTATATTTTTGATAACTCTAATTTTGCTCAACATGATGTTATTCAAACCGTTGTTAACATTCATGGAACAAAGGGATGCGAAATTAGAAGCTGAGAGAAAAGCTGCTTCAAGCAATGATGACGAAGCAAAAAGATATGAAGCTGAGATTGCTAATATCTTAGCAAATGCTAAAGCCGAAGCGGCGAAGATTAAAAAAGCTGCAAGTGATGAAGCCAAAGCCGAAGCGGCGAAGATTATCCAAGAAGCTATGAGTGAGATGGATAAACAAAAAGAGGCGTTTTATGCGGAACTTGAAAGCAAAAAAGGTGAGTTAGCAAACTCTTTACAAGAACAAGCACAAGAGTTGAAAGATATGCTATCATCTAAATTAAAAGGAATAGCATGAAAAAGATAGTAGCGTTAGCGGTATTGTTTGTGGGACTTTTTGCAAACGAACATGTAGCATTAAGTGACACTGATTTTATACCAAGAGTGATAAACTTTGTCATTTTTGCGGGTATTTTGTGGTATCTATTGGCGGATAAAGTGAAAGATTTTTATGCTAATAGAAGCAAAGAAATCGCGGATGCCTTTACGGAAGTAGAGGAGAAATTAAAACAAAGTAGAGCACACAAAGAAGCACTAAAAAAAGAAGTTGAATTGGCTCATAAAAAAGCTGAGGATATCATCAAAACAGCTACAAAAGAAGCGGAGCTTATTAAGTCTCACATCATCGCACAAGCAAAAGAGGAAGTGGAAATCTTAAATAAAAATCTAAAAGAGCAAATGGCTTATGAAGAAAGCCTTGCCAAAAGAGAAGTGGTAAAAGCTTATCTTGAAACATTACTAAAAGATGTGCATTTATCAAGCGAAGAAGTTGCTAATATTGTAGCTAAAAAGGTTGGATAATGAGTATCAAAAAATACGTAAAAGCACTAATTCAAACAACGACAAAAGAACATTTAGAAGAGATTTACAATCAATTAGCGGCTATTACGCAAGTAGCCAAAGACGATAAGTATAAGCTAATTATCTCTTCACCGTTGATTAGTGGTGATAAAAAAGTTGAATTTTTGGTAGAATCTTTGGGAATCAAAGACCAAAAAGCGGTTAATTTACTAAAATTGTTAGCAGCGAACAAAAGATTATCACAATTACCGGAGTTACTATCGCTATTAAAAGATGCGATTGCTGATATTACCGGTAATTACAAAGGGTATGTTTATTCTCATGAAGCGTTGGCTGAGAGTAAAATCGCTGAGATAGAAGACAAGCTATCGAAAAAATTTAACAAAAATATTACACTTGAGCAAAAACTTACAGACAGAAGTGGTGTTCAAGTATATGTTGATTCATTGAATGTAGAAATTGCATTATATGAAGAAGATATCAAAAATAGATTAATTCAAAATATCATAAGAGCAATCTAAACAAAAGGAGTATTGAGTGGCTGGATATGCTGAGATCACATCAATTATAAAAGAAAGAATCGAAAACTTTAATTTAGAAGTTGATGTAAAAGAGGTTGGGAAAGTAATTTATAGTGCAGACGGTATTGCAAAAGTTTATGGTCTTACAAACGTAATGGCCGGTGAGATGGTTGAGTTTGAAACAGGTGAGAAAGGATTAGCACTTAATCTTGAAGCTGATAGCGTTGGTGTAGTTGTGCTTGGTAAAGGAACTGAGATTACCGAAGGAAGCACAGTTAAAAGACTTGGAAAGCTTTTGAGTGTGCCGGTTGGTGAAGCGTTGGTTGGAAGAGTTGTAAATGCACTTGGTGAGCCGATTGATAACAAAGGGGAAATCCAAGCAACTGAATACAGATATGTAGAAGAAAAAGCTCCTGGAATCATGGATAGAAAATCAGTTCATGAACCTCTTCAAACAGGTATCAAAGCAATTGATGCACTTGTTCCAATCGGAAGAGGACAAAGAGAGCTTATTATCGGTGATAGACAAACAGGTAAAACTACTGTTGCAATCGATACTATTATCAATCAAAAAGGGCAAGATGTAATTTGTATCTATGTAGCAATAGGACAAAAACAATCAACAGTTGCTAATATCGTAAGAGTTTTAGAAGAACACGGAGCGATGGACTATACAATCGTTGTAAATGCAAGTGCATCTGAAGCGGCTTCACTTAAATTCTTAGCACCTTATACTGGTGTAACAATGGGTGAATATTTTAGAGACAATGGAAAACATGGTTTAATTATCTATGATGACTTGACAAAACAAGCTGATGCTTATAGAGAAATGTCTCTAATCCTTAGAAGACCTCCAGGAAGAGAAGCTTATCCAGGGGATGTATTCTATCTACACAGTAGACTTCTTGAGAGAGCAGCAAAACTTAGTGATGAAAAAGGTGCGGGAAGTTTAACTGCTTTACCTATTATTGAAACTAAAGCTGGGGATGTATCGGCATATATTCCAACAAACGTAATTTCTATTACGGATGGGCAAATTTTCCTAGAAACAGGACTATTTAACAAAGGTTTAAGACCGGCGATTAACGTGGGTATTTCTGTATCAAGAGTTGGTGGTGCAGCACAAATCAAAGCAACTAAACAAGTAGCCGGTACGCTAAGACTTGACTTAGCACAATATAGAGAACTTGAAGCGTTTGCTCAATTTGCATCTGATTTAGACGAAGCAAGTAGAAAACAATTAGAGCGTGGACAAAGAATGGTTGAAGTATTAAAACAACCACCTTATCAACCATTACCAATTGAAAATCAAGTGGTAATTATCTATGCTGGAGCAAACGGATATTTAGATGACATTCCGGTAACGGCAGTGACTAAATTTGAAGCGGAACTTTATCCGTTTATCGAAGCTAAATATCCGGAAATTTTAGAGGGTATTAGAACTAAACAAAAAATTGATGATGAAATTGAAAATAAATTAAAAGCGGCGTTAGAGGATTTCAAAAGTCAATTCAGTGCATAAGGTTAGAAGATGGCTAATTTAAAAGAATTAAAAAACAAAATTAACAGCGTAAAAGGAACACAAAAGACCACCAAGGCTATGAAATTAGTTTCGACAGCGAAACTAAGAAGGGCCGAAGTGGCTTTGAAAAATTCAAGAGAATACGCGAAAAAAATTGATGAGCTTGTATGTTCGATTGCGTGTAAAATCAGCAGTATCAAAGATTTAGAACACAGAGCATTCTTAACAGAAGCACCTAAAAAAGTAGATATTATCTTTATCACGGCAGATAAAGGGCTTTGTGGTGGGTTCAATCACCAAACAATCAAAGCAGTTTCAAATTTACTAAAAGAATACAAAGAGAAAAACATCAAAGCAAGACTCAAAGGTATCGGTAGAAAAGGTATTGAGTATTTTAAATTTAACGAATATGAATTAGCTGATGAGAGAATCGGGCTTAGTGCAACTCCTAATTACGAGGAGGCGGCTAAATTTATCCAATCAAGTTATGAAGATTTTATGAATGGTGAAATTGACGCAATTGTCCTAGTTCACAATGGATATGTAAATAAAATCGTTCAAGAAATCAAAATCAACCAACTATTGCCGCTAGAATTCAAAGAAAAGAAAAATACGGATCATATTTTGGATATCGAACCAAAACATGATGAAGAGAAGGTATTAGAAGAGTTAGTGCAAAAATATGTGGAATTTAGTCAATTTTTTGCATTACTTGATAGTTTAGCAGCAGAGCATAGTGCGAGAATGCAGGCGATGGATGCTGCTACTAATAACGCAAGTGAAAAAGTTAAAGAGCTTACTTTACAATACAATAAAGCAAGACAAGAAGCAGTTACAACTGAGTTAATAGAAATTATTTCTGGTATGGAAGCATTAAAATAAGGAGAAAGTTTATGGAAGGTAAAATTTTACAGATTTTAGGACCGGTTGTTGATGTAGAGTTTGAAGGACAAATTCCGGCAATCAATGACGCGTTGAACGTAACTACACAAATTAACGGGGAAGAAAAAACTATCGTTTTAGAAGTTGCAGCACAAATTGGAGACAATATCGTTAGAACAATTGCAATGGATTTAACGGATGGGCTAGTTAGAGGATTACCGGTAGTAGCGACAGGTGGACCGATTAAAGTGCCAGTTGGTGAACAAGTGTTGGGAAGAATTTTTGAAGTAACAGGAAAAGCGATTGATGGTGGAGAACAAATCCCAGCAGATGCACCAAGATGGTCGATTCACAGAGATGCTCCGGATTTTTCTGAGCAATCTACAAAAACAGAAATGTTTGAGACGGGAATCAAAGTAGTTGACCTACTTGCTCCTTATTCAAAAGGGGGTAAAACTGGTTTATTCGGTGGTGCCGGTGTAGGTAAGACAGTTATTATTATGGAGCTTATCCATAACGTTGCTTATAAACACAGCGGTTATTCAGTATTTGCTGGAGTTGGTGAGAGAACAAGAGAAGGAAATGACCTTTATTTCGAAATGAAAGAAAGTGGCGTTTTAGATAAAGTTGCACTTTGTTATGGACAAATGAATGAATCACCAGGATGTAGAAATAGAATCGCTATGACTGGTCTTACAATGGCAGAGTATTTTAGAGATGAGATGGGACTTGATGTGTTGATGTTTATTGATAACATCTTTAGATTTGCACAAGCTGGTTCGGAAATGTCTGCACTTCTAGGAAGAATCCCGAGTGCTGTGGGTTACCAACCGACATTAGCAACTGAGATGGGGAAATTACAAGAGAGAATTACATCTACTAAAAAAGGTTCGATTACATCAATCCAAGCGGTATACGTGCCGGCTGATGACTTGACTGACCCAGCACCAGCATCAGTTTTTGCACACTTAGATGCAACAACTGTATTAAATAGAAAGATCGCAGAAAAAGGTATTTATCCAGCGGTTGACCCACTTGATTCAACAAGTAGAATTCTTGATCCACAAATTCTAGGTGAAGAACATTACAACGTAGCAAGAGGTGTTCAACAAATCTTACAAAAATACAAAGATTTACAAGACATCATCGCTATCTTAGGTATGGATGAATTAAGTGAAGAAGATAAACTTGTAGTGGAAAGAGCAAGAAAAATCGAAAGATTCTTATCTCAACCATTCTTCGTAGCGAAAGTATTTACAGGAGCGGATGGAAGATATGTAGAGCTTAAAGATACAATTGAAGGATTCAAAGGGATCTTAGAAGGTAAATATGACCATATTCCAGAAAAAGCATTCTATATGGTAGGTGGAATTGACGAAGTATTAGAGAAATATGAAAAAATGAAAAACTCATAATTTAGGGGGTTTAAAATGAAACTTGAAGTTGTAGCTCCCTTAGGGAAAATTTACGAAGGTGAAGTACAAGAAGTTACTTTACCGGGAGAAGATGGAGAATTTGGTGTACTTGAAGGGCACGCTCCATTGGTTTCTACTCTCAAAGCGGGAGTAGTGGATATCAAAAAAGATGGCGGTGAGGAGTTGATAGCGATTAATTGGGGATATGTAGAAGTATCTCCAGAGAAAATTACGATGATAGTAGATGAAGCTGTGCCTTTATCAAATTCACAAGGGCATGATATTGCAGACGCTATCCAAAAAGCTAAAAAACTTATGGCTGACTTTGCCGAATCAAGTCAAGCTCTTGCTTATACTGAAGGGAAAATTGAAAGTGCTGCCCGAAATATTATCTAAATATCAATATCTAGCAAATCCAATTACACTGAGTGTAATTGGTTGGTTGCTTCTTTATTTGTTTTTTGTGTTTTTTGTATTCTTTTATAGATTGTTTTCTATTAATGGTTGGATCAAAAGAGAAAATAGTAGCTTGAATGCATTATTGATGGGCGGTGTCCTATCGGGTGAATCATCTCTTAATTCGTGCAAAGAAAGAGTAGAAAAAATAGATAAAACTGTCTTAAATGCGTGTGTAGAAGCAGCCAAAAAAGAAGCTAAAAAAGGTCTTACATTTCTTGCTATCGTCTCATCTACTTCACCTTTTATAGGGTTGTTTGGGACTGTGGTATCTATTTTGATAGCTTTTTCTCATATGGGGAATAACACTTCTTTATCCCTTGTAGCACCTGCTATTAGTGAGGCTCTAGTAGCGACTGCGATAGGGATTTTGGTAGCTATTCCGGCTTACTCTTTCCATCAGATTTTGGTAAGTAAATATGAGGATCTAATCTCAATTTTGAAAATGCAAAGAGATTTTATTATAAATGATTAAAAAACCGGATCTCAATATTACCCCATTTGTGGATATTATGCTTGTGTTGCTTGCTATTTTGATGGTGAGTGTTACTGCTACTACATATCAAGAAAAAAACGTGAATCTGCCAAATGGTAGCAAAACTACAAAAGCTATCCAAAAAGCAGCCATCAATATTACTATTACAAAAGATGCAAAAGTAATTATCAACAAAAAACAATACACCCTCCAACATTTCTTGGAAAATTTTAATTTGGAATATGGAAATTATGACAAAAATTCGCTTGTGTATATCGCTTGTGATAAAAGTATCCCTTATAAGATTTTTATGCGAGTGTATGCCGGAGTGGTAAAATTAGGATTTACGCAGATAGGATTACTGACAAAATGAGGTTATTGCTCTCTTTTTTGTTAAGTAGTGTGATTTATGCGGCTATAGTATTTTTTTTTGTTTATCTTATTACTAATCAAAAACACACCAAACCCCAAGTAGTATATATTCACCAAGCAATAATATCTCCAACTGTTAGTAAAAATATTACCATCAAGAAAACCCAACAAAAGAAAATCGCAAAAACAGCTGATGAATTTTCACAAGGTGGAGAAGATATTAAGTTTGATGATATATTTTCCACTGTGAGTGACCAAATAAAAACTACCAAAATCAAACATAAAAAACGTAAAAATATGACCAAACAAATCGGTCATAACAATCTAGATGAAGTCAAAAAAATACTCTCCAAACTCAAAACTACACTCAAAGTATCCAGCACTTCTGGTGAAACAAAAGATATTGACTATATGCAAAGTGAATTAACTAGAGTGTGGAATAGTGTGGAGACGGATGATGGTGATTTTATCAAAATACAAATTGTTGTACATAATCACCAGCTAAGCTATAGCGTGATTGCGACTAACTTGCCGCAAGATAAATTGCATCTTTTTTTAGAGAATCTCTCTAGGATAGATGTATCTAAGCTCAATAACCTCACTTCTACTATCAATTTCACTACAAAAGCGGACGATAAATAGTAAATTTTGTTAAAATTTGATAAAATACATCTAAAAAGAAGGATTTAGAATGCATTTGGATAAACAATATGTTTTGCCTACATACAATAGAAATTATATCAATTTTACAAGAGGAAAAAATGCTACTTTGTTTGATGAACAAGAGCAAGAATATATAGATTTTACCAGTGGAATAGGGGTAGTTAGCGTAGGGCATGCCAACGAAAGATTAGCCAATGTGATTTGCAAACAAGCAAGTAGTATTATTCATATCTCCAATCTTTACTACATTCAGCCACAAGCACAATTAGCTTATAAAATCGCTCAATTAAGCGGTATTGAAGGGAAATGCTTTTTTGCCAATAGTGGAGCTGAAGCGAATGAAGGTGCTATTAAAATTGCTAGAAAATATGGAGAAGTAAATGGCGAGATTAAGAGATACAAAGTTATCACTTTGCAAAATTCGTTTCATGGGCGAACCATTACTACCGTAAAAGCTACCGGTCAGGAAAAAATGCATGCGAGTTATTTCTCTCCTTATCCAGATGGATTTGTGTATGCTGATGATATTGCTGATATTTATAACAAAATAGATGATAAGACAGTTGCAGTTATGATTGAGCTTATCCAAGGAGAGGGGGGTGTATATCCTTTTGATAAAGGAGAAGTGCAAGCTTTGCATAGATATCTCAAACAACATGATATATTATTAATTGTTGATGAAGTGCAAACTGGGGTATATCGTACCGGTGAATTTCTAGCTAGTAATCTATACAATATCCAACCAGATATCATCACATTAGCAAAAGGACTTGGAGGCGGTGTGCCAATAGGTGCTATATTGACTACACTAGATGTATTAAAAGCTGGTGATCATGGTTCAACCTTTGGTGGAAATTATCTCTCAAGTGCTGCTGGATGTGAGGTGTGTGATATCTTAAGTCAATATAAACAAACACAAATGGATAGTGTCTTTGAATATTTCCATCAAAAGCTTGTAGAGGTGTTTGAAGAGTTTAGACATTTATTTACGGAAGTTGCCGGTATTGGGATGATGAGAGCACTTAGATGTAAGGATGACCAAACACAAGAAGCAATTTACAAATTATCTCATAAACATCATGTATTGGTGCTAAAAGCCGGTAGAAGTTCTATTAGATTTTTGCCGCCACTTACTATTACCAAAGAGGAAATTGATAAAGGTTTTGCATCTCTCAAAGCGGCATTACAGGAAGTGGAGTGATGAATGTATGATTATATTATCATTGGTGCGGGCATTATAGGACTAAGTATTGCGAAAGTTTTGATAGAGAAGTATCCGCATAAAAGAGTTGTTGTTTTAGAAAAGGAAAGTGATGTAGGTTATCATAGCAGCGGACGCAATAGTGGTGTATTACATGCAGGGTTTTATTACAATGCCGATTCACTCAAAGCCAAATTCACAAGAGATGGTTGTTTGTGGTGGCATGAATTTGCTCAAGCAAATAATCTCTCTATTAATAAATGCAAAAAAGTAGTAATAGCCCAAGGAGAGCAAGATCTTGCAGGATTGGAGGAGTTGTATAAAAGGGGAATTACCAATAAGGTGGATGTAAGGTTGATTAGTCAAGATGAGCTTGAGGAGATGTATCCCAATATCAAAACTTACAAAAAAGCTTTATTTTCGCCAAATACCGCTACGATTAATCCATTGGAAATTTTACAGTTTCTCAAAAAAGATTTGAGTGCTAAAGGTGTGGAATTTCGATTTGATGAGGGGTATAATGCCAATTTACATCACAATGAAATCCTCACTAGCAAGAAAAATAGATTAAGGGCACATAAGATTATTAATGCTGCTGGACTTTATGCTGATAAAATAGCCAAGGATTTTGGTTATGCACAAGACTATACTATTATCCCTTTTAAGGGGATTTATCTTAAGTACACCAAAGATGATAGACCAGTTACGACCAACGTCTATCCAGTCCCAAACCTTAAAAATCCATTTTTGGGAGTGCATTATACTGTGAGTGTTGATGATACGATCAAAATAGGACCAACAGCTATTCCGGCGTTTTGGCGTGAAAATTATCAAGGATTATCGAATTTTAGATTCGATGAGTTTATGGAAATTGTAAAATACGAACTCAAATTATTTGTTACAAATTCATTTGGATTTAGAGATTTGGCTTATGAGGAAATGAAGAAATATTATAAGCCGTATTTTATTAATTTAGCAGCAAAGATGCTTAAGCATATCGACAAAAGTGGATTTACTCAACGTAGCAAACCAGGTATTAGGGCACAGCTACTTAATACACGCACTTTAGAATTGTTGCAAGATTTTGTAGTGGAGGCGGATGAGGATACGGTGCATGTATTAAATGCGGTTAGTCCGGCGTTTACTAGTAGTATGCCTTTTGCAAAGTATATAGTGGAGGAGTATGTTGAGAGCTGATTTGGTGTATTTGGTGCAGACAAATACCACAGTTGGCTTTTTGTCTCAAAATCTAGATAAACTCAATCGTATCAAACAAAGACCGCCTCACAAAAAATTCGTCAAGGTAGTCAATCATATTTCCTTATTTGCACGTGTGCCTAATAAACACAAAAGAAGGGTGAGATTAACTCCAGATACAAATACGTATATCATTAACAATCAAGCATACAGACTCATCACTCATCCAATCCACAAAGAATTTCTAGACAAATTCAAATGGATGTATTCAAGCAGTGCAAACAAAAGTGCACACAAATTCGATAAACAATTTGCAATTGATAATGCGGATGTGTGGGTGTATGATAAAAGAGGATATTTTGAAGATACGCCATCTCAGATATTTAAATTATCCAATTCGTCTATTAAGAGGATTAGATAAAAGAGCTTAAGACTTGTATGGTATGCAATATTTCTTTTTTGAACATAAACATCATACTGCTAAGTATAGTAATCAACACCGCTATACTTAATCCTATTTTGATAGGAAATCCGATTACTAGTAAGTTGAATTGAGGCATGCTTTTCATAATCATTCCAAAAATAATATCACTAAGCAAGGAAATGGACAATATTGGAAATGCTAAAGATAATCCTAACGTAAAGAATTTTTTCATCTCCGCAAATAGATAATCACCCATGTGTTGCATATCAAAAAATTCCCCAAAGGGCATCGAATGAAGAGATTTGGCTACTAATAACAACATCAAATGATGTCCATCCGCAGCCAAAAATACCGTAAGTGCGATAATATTGAATATTTGAGAAGTCACAGGTGTTTGCATACCGGTAGAAGGATCAACAATGTTAGCCATCGTAAGACCCATCACAAAGGCTACTAACTGTCCGGCAAATTGCAATATCATAAATACCATCTGCAAAGCAATTCCGGTAAAAAACCCAAAGGTAACTTCATTTAATACAGCCAATATCACGCGATCTGTAGTAATAGGAAATTGTACTAAAGGCACGAGTGGAAATGTGATAAACGTAAACCACATCGCAAAAGCTACTTTGATGTTCATGGGTATTGTAGTGTAATTAAACACTGGCAAAAAAGCCAACAAAGCACTCCATCGGATAAATAACAAAAAAAACGTAACTACATTTTGGTCAGTTAGTAATGCTGCGTAATTCATGGTCTTGAAGCCTATATATTTTATCACATTTATGTGCTACTCTATCATCATGGGTGACCATCACCAAACTAGCATTATTCATATCGCAATATTCACTTAGCACCTCCATCACCTCATCTGCCATACCGCTATCTAGATTTCCAGTAGCCTCATCAGCAAAAATAATTTTGGGTTGTTTGCTTAGCACGCGTGCAATACTGACTCTTTGTTGTTCACCACCACTTAATGTGGCTACGTTTTTGTGTAGTATGTGCGAGATATTTAGTCTTTTTAGGAGTTTTTGATCTATATTCGTATTTGCCAATAAGCTTGCTACCATCAAGTTATCATAAGCCAAAAATCCCTTAAAGAGATAATGAAACTGAAAAATAATCCCGATTTGATGTCTTCTAATTTTAATAAGTTGTTGAGGTTTGAGTGTGTATATATCTTGATCAAACAGATAAACCTTTCCACTCTTTGGTGGTAAGAACGTCGATAGAATATGAAGTAATGTAGATTTGCCGCTACCACTTACTCCAACAATTGCAACTTTCTCTTTTGGATTGACTTCGATGGAAATATTGTGAAATAACGGATAGTCGAATTGATAAGAGAGATTATGAGCCTTAATCAAGGAAAAATCCTTGATTATTTTAAAGCAGCTTCAACTTCTGCAGCAAGTGTGCATCCGTTTTTAGTAAGTCCTTCACCCATTTCATATCTGATATATTCTACAAGTGTTGCTTTACCACCAGCAGCTTTTGCAGCTTCATTTAACACTTCTTCTACAGTTTTTTTATCATCTTTTACGAATGCTTGTTTTGTTAGACAATTATCCGCTTCGAATTTTTTAATTTTTCCAGGGATAATTTTTTCGATAATGTTTTCTGGTTTACCTTCTTTTAGGAGTTGTGCTTTTGCAATTTCCACTTCTTTTTCAATATCTTCTGCCGGAATGCTTTGTGGGTCTAGGTATCTAGGAGCCATAGCGGCTGCGTGCATTGCGATATCTCTTAAGACATCTTTTACAGCTTGAGCCGTTTGTGGATTATCACAAGCAGCACCTACTACTACACCAACTTTTCCACCCATATGAACATATCCATTTAAGATACCGTTTTCATCTGTTTTGATAGTAGCAAATCTTCTAATAACGATATTTTCACCGATTTTAGCAATTACTGTTTTTAATTCTTCTTCAAATTTAGCACCTTTGAACTCGCTATTTAGTAGTGCATCCACATCAGCTACACCGATTTTTTGGATATGTTGTGTAGTTTCTGTAACAAAAGTTTGGAAATCTGCATTTTTTGCTACGAAATCAGTCTCACAGTTGATTTCTGAAATTGTAGCGGTTCTATAATCATCACTAAGTTGAATATGCACTACACCTTCTGCTGCATTTCTGTCACCTTTTTTATCCGCGTTTGCAAGACCTTTTTTTCTTAATACCTCAACAGCTTTTTCTTCATCACCATTAGCTTCAACCAATGCTTTTTTACAATCCATCATTCCAGCACCGGTTTTTGCTCTTAAATCTTTCACCATTTTAGCCGTAATTTCCGCCATTTTTTGCTCCTTCTTTGAATTATTCTTCTTCTTGTTGTGCTTCTTCTTTTTGTGCTTCTTCTTTTGTTTCGTTGATCACTTCATTTACTTCTTCATCACTAATTGGCATATCCGCCTCACCTTCAGCGTCTTGAGCTGCAAGTTCTTTTCCTTCGATAATTGCATCTGCCATAGTTTTTGCAAATAAGTGAATACTTCTAATTGCATCATCATTTCCTGGAATTGGATAATCAATCACATCTGGATCACAGTTTGTATCAAGTGGTGCTACTACTGGAATACCCAATCTTCTAGCTTCATTTACAGCAATTCTCTCTTTTACCGCATCAATTACGAATAATACATCTGGAGTAGTTTTAAGGTCTCTAATACCACCGATATATTTCTCAAGTTTTGCTTTGGTTCTGCTTAGGATTAATCTCTCTTTTTTAGTTAAAAGGTTGATTTGTCCAGTTTCTTCCATTTTTTCAATAATTTCCAATTTTCTAATAGATTTTTTTACAGTTTGAAAGTTTGTCATCATTCCACCAAGCCATCTGTGGTTTACGTATGGCATCCCACATCTTTGAGCTTCTTCTTTGATTACATTGATTGCTTGTTTTTTTGTTCCTACAAAAAGGATAGTTTTACCTTCTGCTGCAAAATCTCTTACAATATTATAAGTATATTTGAAATATCTTAGAGTTTTTTGTAAATCTATAATATAGATGTTTTTTCTCACACCAAAAATAAATTTTTTCATTTTTGGATTCCATCTTCTTTTTTGGTGTCCGAAATGAACCCCACTCTCAAGTAAATCTTTCATTGTTACGTTGCATGACATGTCGTTCTCCTTGTGTTTTAATTGTTTGTTTAGGTTTTGCCTCTCTACCCATTAACCTTGCGGCAACCTATTCAAAGGATTGGTAGATGAGTTTTTGGAGATGAATTATACCACAAAAACTAAAATTTTTTCCAAAAATCTCATCATTAACAAAATATTAATATTCACTTCTTATAATTCCACCACGAAATCAACGAAAGAAAAAACAAAAGGAGAGAACATGATTTCACAAGATTATATTACGGAGCTATATTTAGCGATGTTTCAAAGAGCACCAAGTGAGGCAGAGATTGATTATTGGGCACAAACAGCTCAAGAAAATAATTACACTGATGAGCAATTAGCTCAATCAATGTTTGTAGCGGCTGTAGATGCAGTAAAGACAAACCCTGATTTGAAAGATTTATATCCAGCGTATGCTGATATTGATGTGGATACAAACACAAGTGCAGATGCTGATTCGCAAGTAAATACAGATACAAACACAGATACTGATACAAACACAGACACTGATGTAAACACTGATACAGATACAAACACAGACACTGATACAGATAATGCGACTGATGCATATACTCAAGCGGTGCAAGCGATTGTTGAGAGCGTGTATCAAACATTGTTTAATAAAACTGCACAAGATGATCCAGATGGAGTTCATTATTGGGTAGAACAAATAACAAGTGGTCAAAAAACAATCGGTGAAGTAATCAAAGATGTGGTAAATGTAGCAAATGATATCGCAGCACATCCTCAAGAAGCGATAGAGCAATATCTAAAAGCGGGATATAGTGAAGATTATGCAAAAAGTGCTGTTGAAGCTGCCACTACTTTTGGAGCAAAAGTGCAAGTTTCAAAAGAGATCGCAAAAGAAATCCCAAGTGTAAAAGTGGATGCTGATGCTCTTAAAGATATGCAAGAATTAGTTAAAAATGTTCATGGTGCGGATGATGTGGATGCTGTGCTTGAGCATGCACGTGAGATTAAAGACAAAGTAGTTGCACCGGATATGGATCAAAATATGGATCAAGATATGGATATGGATCAAGATATGGATCAAGATATGGATCAAGATATGGATCATGACTTGAAATTAGATGATAGTGATACAGTATCAACAGACAATACATCAAGTGATAGTTCATCAAGTGATAGTTCATCAAGTGATAGTTCATCAAGCAGTAGCTCTTCATCAAGCACGGCACAATTTGTATTTGAATTGCCAGCAAGCATTAATCATTACGTATTGGATGATAGCAGCGATGTGGCATGTGAAGATGACGTAGTAGTTGATACAACAGATGCGGATATTCACTACTCTTAATTAAATAAATCGGAGTTGTAGCTTGCCAAAAAGCCAAACACTTGATATAATGCATATTTATTTATGGGGAGAGAGATAATACTAAAGGGGCATTATTTCATGAAGGAGTCATATGACGCTATACCAACCAAACAATGGGTATTGCTACAACTCTGATACCCTGTTTTTATACAATTTTATTACCAAGTTCAATCCAAAACGCCGCATTCTCGATGTTGGTGGAGGGTGTGGTGTATTGGGATTGTTAGTAGCACGGGATTTTGATGTTGATTTGACAATAATTGAATACCAACAAATTATGACTACATTCATACATAAAAATTTGCAACAAAACAACATACAAGCAACTGTAATTAATAATGATTTTCTAAAACACGACTTTACATGTAGATTTGATTATATTATATCAAATCCTCCTTTTTATAACTCCACTAAACAAACTGATAATACCATCAAGCAGATAGCAAGATATGATGAATATTTGCCGATGGAAGCGTTCTTTACTAAGGTGAATAATACACTGCAAGAAAACGGGGAATTTATTTTTTGCTATGAAGCAAGTAGATTTGATAAAATTATCCAAACATTACCCAAGCCGCTCAAAGTAATTGATGTGCAATTTGTATATCCAAAACCGGATAAAATTGCAAATTTGGTAATGATACGGGCTAAAAGACATGCTAGGAGTGCTATTAGATTTCATCCGCCTATTTTTAATTTTGTAGGCGATGAGTTTAGTGTGCAAGCCAAAGAAGTATATCAAAAAGCCGATACAAAAAGCATCAAGCAATAAGACCAAGAGATTAATCGGATATCAAATACACTCCAAATCTCATAGCCCCATGTGCTCCTAATACCAAGAAGCTCTCAACATCCGCAGTTTTAGAAGGTCCACTGATAAATACACCCTCAGTAGTTTGTTCCATCACATCCATCATTGTAGGATATATGTGGGCCTTATTAAGTATTACTGCTACATTCGTGCTTAAAAATAGCTCTTTAGTATAATCCTCTACAAAAACACTACCATTTTCACTCACTCCAAACTTAGCCTTAGCTACATACCAATCTTTGGGGATTGTATCTAATATTTCCCCACCGGCTAATTGGAGATTTTTTATAAATTCTTCCATCATCCAAAGCAAAGCTTAGATAGCTTCGCTTCCTCTCTCACCAGTTCTGATTCTAATTACATCCTCAACCGGTAAGACAAATATTTTCCCATCACCAATTTTTCCTGTTTTAGCACCTTTGATGATCGCATCTATTGCTTTTTGAACAAATTCTTCATTTACTACAATTTCGATTTTGATTTTTGGTAGATATTCTACCACATATTCATTTCCTCTATAAAGCTCAGTATGCCCTTGTTGTCTACCATGCCCTTTTACTTCGCTAACTGTGATTCTTGAAATATCCGCTTCCATCAAAGCATCTTTTACATCATCAAGCTTAAAAGGTTTTATAATTGCTTCTATTTTTTTCATAATTTTCTCCTTATTTTAATTCAAAGCTTTGTTCTCCATGAATCGAATCATCAAGCCCAATAGTCTCCTCTTCTAGAGTGACTCTAGCACCGCCTGTAAGTGCTGATGCGATATAATACACTACTACAGTTCCAATTAACGTAAATAATCCCACTGCTACTACAGACTCTAATTGCACTACAAATTGAGCCAATCTATCACCGTGTTCTTTTAGTGGCCCATCCCACAATAAGTCATTATCTTGCATTGCAAATAATGCTACTGCTAATGCACCCCATAATCCAGCTAAGAAGTGGATACCAAACGCATCTAGACTATCATCGTATCCAAATTTCTTCTTAAGAGATACTACTCCGTAAAATGCTACAACACTTCCAATTGCACCAATTACAAATGCACCCTTAATATCGACAAAACCAGCTGCTGGTGTAATAGCTACTAATCCAGCTACAATCCCTGATACTGCTCCTAATAAAGTGAGCTTTTTATATGTCATATATTCTAGTATGAGCCATACAATAGCCGCTACAGCTGGTGCAAATGCCGTAGTGATAAAAGCAAGTCCACTGATTTGATTAGCACCAAATGCACTCCCTGCATTAAACCCAAACCAACCAAACCACAGCAACGCCGCACCAAGTGATGTCAAAATGGTGCTCATCGGTCTCATTGCGACTTTATTAAGACCTTTTCTTTTGCCTAACAAAATAGCCAACACCAATCCAGCAAGACCCCCATTCATATGCACAACCGTCCCACCGGCAAAATCAAGTGCTCCAGCATCAAACAAAAACGCACCATCTCCACCCCACACCATGTGAGCAATCGGTGCATATACGATTAATGTCCATATAGCAACAAAAATCAACCATGTTGAATATTTCATTCTCTCAATCACACTACCACTCGCAATCGCTACTGTAATAGCGGCAAACGTTCCTTGAAATGCAACAAATACATACATAGGATATGTGCCATTAAGAGTATTCCAGTTTATCCCATTTAAAAATACGTTGCTAACTCCACCGATAATATTTTGTAATGCAACATTACTATTTGGACTAAACGCTAGTGAATATCCTGCGATAATCCACACTACAAATCCCACTACAAATGCTCCTACGACCATTGCATAAGTATTTAAAGAATTTTTAACTCTTGTCATACCAGCATAAAACAACGCCAACCCAGCCGGTGACATTAACAATACCAATGCAGTAGAAATCATCATCCACGCTGTATCCCCAGTATCCAAGTTTTCTGCTCCAAAAGCATATGTCGATACCATCAACAAAATCAATCTTAACATTGTTGCTCCTTGTTTTTTTGGGGAAATTATAAAGTAATTTGGAGAGATTATCTACTACACGAGTGTCTAAAAAATAGACAAAATGAGCAAAAGCTCATTTTATCTTAGTCTAATGGTGAAGCACTCACAGCACCTCTTGCCACCATTAACATCATTCCTGTTGCAATAAAGCATAGAGAAATTGCAATTACTCCTGCACCAAATGTCATGGTAAACTCCTTAATTTAAATTTAGGACTCTTATTATAGCATAAATTCACAACAAAAGCATAAGTTTTTGATATTTTTAGAGAATAATGTAAATTTTCCATATCGTCTGCGTGAAAATTTTGCTTTTTATGTTATAATCACTAACTTAGATTAAAAGATGAAGGAGGAAAGATGCCAACACTAACCAAATTAAAAGGAAATGATGTAGCATTATATGGAAATCAAGTAAATGTCGGGGATAATGCTCCAGAAGTTACATTACCAAATAGTGCGTTAGAAGATATCACTATCGGAGGTGCTAAAGATAAAGCACAATTAATCGTAGCTGTGCCGAGTCTGGATACGCCCGTGTGTGCGATGGAGACTACTAAATTCAACAATCAAGCAGCAGCCGTTGAGGGTGCGAGCGTGTATGTAATCTCTATGGATTTACCGTTTGCCGCTAAGAGATTTTGCTCAACTGAAGGGATTGAGAATTTGGAAGTATTGAGTGATTATAGAGAAAAAACTTTTAGTACTACTTATGGGACATTAATCGCAGAAGGAGCTCTAAGAGGACTTAGTGCAAGAGTGATTTTTGTAATTGATAAAAACGGTAAGATTGCGTATAAGGAAATCGTAGAGGAAATTACTGCAGAACCGGATTACGAAAAAGCTTTAGAAGCTCTTAAAGAAGCTGCTAAATAAAAGGGTTATTTCCCTTTTATATAAGGATATTTATTGATACCGCATATTCCTGTTTTATTAAATGAGACTGTTGCTTTGTTTGAAGATATGAGCGATGGGTATTTTATTGATTGTACGTGCGGTTTTGGTGGTCATAGTGAAGCTATTTTGCAACACTACCCCAATGTAAAACTCATCGCAATTGATCAAGATAGCGATGCGTTGGATTTTGCTAAGCAAAGATTATCCAAATACGCAGATAGAATCACGTTTGTTAACAAAAGAGCATCAGATGCGTTGGGAGAATTTGCCAATTTGCCTATTAGCGGTATTTTAGCTGATATTGGCGTGAGTAGTTATCAATTGGATGAAGATGCAAGAGGATTTAATTTCAATTCAGATACGCTAGATATGAGAATGAATCAAAAGCAAGAATTTAGTGCTTATGACGTAGTGAATTATTACTCTAAAGAACAATTAGAGCGAATATTTAAAGAATTTGCCGATGAGCGATTTTACAAAAAAATAGCACAAGCTATCGTTACGGCACGTAAACACAAAAAATTCACTTCATCCAAAGAACTTGCTGAATTTATCGCCACACTAATCCCAAAAGGCAAAATTCATCCCGCTACAAAAGCTTTCCAAGCTATTAGAATAGAAGTGAATAATGAACTTGAAGAATTGCATAAACTTTTGGATGCGACGTTAAAGATTTCTAATAAAGGGACGATAGTAGGGGTGATAACCTTTCACTCTCTTGAGGATAGGATAGTAAAAAACACATTTAAACAATGGCAACAGCGGTGTATTTGTCCGCCTGAGGCTATGAGATGTGAATGTGGAAGGGATAATCACAAGGGTTATGTATTAACCAAAAAGCCTATAACCGCTTCCAAGGAGGAAGTTTTGGCTAATCCAAGGAGTAGGAGTGCCAAACTAAGAGGTTTTAGGTTTAGATAAGGATGTCAAAATGAATACCGAAAAAGAATTATTGCTTGATGAATTAGATGAAGTGTTGATTGTCGGTGATGCAAACGTTACTATATCGTTTGCGATAGCTGTGGTTAGTGTTATTATGTTGGTGCTATTTTTGTTTGTGCCAAAGATTTACCTATCAAATCACATTTATACTAATTCGTTGCAAATTGAGGCGTTAAAAAGTGAATATCTCTCATTGAAAAATGAAAATGAGATATTAAAAAGCAAAATCGCAATCTTAAAATATAAAAATGGGGTTAGTCATTGAGATTTTTTATCAAAAATGCTACCCTAACCCATACTATCTTCTTTTTTTTGATAGTATTATCTATCCTATCTTATCACAGAATCTCAAAAGAGTTATTTCCCCCTTCTACATTGGATAAAATTTCCATCACTGGGCACTACGCCGGTGCAAGTAGTGATACACTCAATAAAATTGCCGTTACACCTATTGAAGATGCTATTAAAAACTATCAAGAAGTTCAGAGTATCGAATCTACGATTTTAAATGGTAGCTTTTCGATTGTTGTTGATCTTAAGCCAAATAGTGATAAAAATACTCTTTTGAGTGATTTTAAGAGTGAAGTAAGTAATATTCGTGATAATCTACCAGATGATATGAGTGAACCTAGTGTGAGTATTATCAAAAAGGCATTTCCGCTTATTACAGTGACTATTGCCGCAAATAAAGATAAATTTGAATTGTTAAAAATCGCCAACAAACTCAAACAAAGGTTATTGACTCTAAAAGATTTAGCTAAAATCCAAATTGATGGTGATAGCGATAAAGAATTAAAAGTCGATATTAATTTACAAAAAGTCGAGGCGTTGGGATTGAATAAAGATGCTCTTATAAATGCTTTATCCAATATATCCACGATTATGCCAATTGGTAAAATAGAAGATAAAACACACTTTTATATCTCTTTTAAAAACATCAAAAACATCGATACGATTTCTAATTCTATTTTAAAAATAGGGCAAAAAGTGGTTCGGTTACGTGATATTGCCAATATTTATTATACACTTGCCAAACCTACTACGCTAGGGAAATACAATGGTCTAAGAGATGTATCTCTAACTATCAAAAAATCCCAAAGTGGAGATGCTATATACCTTACCAAACAAATTCGTCAATTAACCAAACAATTTGCCAAACAGTATCCATCAGTGACGTTTGGGTTTAGTATGGATACGTCTGTTTGGGTTAGAAATAGGCTAAATACGGTTATTTCCAATATTATCTTTGGGCTGTGTTTGGTGTTTTTTGCGATGTGGATTTTTATTAATAAAAGGATTTCGTTTGTTGTGACTATAGGGATTCCTACGTCATTTGCTATTGCGTTGATTTTGTTGGATTATTTTGATTTTTCGTTGAATTTGTTATCGATGCTTGGAGCGTTGATAGCCCTTGGGATGATAGTGGATGAGGCGATTGTAGTTGCTGAAAATATACAACGGCATCTGGAGATGGGTAAAGATAGATTAAATGCGGCTATTGATGGAGCAAAGGAAGTATTTTGGCCTGTTGTTACGTCTGCTTTGACTACTATTTTTGCGTTTTTACCGCTGTTGATGATAGAGGGTGAGATAGGGGTGTTTTTGAAGATTATTCCTATTATGATTACTATTTTGATTGCATCAAGCGTGCTAGAAGCGTTTGTGTTTTTGCCTCTTCACGCAAAAGAGGTATTAATCCCACAAAAACAACGTAAATTGTGGAATTATATCAACACTGCCTATGTTAAAATCTTGGATAAAATACTAGCTTATCGATGGATTAGTTTGTTTGGGTTTATGTCGATTGTGCTATTTATCATCATCGGTATGAAACATTCCAAATTCCAGTTATTTCCCGATTTTGACACTACGCAAATATATGTCAAAGGGAGTGTGGAAGCTAATAGCACTATTTATGATACTTACAAAGCTATCGTGCCAATTGAAAATATTCTCAAACAAAATCTCCACAAACAAGATATCAAAAGCTTCACAACTATTGTGGGTATGAAGCTAAATGGAAAGGCTAATATCGATAGTGCAGAGAATAATTTTCATATTTTTGTTGATTTATACGACAAAAAACCAACCGATTTTTACAACAAATACATCGCTCCTCTTTTTATACCAATCAAGCCTAATGCGGATGATGTAAGAAGAGATAAAAGTGCTAAGGAAGTAGCTAAACAATTACAAAAACAATTTGCCAAATTGCATTTGAAATTTTTGGATTTGAGTGTTGAGGTGCCAAGTGCTGGAATGGTAAAGAGTGATATTGTAATTAGCCTTAGCGAGGATAATATCCATAAGCTTTTATATCATATCCGTCAACTCAAACAAGCACTTGCCGATATTAAAGGGGTGCATTCTATCTATGATGATGCTACTTTGGGTGCTAAGCTTTTGAAGATGCGTATCAATTCTTACGGTAAAAGTTTAGGACTAACTCAAGGGTATATTTTTTCACACATAGCGTTTTATTTTGATAAGGAAATAGCAAAAACAATCGATGATGATGTGATTAAAATCAAGTTAGAAGATATCAATAAAGATAAATTAAATTTCCTCAAAACACTAAAAATCCCAATTGGAAATAATCAAGAAATTCTACTCTCAAAAGTGGTGGATTTGATAGTAGTGGATAATTTTAAAAAACTAAATAAATACGATGGTGTATTAGCTAAGAGTGTGTATGCGAATCTGGATAAATCTATTATCACTACAAGCGAAGTATACAAGATCATCGATCCGTTGCTTAAAAAACTACAAAAAGAGGGGGTGCAAGTAAATATTGCAGGAGCGAAGAAGGTCAGTAAAACATTTCGCAAAGATTTGCAATATTCCGGTATTATTGCGATAATTTTGATTTTTTTGACTTTGGTTGCTATGTTTAATTCTGTATTATTGCCTTTTGTAGTAATTTCCGTAATACCTTTGTCTATGTTGGGGGTGATTATTGGAAATTGGATTATGGGTATGAATTTTACTATGATTGGTATGATAGGTATTGTAGGTCTTGCTGGAATTGTGGTAAATGATGGGATTATAATGATAGAATTTCTCAAACAAGCCAAAACATTAGATGAGGTAAAGCATCGAGCATTGCTTAGAGTAAGACCTATTTTGCTGACATCTATTACAACTATTTTGGGATTGGCTACGTTGATTTTTTATCCGTTTGGACAATCAGTTATCCTACAACCGCTTGCTATTGTAATCGGATATGGGGTAGCGTTTTCGACATTGTTGAATTTGTTTTATTTGCCGTTATTGTATGTGATTATCTATAAAATCAAAGCTTGAGTTTGTTGCTAGCTTGGCGTAGCCTAGCTATTAACAAACTGCCAACACATATTATATAGTCTCTTAGCAAGTTTTGAGTATCTATGTGTCTTGAGGTATTTTTGGCGTAAGGTTTGTTTGTGTTTGAGTGTGGGTGTTTGGTGGGTGAGAGCATCTATCGCTTCAGAGATAGTTTGAGCAATACTTTGAATACTCATATCCTTTGTTACGAAACAAAAGTCTTTAATATCATCAAAAATCCCCACAGGAGTGATTACTATCTCTTTATCAAGTGCGATTGCATATCTCACAGCACCGCTTGCACTTTCGTTGGTGTTTTGATAAGCAAATACCACTATATCGGCTTTATTTAATTCTTGCAATATTTCCTCATCACTCAAAAAGCGTGTATCTAGGTCTATACCATCTACTAGATGTTCTTTTGCTTGTTTGATTAATTTCTCAGATAGCTCGATAGGGTATTGTGAATTTAACATTTTTAATTTGAGTTTTGGATATTTTTCTTTGAGTATCTTAAACGCTTCCATTGTTTCTATCAAGCCTTTATGTGGTAAGAAAAATCCAAAAGTAGCAATCACAATCTCATCCGATGGAGATTTGGTGAGATTCGTATCCAAAACACCATGCGGAAATAGTGTTACATTATCCACATATCCCAAATCCTTGAGCCTATTCAAATCCGCAATCGAATGCACGAGTAACCTTGTGTATTTACTGAGGTCTAGATTTTTGAGTGCTTTTTTTGGTGCATGCGGAGGGTCGATTGTGGAATGTAGCGTCATTAGGATAGGGATATTTAATTTGGTTAATTTATTGAGTTGTTTGAAATTAAATAGCCCGTAGTTAAATTGCACTACCAAAATGTCAATATTGTGATTTTTGATTTGAGTGCATAATTTATCAAGGTTTTGAATCCTATCATTTGTATCCCAACATCTAATAGCGTTTTCGTCATTAGATTCGTATGGTGCAAAAACTACTACATCATCGAGAAATTGTATTAAATGTTGTGAGTAAGTAGCAAGCCCACATTTCATATCCCATGTACTAACCCACCCGATTTTCGGTTTTTTGTGAGTAGTTGAGATAGGCAACATCCGCTTTGATGCATTCAGCCATGTAAATGTTTTGAGAGTTTCTTTGGCATGTGCAAGCTTTGGATGGATTAGTGATGGGTTTTGGTAGAGGTTTTGTAAAATTTGTTTTAGATGTTCTACCTTTGGTTCTGCCCATACCGAATCGAATAGATGAAAATGCGTTTGAGCTGCTGTAAAAGAATAATCTATCAAAAAACAATTCTTATCATTACAAAAATCCAACTGTCCTCCCCAGTTGGTAGTAACTACTCCTAATGAGCTTAACATAGCTTCCGCAAGAGGTAGTCCAAACCCTTCAGCTCGGCTTGGATTTACTAATATATCACATTGTTCATATAAGGCTTTGAGGTCATTATCACTTAAATCGTCTTTAATTACGATTACATCTGGACTGTTTTTATGCCACATGTTTTTGATAAGAGTATCGACTTGGTTGTGTGGGTTATCGAAAGTTTTGATAATCAAACTAACATCATCATCTTTACTAAAGGCTTCATTATACGCCTTTAGCAATACATCGACCCCTTTTCTAGGAAAACAAGACGATACATGCAGGATTTTGAATTTTTTAGCTTGAATAGTGTAATTTGACGGGACAATCCCTTCCCAATGGTCTACACCACAACCAGATACTCTAGTAGGTATTTTGATACCGTTATCAATAAGTATTTTTTTGACATGTTTTGAGAGTGTGGTGATGTAGGTGAGGTGTTGATTAAAATTATCTATCCACTCACTAGGAAATCCACTCTCTTCCCATGCATAGTGGTGCATGGTGTTGATTTTGGAATGCATATCATCAACTGTAGGTGGGTAGAGGTTGCGTGATGTGATATCGGCTATTTCCGGTGTGATTTTGAATGATTTTTGATATAGTGCTTTGATGTGTGGGTTTTGTTTGAGGAATTTGGTATTTGGCTTGAAATCCCCATGCCCTTCTCTAGAGTGTAGTGCTACTTCAAATCCCAATTTCTCCAAACTCAATGCAGTTTGTCTATTGAGTAATGCCAAACTATAAGTGCTATCAAAAGGTCCTTCGATTCTGATTTTCAGTTTCGTATTTTCCGCTTCTTCTAAATTGAGATCTATTTTGTTGGCAATATCGATTAGCTCCATATTTGTGAATTTTCTAATTTGAGTAATTTTAGCAATCAAAGTATCTACAGAGACGCTTTGATGGGTGGTGGGGATGGAATGTATGGCTTTGAGAGCCTTTTTAGCGGTATTTTGCCAGCTAAATTTGTTATATTGAATAGTAGCAATTTCTGTGAGTTTATCGCGATTTTCGAGTGCTTTTTTGATGCTATTGGCTATATCATCTTTGTCGTATGGATTGAATGTAATCCCATCACCAATTACTTCTGGCATCGATGAGATATTTGATGCAATAGCCGGTGTTTTAAATGCGAAAGCTTCCAAAATCGGCAATCCAAACCCTTCATGTAATGATGGAAAGACTAGCAAACTTGCATGTTTGTATAGTGTATTGAGTTTGGTATCGTTTAGATAACCGGTATAGATGATGTCTTTGTTGTTGGATTTTTGTTTTTTTGTTACTAAGACGAGCTGATATGGTAAATGCAACTCTTCAAAGGCTTTAATAAGGGTATCGAAGTTTTTGCGTGGTTCGTATGAACCTACATGCATGATGTATGGTTTGGAGATGGATAATTCCGCTTTTAATTGTTCAAAATCCATCACATTAGATGTATCAATGTTAGTAGCTGAGGATATATTTACTATTTTATTTGGATTAATATTTAAATATCGAATCAATTCATCTCTAGCCGATTCGGAAATACTAAGATACAAGTCGGCATTTTTGAGTTGTTCGATTTTGTTTAGATAAAAATCTTTGTATTCACCGATTAAAAATTGTTCTTTGTGGATGTAGGGGATAAGGTCGTATACGATAACAGCTGTTGTAATATTAGCTAGTTTTTTGATAGATACTACACTCTCATCTACAAACCCTTCAAACAAAGATGTAATTAGGATGATATCTGGTTCAATATCCGCTATTAGCTTTTCACGTAATAATTCATTTACTTGCTTATCTTCGGTAGTATGAAAGATGATTTGTTTTGCAAGAAATAGTTCTTTATCGTATGGGATTTTGTCATTAAAAAGCAGATAAATATCATCATCGGAGTTATTTAGAAGCTCTAAGATGAAATCTTTGGTATAGCGACCAATACCCCGTTTGCGACTTGCTCCTTGATAGCCTTGCATATCAATTACGATTTTCATCTAATCCCTTTATAGTTCTTTTTTTCTTAGAAATGTTAAATAAGGCAATTTACAAGGAAGCTTGATAGGATTGAGATTTCCACTATGCACACTTTTTAATTCTTTATTATTTTCGGTAACGATTTTATAAAGTTTTAATTTATATTTATCACCATCTTTATAAATTTTTCCTATTTCATTTTCACATTCTTGAATATCTTTATTATACGGCAATACAATCTCAATCTCATCATTTGGATAAGTTTTGTATTTACACATAAAAGTAAGTCCATCTTCATTTACAATCCCACTTACTTGATAATCTCCATGCGTTAGTGAGGTTAATAAATTTTGAGTATCGTGTTTTTCATGCGGTTTTTTTACTAAATAAGCATCAGTAAATCCTCTATTTTTTGTAGTTAAAATTTCCTCTTCATATTTTTGAGGGTCAAATTTGTTTGCATAATAATCATCTATTGCCATTCTATAAGCTTTTGTAACTACACCTACATAATAAGGAGCTTTTGTTCTTCCTTCGATTTTGATACTATCTACTGCTCCACTCTCTAGAATTTGATCTACATATTTAATCAAATTTAAATCTTTTGAATTCATAATATAAGTGCCATCTGAATATTCTTCAAGTTTTAAAAGTGTGCCTGTTTCTGGGTTTTGGGCATACATAACATAAGGGTATCTACAATCATTCGCACAACTACCTTTATTTGCATTTCTACCAAATTGGAGTGATGAGATAAGACATCTACCACTATATGCAAAACACATAGCACCATGCACGAATGCTTCGATTTCAAGCTCTGGGATGGCTTGTTTTATCTCTTTTAAATCTTTAAGACTTGCTTCTCTTGCGGCAATAATTCTGCTTACTCCATATTCATAATAAGCTTTTGCATCAAGCACATTCAAAGCATTTGCTTGGGTTGAGAGATGAATATCTACATCTGGTGCTAAATTTTTAGCTTCTCTAATCACACCAAGAGTCGATATAATCATCGCATCTACACCGATTTGAGCGAGTTTTTTGATATGGTTTTGGATAAGTTTTATTTGATTGTTAAAAGGAAATCCATTTACCGTAGCGTAGATTTTTTTGTTTTTGGAGTGTGTGTATTTGACCGCTTCGCTAAATGTATCATAATCAAATTCTTTACCGCTATGACACCTCAAAGAAAAATGACTAACACCTGCATATACGGCATCTGCACCGTATTCTAATGCAATTTTTAACTTTTCAAAATCACCTGCTGGTGAGAGTAATTCTACCATTATTTTTTCCCTGCGAATTGAGCTATTAATGCTTCTAAATCATCTTCTTCTACTACATCTTCTGTGCTATCACCATGAATATGTCTTGCTGACGAAACTCTTTTGCTATCATCAATCTTACCTTCAAATATTCTATTCATATATTTAAGCAGCTCTCTCATGATATTGATAACTCTCTCAATTTTTTGTCTATGGATATCTTGGAATTGCATAATATCCATCGCCATCATAATATTATCGCTTGCGTTTTGTGAATTTTCCAATGATTGTTGCACCAATTCAATCATATCATCGATTTTTGATAGTTCTTCTTTGAAGGTATTGACGTGCGGAAATTTGTTGGTTAATTTTTCAAACAAAGCTTTGTTGTGATTTAGATATTCCAATACCGTATTTAAATGCTCTTCGTTATCCATCATTGCATTTGAGATTTGATCCATGATATCCAAAATCTCAGTTGCTTTTGCTTCACTCTCTCTTGTTACTTCATCAAGTTGAGATACTACTTTATGATCATCGGTTGCTGGTGGTGGATATACGCCATCACTCTTTTTAGGATCAAGCGGTCCTACATCCTCTGGCAACTCATCTGATGTATCCGATGAATTAGATGTGTCTTCTTCCATACTATCCACATCTACATCGCCACTCATTAGGGCATCTAGTTCTTCTTGTGTCATAACACACTCCTACAAAAATAAAATTCTTTGTTAAATTATATCAAAAAAATGGTAATATAATGCTAAAAAAAAGGAAAAAAATGGTAGATTTACACAATCACACTATTTTATGTAATCACGCAATTGGGAGTATGCAAGAATACATCCAACAAGCAATCAAAAAAAATATACACATTTACGGGTTTGCAGACCATGCTTATATGGATTTTGATCAACAATATCGTATGGATTATTTCCAGATGGAAATATATGATAAATGGATTAGGAATTTACAAGAAAAATACCCTCAAATTACGATCCTAAAAGGGTATGAGGTGGATTTTGTGCCGACAGTTGATACGCGTATCTTACAACAAGATGTGGATTATTTTATAGGAAGTGTGCATTTCTTGGATAATTGGGGATTTGATAATCCGCAATTTCTATCTCAATGGGCTCAACGGGATGTGGATGAGGTATATAAGGAATATTTCGATTTGATAGTGCAATTAGCTAATAGCGGATTATTTGACATTGTAGGGCATTTGGATTTGATAAAAGTCTTTGGATTTAGACCAAAAGAGGATATTAAGGTATTGGCTAAAGAAGCTATTCAAGCTATTGCCGATAATGACTTGGTGGTGGAAATTAATACAGCTGGTATGAGAAAGAAGGTGCATGAATTATATCCGAGTATCGCTTTGCTTGAGATGATTAAACAACATGACATTGATATTACATTTGCTAGCGATGCACACACACCATCACAAGTGGGATTTTATTTAAATGAGGCTATTGCAATTGCTAAGCAAATCGGCTTTACCAAAGTAGCATATTTTGTGCAGAGACAAAAAAAGCACAAAAAATTGATATAATTCCAAAAAAAGGAGCAAAAAATGATAAAAGAATTTCTAAAAAAAATTTCTGAATGGACACTGCAAAAAGAGGAAGAATTGGCAAAAGAGTGTAAAATTCCTATTGAAAGTATAGATAAACAAATCCAAGCATTAGTGGAGAAAAAACAACAAATCCAACAAAGTCTTGATGAGATTGATGAATTAATCAAAAGACTTGAAAAAATCAAAAATACCGAATTATTGAGATGTAAGGCGAATTAATGATAGTGTTTCATAATATTGATGAAGATATTTTTAAGCAATATTCCAATTTATCAATTATTGGTGGATTGTTATTTTTGATAGCTGGGATTATCGCTATCACTCAGCCAGTAATTGGCGGGATTAGTTTTGTGTGGTTGCTTGCATCTTTGTTTATTGTGATTGGGATTTTTAAGGGGTATTTGGTATTTAAGTCACACAATAGTAGTGCCGGTGCGTGGTTTAAGGCGTTTGGTTTAGTGCTTAGCGGTATTTTGTTGTTTGTATTTCCAGTAATTGGGGCTGCAACTATTGCGATGTTGATGAGCTTTTATTTTTTTGTGGATGCGTTTAGTTCTATTTATATGGGATTTGAATTTAGACCTATTAGCGGTTGGTGGAGTTTGGTGTTAAATGGAGTGATTTCTTTGGTTTTGGCTATTGTGTTGTTGGTTAATTGGCCATTTAGTAGCTTGGCAATTGTGGGGGTACTTGTTGGGATTAGTTTTGTTTTTGATGCTGTTGCGATGATCTATTTGGGTATTGTCGCTCGTAAATTAGGAGAATAGATGAGAAAAATAGGATTATTAGAAGCGTTTAGTATCGGTGTTGGTGGAATGGTAGGGGGAGGTATTTTTGCCGTATTGGGACTTACTATCGACCTTGCCAAAGGAGCAGCACCGATTGCTTTTATGATAGCTGGTTTGATTGCGTTAATTACTTCATATTCGTATGCCAAATTATCGATTAGATACCCAAGCGAAGGTGGGACTATCGAATTTATCGTGCAGGCTTTTGGTAATAATTTCTTCTCGATGTTGATAAACAATTTATTATTGATGAGTTATGTGATTATGTTGAGCTTGTATGCGTATGCGTTTGGGAGCTATTCATCGGCTTTGTTTTATGGGCATGATGTAGAGTGGTTTGCAAAATTAGCAAGTGCGGGAGTGATTTTGATATTTGTATTTATCAATCTATTTGGTGCGTTTTTGACAGGAAAGGCGGAAGATATTATGGTATTTGCCAAAATCTTCATTTTATTAGGATTTATTGCAATTGGGATGATTACTTTTGACCCTACGCAATTACATCCGCAGTATTGGAGTGATTTTTTGTCGATTTCCACTGGAGGGTTGATTATATTTTTAGCTTATGAAGGATTTGAGTTGATTGCAAATACCGCTAGAGATGTAGAAAATCCCCAAAAAACTCTTCCTCTTGCCTATTATAGTAGTGTGATTTTTGTAATTGTGTTGTATGTATTAATTGCAATTGTAACTATTGGAAATGTAACTTTCCAAGAAGCCAAAAAAGCAAGTGATTATGTATTGGCAATTGCGGCAGAGCCGTATTTGGGACATTTGGGATTTGTTATTATTGCTATTGCGGCGATGTTGTCAACTGCTAGTGCGATTAATGCGACTATTTACGGAGCTGGACGAGTGGGATATTTGGTCGCTAAATTTGGGGAGTTACCAAGAGTATTTGAAAAACAGATTAAAAACGGTTATGAAGGGATGATAATTTTGGGATTGTTAGCTATTATTTTTGCTATTAGTTTCAATATAGAAAATATCTCAATTGCAGGGAGTATTGGGTTTTTGTTGATTTTTAGTTTGGTAAATTTGGCTAATTATAAATTGTCTCATCAAACAAACGCAAATCGATTTATCGCTTTATTGGGTTTTGTGCTTACTAGTGCAGCAACGTTGATTTTGATAGGTTATAATATAATTCACAATCCTAAAAACTTATTAAGCAGTAGTTTGGTGATATTGGGGGTAGCATTTTTTAGTTATGTATATTACAAGATGGAGCATGCAAAGCTATCACTGTATATTGATAAAAATCTAGAACAAGACGAAAAGGAGAAATGATGAATATATCAAGTATTATAGTTAAAACAAGACCGGAATATATGGATGAGGTAAAAGAGAGTTTAAAACAAAGCGGTGTGTGCGATATCCATTTTAGTGATGCACAAAAAGGGATAATTATCGTGACAGTAGAAGGGAAAAATGTAGAAGAGGAAATTGCTAAAGTAAGAATACTTGAATCGCTAGATCATGTAATTAGTGCTGATATGCATATGAGTTATTGTCAAGAGGAATTAGAGGAGATGATGAAGGATATAGACCTTCAAAATTCGCTACAAGAAGTAAATGCTGATAAACCGATTGAGGAGATTAATTATTTTGGTAGTTTAAAAGGTAAATATTGATTTTTGCAAAAAAATATGATAAAATTCCGCACTAAAAAAACATTCATAAGGAAATCAAATGAAAAAAGATATTCATCCAACATATATACCTTGTAAAGTAAGCTGTGCTTGTGGAAATAGTTTCGAAATCTATTCAACAACAGATACTCTAAGAATCGAGCTTTGCGATCAATGTCACCCTTTCTATACAGGAAATGAGAAAAAAGTTAGTGCGGGTGGTAGAGTAGATAAATTTAAGAAAAAATACGGACTTGCGTAGTTGCTCTATTTTGTTCCCACGCCAATTGGCAATCTTTTGGATATTTCAGATAGGGCTAAAAAGGCTTTATCTGAAGCCGATGTCGTTTTTTGTGAGGACACGAGAGTCACCAAAAAACTACTATCTCTTTTAAATATTCCTCTTAATAAAACTTTTTATTCGATGCATTCACACAATGAAGAAGCTGTGTTAAGAAATCTAGATATTTCCATATTTGATAAAAATGTCGTATATGTGAGTGATGCTGGAATGCCAGGGCTTAGTGACCCAGGGAGTAAATTGGTTCAATTTGCTATTGCTCATAATATCAAGTATGATGTATTACCAGGGGCGAATGCTATGTTGGTTGCTTTGGTGGCGAGCGGTTTTGAGGGGGAGTTTTGTTTTGTTGGGTTTTTACCTCACAAAACCAAAGCAAGACAAGAGAAACTCAAAGAGATAATTAATACCCCCAAAATCGTTATTTTGTATGAAGCACCGCATAGGATTGAGAAGTTGCTCTCTCAACTCCAAGCACTTATTCCACAAAGAGAGGTTTTTTTTGCTAAAGAACTAACCAAGCTACATCAGACATTTATAAAAGCAAAGGCGAAGGATGTGGTGTTGGGGAATACGAAGGGGGAGTGGGTTGTAGTTATTGATAAGGCTCAGCAAGCCCCTACTATTGAATTGACGTATGAGGATATTTTGGCATTTGATATTCCTCTTAAACAAAAAGCAAAATTATTAAGCAAAATTTCCAACAAAACTACAAAAGAGATTTATCAAGAATTGGTAAATTACGAATAAACTTTTTTATTATTTATTATAAGCTAATATTCCTCTCATTCAAGATAAGTTTACTTTTTTAACGCTTCAAATATCTTAAAATTACAAATGGCAAAGCCACCCTTCGGGTTGAGTGTAATTTTACACCAGATATTTTTTC
>JAADDX010000005.1 GCA_013153685.1 Campylobacterota bacterium | reverse complement strand
CGACCACCACCACCACCATTTACGATAGGGGCGATTTCTTTTATGAAATTTCCAGCTTTAATATCCACATTTTTAGCACCACAAGCCATTTTTACTTTGCTGTTTTCTTCGCCAATTAAGAAAATAAATACTTTTTCGTATCTATTTTTTTCTTTATCTACAAGCTCTTTTAAATCAGCGTTATCAACTCTATCAATGATATAAACTACACCATCTTTTTCGATTTTTTCAAGCTCTTTTACGGCACTTGATTTTAGTTTTTTAATCTCTTCTTTTTGTTTTTTAATCTCATTTTTTAGTTTTTCGATAGCTTTATTAATATCTTGTGTTTTTAATTCCGCTTTTAAATCTTTGATTTCATTTATATTATTTTTAGCATATCTATAAGCCGAAATTCCAGCTACCGCTTCTATTCTTCTCACACCTGCACTCACACCACTTTCTTTTGTGATATAAAAGCTTCCAATTTCAGCCGTGTTATTTACATGTGTCCCACCACAAAATTCCACACTCGCATCATCAAAGCTCACAACCCTTACAACATCACCATATTTCTCACCAAATAATGCCATTGCACCTTTTTTCTTTGCTTCTTCGATAGGCAATTCCTCCGTAATACCAGGGATTGCGTTTGCTATCATTTCATTTACGATATTTTCAATTCTCTCTAATTCCTCATCAGTGATAGCTTTTGGGTGGCTTACGTCAAATCTAAGCTTATCAGCCTCTACCAAACTTCCCGCTTGTGCGATATGCTCTCCTAAAACTATTCTACAAGCAGAATGTAATAAGTGAGTAGCAGAGTGATGTTTTGCTATTTCTCTTCTTGAATTATCCACTATCGCTTCTACTATGTCACCTACTTTTAATTTAGCATTTTTAACATGGCTTAAATTTATACCACTAAATTTTTTGGTATCATCTACTTCATATCCAGCGATTGTCCCTTTATCTCCGATTTGTCCTCCACTTTCAGCATAAAATGGAGTTTTTTCAAGCATAACCCAACCATCACCATTAAGCTCATCTACTTCATTAAAATCCTCATCAAGTAAAGCTAATATTTTTGATTTGAATGTTAGATTTTCATACCCTACAAACTCATTTTCACCAAATTTTTCAAGTAAGCTTTTTACATTTGCAGAGGCTTTATCTCCGCTACCTTTCCATGCCGCTTTTGCTCTTTGTTTTTGTTCGTGCATTAACTTTTGGAACATATCTAAATCTACATTTTTATTAACACTTCTTAACATATCTTGTGTCAAATCAAGTGGAAATCCATAAGTATCATAAAGCTTAAATGCTACTTCTCCACTAAATA
Organism: Campylobacterota bacterium; assembly: GCA_013153685.1. Lineage (GTDB taxonomy): Bacteria > Campylobacterota > Campylobacteria > Campylobacterales > JAADDX01 > JAADDX01. Next base: position 10,867 of record JAADDX010000005.1, on the reverse strand, counting down.
ATCTATCTTTTGTTTTTGCAAGTTCTTCTTCAAAAATTGCCATACCTTTATCGATAGTAGCGAAAAATCTCTCTTCTTCTAATTTGATATTTTCTTTTACGATTTCTTTTTTTTCTTCTAAATATGGATATTGTTCTTTCATTTCATCTACAAGAGTATCTACGATTTGATACATAAAAGGCTCTCTCATTCCAAGCAAGTATCCGTGTCTTACCGCACGTCTAAGAATTCTTCTTAATACATACCCTCTACCTTCTCTATCAAAATTCACCCCTTGTGCCAAAAGAAAAGTAACTGCTCTTATATGGTCTGCAATTACTCTATGAGATGCACCTCTTTCATCAGTATGGTATTTTTTAGAAGTAATTTCTTCGATTTTATTTAACAATGGTCTAAAAATTGAGCTATCATAATTGCTAAATACACCTTCTTTAATAGCTACTATTCTCTCTAACCCCATACCTGTATCGATTGAAGGCTTTGGAAGTGGGTGAAGTTCTCCATTTTCATCACGATTGTATTGCATAAATACAAGATTCCAAATCTCTAAAAATCTATCTCCTTCACCACCTAAATAATCCTCACTGCTTGAAAAATTCTCTGCTCCTTGGTCGTAATGAATCTCACTACAAGGCCCACATGGTCCTGTATCTCCCATTTGCCAAAAGTTATCTTTATCGCCCATTTTAATAATTCTATCTTCTGGGACATATTTTTTCCATATCTCACCCGCTTCATCATCACTATCGTGAATAGTAATCCAAAGTTTTTCTTTTGGTAGTTTGATAACCTCTGTGATAAATTCCCATGCGTATTTGATAGCGTCTTCTTTGAAATAATCACCAAAACTAAAATTTCCAAGCATTTCAAATAAAGTATGATGTCTTGCGGTATAACCTACATTTTCTAAATCATTATGCTTTCCACCGGCTCTTAAACATAATTGACTTGATGTAGCCCTTGGTGGATTTGGTGCTGGGACTTCTCCTGTAAAGATTGGCTTAAACTGCACCATACCCGCATTTGTAAAAAGCAAACTTGCATCATCTGGCACAAGTGGGCTACTTGGGTAAATTTTATGCCCTTTATTCTTGAAATAGTTTAAAAATTCTTTTCTAATATCCATAGATACTCCTAACGTAAGCATATTTTTGTAATTTTATCAAAAAAAAAATATTTTAACAACAAAAAACAAACAAAGATTATAAAATATAGCAGATGGGTAAAAAAGAAAAAGAGGATTATAGCTTAAATTCTTCTATTTCTCTTCTTAATTTTGAAATATGTGTTTCTATCATTTCCACATTTTCATCGATTGAAGCCAAATCATTGATCAGTTTTTGTGCATCGTCGTTTGATTTTTCTATTTCCGCTACCATTGAAAATGCGGCATCTTTGATGATAGAAATCGTAGATGTAATTTCAGACGTTGCTTTTTGACTTCTCTCAGCCAATTTTCTAACTTCATCAGCAACAACTGCAAATCCTCTACCATGCTCCCCTGCTCTAGCCGCCTCAATCGCTGCATTAAGAGCAAGTAGATTGGTTTGATCTGCAATGTCTCTAATTAACTCTACCATCCCTTCAATGTCACTTGTTGAGCTCTCAAGAGACTTGGCTTTTTCTACCAAGTCGTTTTGGGTCATTTGGAAATCATTTTGTGCCCATGATACCGAAGCATTTAAGACATCTTTGGTTACGTTTGTTTTTTCGTCTATATTAACTGCAGCATCTTCTATATGAGAGATGATAGATTTTAGCGTAGTAATAATAGCATTAATAGGCTCTTCTAATGATTTTAATTCTGAATTATCATCAAGCTCTAATAGTGTAGAAATATCTTTATTTTTGAGTTGTTCAAGTTTCGCGATAATCGGCTTGATATGTGTCTCTAAAAATTCTTTTCTCTCTTGGATTTCATTTGTTCTATCTCTGATAATTACGTAAGTTCTATTAAGAGTGCCTCCGATAAAAATAGGGATTACATATACAAATACCGGAATAATTTCTCCTGATTTGTTCTCTAATTCCGCAAAACCATACCCAGCTCTCTTTTCATCAGTATCAAATTTTTTTACGATAGCACATATTTTACATTGAGCCGGTTGACTAGGCCACAAAACCGCTGGTGCTTTATCGATCTTGGTTAGTTCATCATGGCTCCATTGTGTCATAGCTTCAAAGTGCTTATTCCATTCGATAAATTGTCTATCTGGAGTAACACAAAACATCCCTACTGGATATGTATCTTTAAATGCTTCCCAATAAAAAATTTCTCTATCTTTGATTGTTAGTAAAGTTTTGATTTTTTCGTTGGGATTTCCGTTTTTTAACTTTTGTATCTCATCATCACTTTTGAAAATATGTCTATCTTGGAGAATATCTTGACATTCTTTATCTATAAACTGCATATCGATATTAAGCTTTTTCTCCTCTTTACAAAATAGTCCCATTCGCTGCTCCTTGAAATTTTAAATCGTATTTGCTTATTATATCAAAAATTAATAAAATTTGAGAAAAATATTACACTTTTTAAGACATATTAGCATTATGGAGCATGTTACTTAGTGTGATACTCTCAAATTCCAAATAATTAAGAGGATAGTCGTGCAGTAATCTCTTAACTTGGGTATATGTAAGATTTGTAGTACCTTTGATGCCCGTTTGGGTAATGTATTTAAACATTTTTATTTTATCATCAAAATACAATCTAAAATGTGAGATTTCGTATTTGCTATCTGCTGGTGCATATCGTAAAATATCCTGTATCGAATAAATAGGCGATTTGCTAGAAGTAATCTGCCAAATAGTCTTAAACGTATTGGCACTAAACAAAGTAACAAGATATGGTTTGTGTAATGCGGCAATATTTTGAAATACAAAAGACAAATCCTTGCTCCATTGCAACGATGAAAAGGACACAAGCATATCAAAAGGAGTGTTTTGTATAAACTGCCAACACTCCTCCGTATCAAAATCAAATAAATAGACATCATTACTAGGATGCAAAGCGAGCATTTCCTCGCTAAAATCAATTCCAACATAACCGGCTAATGAAGCCATCTGATACAAACTACCATCACCACACCCTAGATCCAAGACGACCTTGCCATCCATTGTATGTGTATATTTGGCAATAATCTGTCTTTGGATCGTATTATTGGTATGGTAATGTTTGGCACATTTTGAAAAATTCTGCTTTATCATTCACTAAAGTTCAGCTGTTTTTACACTAATCGCGGCTTTTAGTTGGGATAACTCTTCAATTACCTCTTTGCTTACTGCACCATCAGTTACAATAACCGCCATTGCTTCACCGTCTTGATTTCTACCTAATCTAAAATCAGCAATATTTATATTGTGTCTTGCAAGAGTCAGACCCACTTCTCCAATTACTCCTGGAACGTCAGTATTTCTAAAGAAAATAAAATTTCCTTTTGGTTCAAATTCAAGCTCAAAACCTTTAATCTCAACTATTCTAAAGCTATCTTCAAACATCGTTCCACTGATAGTGTATACGTTGGTATCTGTATAAATCGCTACTTTCACGAGATTTTTATATGCACTACTCTCATTACTCTTCTCTTCTATTTCAAGCTCAATCCCTTTTTCCTCTGCAAGAAATTTCGCATTTACGTAATTTACATTTTCCCCTACAATTTCCCTCATAGCACCAACTAAGCTAAACGTAAGAAGTGAATTTGAGTATTTTGCAATATCTCCGTATGCGATTACTTTTACTTTTGAGATAGCTTTATCAATAATTTGTGCGGTTAAAAATCCCATTTTTTGTGCAAGTTCGAGATATTTGATAGCCCATTCCGGTGTTTCGTTGGCTTTGATTGGTAAATTGAGGGCGTTTGGATATGAGATCCCTCTTACTGCTTGGATGATGTTCTCCGCAGCTTGGCGAGCAATCTTTTCTTGGCTTTCTATTGTGTTAGCACCTATGTGAGGCGTTACTGATGTATTTTCTATATTCCAAAACGGATGATCTTTTAGTGGTTCTTCATTGAATACATCGATACCAAGCCACGCGATTTTACCTGATTTTAATGCTTCTTCAACATCTTTTTCGTTATATAATCCACCTCTAGCACAGTTAATTAGCCTTACTCCGTCTTTCATTTTGGCTATCTCTTTTGAGGTAATCATATCGATTGTTTCTTTGTTTTTGGGAGTGTGGATAGTGATGACGTCGCACGCTAAAATATCATCGAAATTTGTAGTGTATTTTACACCCAAATCTGTAGCTTTGCTTGGATTAATATATGGATCATACGCAATTACTTCCATTCCAAAGGCTTTGGCTCTTACTCCTACGCGACTACCAATATTTCCAAATCCAATAATTCCGAGCTTTTTACCATAAAGCTCATTTCCAAGCCATCTCTCTCTATTCCATTCTTTATCTCTTTTGAGTGCATTTACCGCATTTGGAAAAGCTCTCATTGAAGCTGTTAAGTGGCACATCGTAAGCTCTACTGCGGCAATCGTATTTGCAGTAGGCACATTCATTACAATAATACCTTTTTTTGAGGCACCTTCGATATCCACATTATCCACACCAACTCCAGCCCTTACAACTGCTTTTAGTTTTTTAACTGCGTTTAAAAATTTCTCATCTACTGGAGTTGGACTTCTTGTGATAACACCATCTGCATCCTCGATGATTTTTAGCAACTCATCTTTTGGGGTTTTACTTGCATCTACAAGCTCTATATCTTCAGCTTCTTGCAAAATCTTAAAACCGATTTCATGGATTGGGTCACATACGACAATTTTTTTCATTTATTATCCTTTTTGTTGTATTTGAACTTTTACTCTTTTTAATTTGACATCAAAATTGTAACTTTTAAATATTTGTTGAATCTGTTTAGCTTGTGCAACATCGGTAAAATTCACAAATAACTTTAGGTCATCTTTGAGTTTTATAATAGAATATTTGATGTTATTCATCTGCAAAATTTGCTCTATACCAAACAATGTGTATTTATCTAAATTGTTAATTACCGTTTGATATAAAATATGAGTCTTTGATATAAAATCCAAATTTACCTTTAGATACAATTCTTTGGCTGGAAATAAATCCCCCGACGGGGTATTAGCTAAAAGTTTGATTATAGATAACTCTTCCTTTTTTGGTTTGACTAGTGGAGAGGTTTGCTTGGGGGGAGTGATATCTACCCCCGATATTCTAATATACACTACCACAAGACTAATAAAAACTATTGTAAAAATAGCTGCAAATACGTATTTCATAGGTTATTATTTTTGTGCTAACTTAACTCTTTTGGTTTGAGCATCAAGTTCCGTAATTTCACCTTCTAGTTCATCACCTTCATTATACTCTTGGATATCTTTCTCCAAATTTTCTTTTCTTACTAGAGCTTCTACTCCATTTCCTAAGCTCACAAATACACCAAAATCCGCGATGTTTTTAATAATACCTTTTATAGTATCTCCTACTTGATGCTCTTTTGCAAACGCTACATACGGTGAATCTTCAGCATCTTTTTTAGATAAAATTACTTTATTTTCATCTGGACTAATTGAAATCACTTTAAAAGCATATACATCATCGATATTCAAAATCTCACTAGCTTTCTCCCCTTTAGTCCATGATACAAATCTATTTGGGATGAAACATACAATACCATCTACATCCACAAATCCACCAATATCCGTTACATTAACTACCTTTCCTTCTACTACATCGCCCTCATTGTGATTCTTCGCAAAAGTTTCAGCCGGTTTTGGGAGTAATGATTTGTAGCTTACTCTAAGTCTTTTATTATCCAGATCAAGCTCTGTTACTTCTACATCTATTTCATCTCCTACATTCAATACATCATCTATTTGTGCTTGCGAATCCCATGATATTTCTGAAATATGCAAAAATCCTTCTACACCATTTCCAATATCAACAAACGCTCCATAATCTTTGATATTCGTTACGGTAACGTTTAAAACATCTCCCGTAGTAATTTTATTGTCTATCACTTCTTGCCACGGATCTGTTTGAGTAGCTTTAATAGAGAACAACATTTTTTCTGGGTCAATAAGCTTTACGTTTACTTTATCTTCTTTATTGAATAGTTTAAAATGGCTTACTTTCTTAAAGCTTACTTCTTCTTGAGGAACAAAACCTCCCCATCCATCAACATCTATAATAATACCGTCTTTTTTAAGACCTTTTACTGTAGCTTGGACTACTTTATCTTTGATAGTCTCTACAAATTCTTTTCTTTGAGCTTTTTTTTCTTGGAGGTATTTTTTTCTTGATAATACAATGCTATTTTTTTTGATTTCGATAATAACCGCATCGACTTTCTTACCTTTGTACTCGTCACTGAGTTGTAAACCAGATTCGCTTTTTGGAATAAAAAATTCTATATTATCCTCGTTTGTAGCTACAAATCCACCTTTGTTTACACCCACTATTTTTACTCTTACAACATCACCTACTTTATATTTTTGCATAAATTCTTTTCTTTTAATATCATTCATAGCTAGCTTATAACTAAGAACCGACTCACCTTTTTTTGTCTTTTTAGTCACGACAACTGGGATATCATCCCCTATTTTAAAATCAGTATTTTCAATCTCTTTCTTAGGTAACACACCTTCTACTTTCTCTTGAATATCCACAAACACGGTTCCATCTTGAATATCAACGATTCTACCGGTTTTGATCTTTTCCTTTTTTTCTTTTTCAAATTCGTTTAACATTTGTTCGAAATTTTCTTCCATTTCTAATCCTTTAATTGTTTGATTTTTTGAATTACTTTTTGAATTAACCATTCTGGAGTACTCGCCCCTGCACTTACTCCACAAAGGTTTTTATGCTCAAACCACTCTTTTTGCAGTTCATCCGCATTTTCTACTAGATAACTATCGCTACAGTGTTGTTGAGAAATAAAATATAGCTGTTTGGTATTGCTTGAATTTTTGCCGCCTACTATTACCATAACATCGGCTTTTTGGGAGAGTTGTTTGACAGCTTCTTGATTTTTGAATGTTGCGTTACAGATGGTATTGAATACTCTTACTTCCTTATGATTTTGGATCAAAAAAGCTACAAGCTGTAAAAAATCTGAAATCTTCTTGGTGGTTTGGGAGATGACAGCTATTTTTTCTTTTAGTTTGAGGTCGTTTGCGGCTAATGGATCTGAGACTACAAAAGTCCGCTCTAAATCATGCGAATAGCTCTTAACCGCTCGTACTTCCGGGTGTGCTTCATCCCCAAAGATGACAATATCATAGCCCGCTTTACTCATCTCTTCTACTATTTCTTGAGGTTTTTTTACAAAAGGGCAAGTCGCATCAATCAACCTCTTACCTTGTTGCTTGAGATATTCTTTATCTTCTCTTACAATCCCATGAGTTCTGATAATGACATTATCCGACGTAATATCATCGACACTTGTGGCTAATCCCACATCATAGTCTCTTTTTAGTCTTTCGATCTCTAGTGGATTGTGTATTAGCTCACCATACGTGACAGCACCCGGTGTGCTCTGTGCTATTTCGATAGCCCTTTTTACACCAAAACAAAATCCATAACTTTTTGCAAGTTCTACTTCCATTACGACCTCATCATAAATTTCTTTGGCGTATTATACCAAAAAATATGTTTTTATACAAATTATTTGCCATAGAGTGTATTTAATAAATGTTCAAAATTAGGAAATGATGTCTTAATACACTCTACATCATCTATCTCCATTCCACTAACAAGCCCCAAAATAGCAAAACTCATAGCGATTCTATGATCACCAAAAGAGTTAATTAACGCTGAATGGATATTTTTACTACCTTTAATACTATATCCATCATCATATTCTTCACTCTCGACACCGCATTTTTGAAGATTGGATATCACTGCATGGATCCTATCTGATTCTTTGACTCTAAGTTCTTTAGCATTTTTGACTTTACTGATACCATCTGCTACAGCCATCGCAATTGCTAACGCCGGCAATTCATCAATCAACCACGCAATATTACTATCCACTTCCACAGCCTTTAGCTCTGCTCCCTCAACTATAATATCACCAATTGGTTCATATTTATCTTCTTTGAGGACATAATGCACCACGGCTCCCATTTGTTCTAAAACTTTAAAAGCTTCGATCCTAGTAGGGTTTAAGGTCAGATTTTTAAGTACGACTCTACTCTTGGTAATTGCTGCTGCTACAGCAAAAAAGAAAGCACTACTTGGATCATTTGGCACGGTAATATCCAATGGCTCTAACGCATACTTGAGCGGATGTATTGTAATTTCTCTTGCTATCTCCAACTGTGCACCCATACCTATAAGCATTCTCTCGGTATGATCTCTACTTAGAGTCGGCTCTTGGTAAGTAGAGATTCCATCTGCATGCAAAGCCGCTAAGATAAGAGCTGATTTAACTTGTGCAGATGCGATTGGTGATACATAGTGGAAATTACTCAAATGACCTCCTCGAATAGCAATGGGAGCTAGATTTGCTTGCATCCTACCATCTATCTTAGCACCAATATCCATCAAAGGGCGGGTTACTCTTTTCATTGGGCGTTGACGTAGATACTTATCTCCCGTTAATACAAAAAACCCATCAATCCCAGCTAACAATCCACTGTATATACGGATACTTGTACCACTATTGCCGCAATCTAATACATTATTTGCTTCTTGTAATCGTTTGGGTGGGGTAATAGTGATATACTCTCCATCTTGCACTTTGGCACCGAGTGCTTGTGCTATTTTTAATGAATTCATAGTATCTTCCGCACGTAAATAATTCCTAATCACAGAGGTTTTATCGCTTAGCAAACTAAATATAGCACATCTATGGGAGATAGACTTGTCGCTATCTACTGTGATTTCCACATCGAAATTGGATGTTAATTTAGTTATTTTCATTAAAATTCCTTCAATCTATTTGCGAAATTATAACACATTTTGGGCAATTATTTAAAGTTTATATTGAAATTGTAGTATATTTTTTGTATAATTACAACAACACAAAAAAAGGAGATATGATGAATAAGATTAGTAAGATTGCAAGCATGATGCTAGTAGGAAGTGTTTTTGCTTTTGTTGGTTGTGGTGGAGGTAGCTCATCAAGCGATAATACCACTGCAGATAATACGACTGCGGATAATACAACTACTACTATAATAGCATCAGACGCATATGTTGTAGGATTAGCTACACCAGCTACAGTAACAATTAACGGTGTTGAATACAAATCTCAAGATGTAGTAAACGGTAAGATTACATTTACAATCCCTGCAAATGCAGATGTAACAAACGCTACATTTGACGTGCCAGGAGATGCTATAGTAGATACGGACGGAGATGGACAACTCTCTGCAAAAGACCAAGTAATTAGAATGCCTTTACAAACCAAAGGGGCTGGAAGCGTGGCTAACCCAATCGCAACTGCGGCGTTGTTGAAAAATGATATGGAAGCATTTGATGCGGCTAAAGACTTCGACCCAGTAGAATCAAAAAAAGAACTTATTACAAAATTAGCTAACGATCCAGACTCTGTAGAGACTAAAAAACTACAAGCACTTGTAGCTGTAAGTGATAGTGTAGCAGATCTAGCTAAACAAGCACAAGATAAGGGAGTGGATCCAGAAACTGTATTAAAATCAGTGGATACACAAGTAGTAAAAGAAGTAGTTCAAAACCCTCAAAGTGTAGATCTAACAGAGGTAGTTACACAAACAGTAGAACCGGCAGCAACAGTAGCGGGTGTTGATCCACAAGAAATTACAAATAAAGTACAAAATACTATCGAAGTGATGCAAACTACTGCAGAAGCGATAAAAGCTGGAACAATCAAAGATGCTGATGAAGCACTAAAAGCTGTATTAGCAGTAAGTGACGCCGGAGTAGATCCAGAAGCAGTAAAAGAAGCTGTTCAAAGTGGAGATCTTGATGCTGTAATCGAACAAATTCCTACAGATCCAAAAGTACAAGAAGCTCTCCAACAACTACAAAAAGAACAAAACGGTGAGGATATGACTGAAGGAAGCGATGAGAATACGGATGTGACAGATAATACTGATGAAAATACAGATGAAATGGATAATACAGACGAAAATAGTGATGAGATGGATGATACTAGTATGACATATGTGCCAACTACTACTACTACAACTACACCAACATTACTAGATAAACTAACAGTAACATCAGTAAAATTTGGTGATAAAAAAGTAGCAGTACAAAACAATCAATTCAGTGCAGAATTAGATAAAGATACTACATTAGCAGATGATTATGCAAATATTTCTTTAGATGCGACTTGTAGTGCAACGTTTACAAAATCTAATCTAACTTTTGCTGTAAGTTTCAAAAAAGATGGTAAATATGTAGGGATTGCTATACAACCTATAAGCGTAAAATGTGTATCTGGAGAAAAACCAGTAACAACAGTGCCAGTAGGGGCAAAAGTAGGTATAGAAACAAATGCAGCCGGTGTGATTGCGGCATTTGATGATGCTGGATTAAGTGTAACACAAAGCAATGGCGTGACTACCTATTTGGCAAATGTGGATCAAAACCTAGTAAATAATGATTTAGGTGTAAAAATAGATACTTTAGAAAATGCTTTAACAAGTGATAGCAATAGTATCTCAACATTTGTAGATAAATTAAATAGTTATCTTGCTACTTTAGGTACATATCAAGCTATCGTAGCAATCAGCGATGATGATAGCAGCACATCTGATGATACAATTACAGGTAGTGTGGAAGTTAAATAAGGGGATTTTCTCCTTATTTAAAACACATATCCAAACCCAACTTTGGCATATCCGTATTTGTGGTCAAAGGTAGTTTGAGAGTATTTATTATAAAGATATGGAA